>JAZDPN010000004.1:0-18976 GCA_043797545.1 Patescibacteria group bacterium | reverse complement strand
AATTTGAATTTTGCCAGAGATCGCAATCGCGTCGCCGTTACGAAGAACGCGCGTGACGAAAGTTTGATTGAACCAAGTCAAATTAATTTCGCCGTCCGCAGTAATTAATTTCGCGGAAATCACGACGCGGCCGCGCGGCGTACGAAAAAATTTTAAATTTTCAATTTGTCCGACCAAAGTCGCGACTTCATTCGGAATCAATTCAGCTAATTTTTTCGGCGCGGAAAAATCAAGATACTTCCGCGGAAAATAATTCAGCAAATCTTCAACGCGCGTCAGCCCGATTTCGGCGAGCGCTTTCAAATGGCGACTCGTCGTCGCGAGAATCTCGGGAAGTGGCGCGCGGATATCCACGCGGAAATTTTACAGAATCAAAATAACTAAAGTTCTACTAACTTTGATTTTTCATTTCATGTAGTCTTCAGCGCATTTTGCCTTAGCCTCATCCGATTTAGCCTTGAGATTTGCCTTAAGCTCTTCCTCACTACATTTGAGTACATAGTTTTCATCCATGCAATCTTTTTTTGACATTACGACGTCCATGAAACCACTATTTTGAGGATTTCGCTTACTTTCAGTGCAGTCTAAAGTTTGTTTTATAAGACCCCCAACACAATTGTCAGCCTCTTGCTCGTTAGGTATTTTGTTACAAGCATCAAGACCGCTTCTAGAAGCTGAAGCGCATTCGGCTTGGATCGCATTTACCTCAACTTTCTGAGCTTCGCAATATTTTTGGGCTTCATCGAGTTTTTTACTTTCCGCACCTCCGCTCGTCAACCAAACTTGCACGAAATTGACGATTACCCAGGCTAAAACAGTAACCGCGAAACCAGCGAGCGCGTAACCGATTGTTTTTTTGCCCGCATCTTTACTGTCAGACGAACCGCCGACGATATATTTGTAGCCGCCGATTACGACGAAAAGCACCGCGATACCACCACCGATATAAATCAAAAACTCGATAAGATAAATCACATATTTTCCCAAATCGTAAATCTCGAAATCCCCGGAAATAAATTTGCTGGCCAGATCGCCTTCTTGCGGGATCAAGGTCACCGGCGCGATGTCCGCCGCGAGCGCAGTCGGGAGAATACGAGAAATGATTTCCGCGATCACGCCGCGATTTTAGCAAATTCGGTAAAATGATTTCGTGCTCCAAATTATTCCGCCGACTTCGCAACTTTCGGGAAAGGTCATTTTGCCCGGCTCGAAATCGATCACGAATCGCGCGCTTTTGCTCGCGGCGCTCGCCGACGGAGTTTCGGAAATCCACGGCGCGCTGAAATCGGATGACACGAAATACATGATCGCGGGACTCCGGCAGCTCGGAATCGAGATCGAAGAAAAAAAGGATGGAACGACTTTAGTCGTCCACGGAAAAAATGGAAAATTGGCGGAATCGAAAGAAAAAATATTTTTGGGAAATGCCGGAACGGCGACGCGCTTCCTGACCGCGGCGGCGATTTTGATGAATGGTGAAACGATCATCGACGGCGACGCACACATGCGCGAGCGCCCGATCAAAGATCTCGTCGACGCACTGACTCAGCTCGGCGCGAAAATTGAATATTTGGGAAAAGCTGGTTGTCCGCCGCTGCGAATTATTTCGAACGGAAAAATCCCCGGCGAAAAAATTAAAATTCGCGCGGACATTTCGAGTCAATTTTTGTCCGCGATAATGATGGTTGCACCATTAGCAGAAAAAGAAGTTCAAATTCAATTTATCGGTAAGCCAGTTTCAAAAGGTTATCTCGATCTCACTGAATCAGTGATGATTGAGTTTGGACAAAAATCTTTTCAAATTAAAAAAGAAAAAGAAACCTTTATATCTAGAAATACTGGAAAAACCGTCGAAATCACCAATGAATTTATTCCAATTAAGCACCAAAAATATCTTCCTCAAAAATTTTCAGTTGATGCCGATGCCAGTTCGGCAACTTATTTTTGGGCAGCGGAAAAACTTTTAAATCAAAAAATTAAAATTGAAAACTTATCTCAAAAATTTTGGCAACCCGATTCAGAATCCAAAAAAATCATCGACCAATTTCCAAATCTCCCCCCAAAAATCGACGGCTCAAAATTTCCTGACGCAATTCCAACTCTCGCTGTTCTTGCCGCTTTTTCCAAAACTCCAACCATCCGCTTTTTCGGCATCGCGAATTTGCGCGTGAAAGAGTGCGACCGAATCGCGGCTTTGGTGAAAAATTTAAATAAAATCAAACCTGGCTTGGCTCAAGAATCTTTTCGAGACGAATTAATCATTTCTGGAACTGAAAATCTGGCAAGCTTAAAACTTGCCTACGACGATGTTTTTGCAAAAACCGGGAAACCGGTAATAATTGAATCGTTCGACGATCATCGGATCGCGATGGCTTTCTTTCTCGCCGGATTGAAAATCCCGGGAATCAAAATCGACAAGCCGGACTGCGTCGCGAAAAGTTTTCCGAACTTTTGGGAAATTTGGGAGCAGCTCGGAGTGAAATTTTTGAAATGAAAATTGAAAAAAATCTCGTCCTCGTCGGGATGCGTGGCAGCGGCAAAACCGCAGTCGGAAAAGTTTTGGCAAAATTTTTGGATTTCGAATTTGTCGATGTCGACAGCGCGCTCGAGAAAAACGAAAGTGCGAAAATCGCGGAAATTGTCGCGAAAAACGGTTGGGATTTTTTCCGCGAGCTCGAGACGAAGTGGACGAAAAAAATCGCTGACGAAAAAAATTTGGTGATCTCGACTGGCGGTGGAGTTATTTTGAAAAAAGAAAATGTCAGTGCGCTGAAAAAAAACGGCATCGTGATTTTCGTCGACACGCCGCTCGAAATTTTGCAAAAGCGCGTCGCGCAAAATTCGAAACGCCCGAGTCTGACTGGCGATGACCCGGCCGCAGAATTGGCCAAAGTTTGGCGCGATCGCGAAAAACTTTATCGCGCAGCCGCCGACATCACAGTCTTTTTCGACTTCGAAACGAAGAATCGGAAAACCGATTTGATTCGCAAATCCAAATTGATCTGGAAAGCCGTCAAAGATTTTTTGCAAAAATAAAAAGTTCCCCGCCATCAGCAAAAATTCGAGCGGCGACTTGCGAGTCCCGAAGGGACCGCTTTGCGGCGCGCGTCAAAAAAATTCAGTCCCGAGCGAAGTCGAGGGACAATTGAATTTTTTAGAGCGCGAGCAACAAAGCTCGCCAAATTTTTGAGAAGGCGGGCAGTTTTTGCTCCACTTTTTGCTGTCAAAAAGTGGAAAGCCCACGCAGCGAAAAATTATTTCTCGTCAACAAACACCACTTCTCTATCCAACTCGATTCCAAACTTCTCTTTCACTTTCGCTTGAACAATTTTTTCGAGCTCGAGAAAATCCGCAGCCGTTGCACCACCAGCATTTTCAAAAAAATTCGCGTGCTTCGCCGAGATGCGCGCACCGCCGATTTGCAAATCACGCGCGCCCGATTTTTCGATCAATTCCCACGCTTTTCCCCCGACCGGGTTTTTGAACCAACTGCCCGCCGTGTTTTTAAATTCTTGCTGCTGAACTTTTTCGGCAATTTTTGTTTGAATAATTTTCGGCAAGTCGAGCGAACTTTTTTCCAGTTCGAATTCGACCGCGATCAAAATCTTTTCACGCAAATTCGAATCGCGATATTCGAATTTCAAATCTGCGCGTGGGATAATTTTTTCCACGCCATTTTCGAGAATAGTTACTCGCGCAATTTTTTCACCGATCTCGTTCGAATTGCCGACGACTGCGCCGCCGACCGAACCCGGCACTCCTGCGAGATTTTCCAGACCGGCCAAATTTTTCTGTGCGGTCTGTGCGATCAAGTTCGCCAAGTTTTCGCCGGAGCCGACGTGCACGAAATTATTTGCGAATTCAATTCCGCCGATCTCATTGCGAATGACAAGTCCGCGAAAACCGGTATCGGCAAACAAAATATTCGAGCCACCACCAAGCACGAAAACTGGAATTTTTTTGGAATCAGCAAACTCGAGCGCGGATTTCAGTTCGGATAAATTTCGGACACGCGCGAAAAAATCCGCAGATCCGCCGACCCGCAAAGTTGAGAATTGCGCCAGCGAAATATTTTCTTCAATCTGCATTTTCTTCGATTTGCAAAGCGGCGGGCGTCAAATTTTGCGCGACTTCTTTTTCGGCAATTTTCTTTTCGCGCACCAAGACGACTGCGTCGCGCACCGTGATTTCGTTCGATTTTATTCGGACGATCTGGGAAGAGTTGATTAATTTTTGCGCCGTCGGAATCCCGAGAATTTTTTTCGCGACTTCGATTTTGGTGAGCACCCAGCCGCTCGTCTCGAAACGAAAATCAATCACCTCGCCGAGAAATTGGCGCGACACGGTGAAAACTTTGTTTGTAAAAATCGGAATATTGAGTTTGATAATCTCGGCGATGCGAATGATCTCGCTCGGCGTCGCGAGCGCTTCGGGACTTTCGACCCAAACCGCATCGGCTGAAATTTTAACGATGTCGACCACTGGCAAAATTAGTTTTTTGTCGCGGCGCGTGAAAAGCGCGAGCACTTCGCCGTTCGTCGGATTGACGATAATATCCGCGACCCGGCCGAGCAGACCTTGGCTCAGGCGATCGCGAATCGGCAGACCGACGACTTCCCGAAAACTTTTTTGCATGGGAGGCCATTTTAACCCGGATTCGCTTTGACGAAAATGTTTTAAAATCAGCTGGTGCAATTCCCTGAGATCGTCTTTCCGAATTCCCCGACTGCTTTTACTTTTGCGAGCGATTTACCGAATCTCGCAATCGGCGATCTAGTCGCCGCACCGCTCCGCGGGAAAACTTTGCACGGAGTCGTCGTCGCGATCGGATTGAACGAACCGAATTTCGCGACGCGGAAAATTGAAAAAATTGTCCGCGCGAAAGTTTTGTCAGACGCACAAATCAAACTCGCGCAATTCATCCGCGAATATTACGCCGCGAATTTCGGGAAAGTTTTGAAATTATTTTTGCCCGCGCGAATTTGGTCGGACGAACCGTCGAAACGCAAAACGAAAATGACCGAAATCATCGCGGTCGATCAGCCAACGAAAAATTTAACTCCGGCACAAAAAAAAGTTTTCGAAAAAATCCAAAAATCCGAAAAACCGATTTTGCTCCGCGGGATAACCGGCAGCGGCAAAACCGAAATTTATTTACGCGTCATTTTGGATGTTTTGAAAAATGGAAAATCCGCAATCCTCCTTGTGCCGGAAATCGCGCTCACGCCACAGCTCGTCGGTTATTTCGCGGCGACGATTCCGAAAAATGAGATCGCTGTGCTCCATTCGAATTTATCCGAAGGCGAAAAATTGAATTCGTGGGAACGGATTTTTGCCAGCGAAGTAAAATTGGTGATCGGCTCGCGAAGTGCGCTCTTCGCACCCGCGCGAAATCTCGGCGCAATCATTCTCGACGAGGAGCACGAGTGGAATTACAAAAACGATCAAAATCCGCGCTACCACGCGCGCGCCGTCGCGCTGAAATTCGCGGAAATCACTAGCGCGAAATTAATTCTCGGAAGCGCGACGCCCTCGCTCGAAAGTTTTTTCGCGGCAAAAAATGGCCGGCTCGAACTCGCCGATTTGCCCGACCGCATCGGCGGCGCGAAATTGCCGGAAATCAAAATCGTAGATCTCCGGAACGAAATGAAACGCGGCAACTATTCGCCGTTTTCGGAAATTTTGGTCGCGAAAATTCGAGAAAAATTGGTGCGCAAAGAACAAATTATTTTACTGCTGAATAAACGCGGCTTCGCGTCGTCGGTAGTGTGTCGCGACTGCGGTTTCACACTCGAATGCGAAAATTGCTCGCTCCCGATGACTTTTCACTCGCGGGTGAATCGCTGTCTGTGCCACGCCTGCGGCGCGACGAAAATTCCGCCGGCGAAATGTCCGGAGTGCAGCTCGATCTCGATTCGATTTCTCGGTAGCGGGACGCAAAAAATTGAAACTGAATTGCCGAAACTTTTTCCCGACGCGCGAATTTTGCGCGCCGACCGCGACACGACGACACTGCGCGGCGCGCATCAGAAAATTTACGAAGCTTTTCGCGATCGCAAGTACGATATTTTGATCGGCACGCAAATCGTCGCGAAAGGACTGGATTTACCGAATGTTTCGCTTGTCGGCGTCCTGCTCGCCGATGTCGGGCTGCACCTCCCCGACTTTCGCGCCGCCGAAAAAACTTTTGCGCTTTTGACGCAGGTCGCGGGTCGCGCGGGTCGCGGGGAAAAAATTGGCGAAGTCGTGATTCAAACTTATTCGCCGGAAAATTCCGCGATCGCGGCAGCGCGCACTCACGATTTCGAGAAATTTTTCGCGAGCGAAATCGCAGAGCGGAAAAATAATTTTTGGCCGCCCTTTGCGAAAGTCGTGAAATTTATTTTTGTGGATGAATCGGAAAAAGTCGCACGTGTCGCGGCGGAAAAATTCGCGAGTGAATTAAAAAAAATCGGCGAAAAAAATGTCTGGGTCGCACCGGCTCTCATCGCGCGACTGCACAATAAATTTCACTTTCATGTGATTTGGCGCGGCGGCGATCCGCGGAAATTACTGGCAAAAATTCAGATTCCGGAAAAATGTCGCGTCGATGTCGATCCGGTAAATTTGGGCTAAAATTCAAAAGTTATGTCTTTCCCCAAAATCGATCCGAAGCAAAGTTTTCCAAAAATGGAAGAAGAAATTCTGGCGTTTTGGCAAAAGGAGAAAATTTTTGAAAAAAGCTTGGCGAAGAATCCAGCCGAAAAAGAATTCAAGTTTTTCGACGGCCCACCCTTCGCGACGGGCCTCCCGCATTACGGTCATATCTTGCAGGGCGTGATCAAAGATTTGATTCCGCGCTATAAAACGATGCGCGGTTATCGCGTGCCGCGAGTTTGGGGCTGGGACTGTCACGGACTACCGGTCGAGAATTTGATCGAGAAAGAATTGAATCTCGCGAGCAAAAAAGATATCGAAGATTTCGGCATCGCGAAATTCAACGAAAAATGCCGCGAGTCGGTTTTGCGTTTCGCGGAAGAATGGAAAAAAACTGTCGCACGGATGGGTCGCTGGATCGACATGGAGCACGCCTACAAAACGATGGATCTCGAATTTATGGATTCGGTTTGGTGGGTTTTCGGCGAACTTTGGAAAAAAGGTTTGATTTACGAAGGACTGAAGCCGATGCATGTTTGTCCGCGCTGCGCGACTCCGCTGTCCAATTTTGAAGTAGGTTTGAATTACAAAGACATCACCGATCTTTCCGCGATCGCGAAATTCGAGCTCGAAGACGAACCGAATACTTTTTTGCTCGCGTGGACGACGACGCCGTGGACGCTCCCCGGAAACGTCGCGCTCGCAGTCGGTGAAAAAATTGAGTATTTAAAAATTAAAAAAGATGTACCTGCCAGCGTTGTAGATTACGAAGCGGGAAAAGATGTTCCTGAACCAGCTCCGACTGACCATTCTTTTTATATTGCTTCGAAAGAATTTTTCGAAAAAGATTCGCTCGATCACGGCGAATTCGAAAGCAATTTTCGAATGGGTTTTTACGAAAAAATCTCCGCGAAAAATTTGGTTGGTAAAAAATACAAACCACTTTTCGATTATTTCGCCGACCAAAAATCGGAAGGCGCGTTTCGTGTCGTCGCAGCAGATTTCGTCACGACCGAAGAAGGCACGGGCATCGTCCACATCGCGCCAGCTTTCGGCGAGGATGATTACAATCTCGCGAAAAAAGAAAATTTGCCGATCGTGAAAAATGTTTCCCTCGACGGGAAATTTTTGGAATCGGTGCGCGATTTCGCCGGACTCGAAGTGAAGCCGCTGAAAAATCCGCGCGAGACCGACGAAAAAATCGTGAAATTTCTCGGCAACAAAATTTTCGCGACGCAAAATTACAAACACTCCTATCCGTTTTGTTGGCGCTGCGAGTCCCCGCTTTTGAATTACGCGACCTCGAGTTGGTTCGTCGCAGTCGAAAAAATCAAAAAAGATTTGCTCGCGGGCAACGAAAAAATAAATTGGATTCCCGAACACATCAAAAATGGTCGCTTCGGCAAATGGCTCGAAGGCGCGCGCGATTGGGCGATTTCGCGGAATCGATTTTGGGGCGCGCCGCTGCCAATTTGGCGCTGCGAAAAATGCGGCGAGTTGAAATGTCTTTCGTCGAAAGCCGAACTCGAAAAACTTTCCGGCGAAAAAGTCGCCGATCTTCACAAACATTTCGTCGACGAAATCGAAATCGACTGCGAAAAATGCAAAGCGAAAATGCAAAGAATCCCGGAGGTGCTCGATTGTTGGTTCGAGTCCGGCTCGATGCCCTTCGCGCAATTCAGTGAAAAAGAGAAAGCGAAAATCCCCGCCGACTTCATCGCCGAGGCGCAGGATCAAACGCGCGGCTGGTTTTACACTTTGCACGTCCTCGGCACAGCGTTGAAAAATGCGCCTGTATTTGCGAACTGCGTTTGCTCAGGATTAATTTTGGCTGAGGACGGCGCGAAAATGTCGAAGTCGAAAAATAATTTCCCGCCACCGCAAAAGATTTTCGACAACTACGGCGCGGACGCGATGCGACTTTATTTGATGAATTCGCCCGTCGTGCACGCCGCGGATCTGCGTTTCAGCGAAAAAGGCGTCGAGGAAATTTTGCGCGGAATTCTGCTCCCGCTGTGGAATACTTTTTATTTTTTCACGACTTACGCGAATGCCGACGGTTGGTCGCCCGCGGAATTGCCGAAAAAATTGGAGAATCCGCTTGACCGCTGGATTCTCTCCGAGTCGAATATTTTGGTGCGTGAGATGACCGATCATCTCGAAAAATACGAAATTCAAAAAGCGGTCGCGCCGCTCGCGGATTTTCTCGACGGGCTGACGAATTGGTATGTCCGCCGCAGCCGCAGAAGGTTTTGGAAAAGCGAAAGTGATTCTGATAAATCGGCGGCGTACTCAACTCTTTTCGAAGTTCTCAAAACTGTGTCGAAACTGCTCGCTCCGATCACGCCATTTTTGGCGGAAAAAATTTGGCGCGATCTCGGCGGCGCAGATTCTGTGCATTTGCAGGATTGGCCAGATTACGATGCAAAAATGATTGATAAGGATTTGGGTCTGAATGTTTATACAGCTAGAAAAATAATTTCTTTAGGGTTGGAAATAAGAGCTAGAAATAAAATCAAAGCTCGCCAACCACTACAAAGAGCAATTATCGGAGTGACTGAAGAAATGTTTAACGAAATGATTAAACATCAAATTGGCGTGATTCAAGAAGAATTGAATGTTAAAGAAATTATTCGCGAAGATCCTCAAAATTTGGGTGAAATTGTGATCAAGGTGAATTTTAAAACTGCTGGAGCGCGACTGGGTTCAAAAGTCAAAGCCGTCGCCAAAGCTATAGAAGATGGAAAAATTGAACCTATCGGGGAAACTCCGGGAGAAGGTCTTAAAGTCTTTTTGGATAATGAAGAAATTATTTTGGCAGGAAACGAGAAAATTATTAGTTTCGATGCAAAAGATCCAAAGAGTACTTCTGAAGATAGAGCTATCATTGTGAAACTCGACACGACGATCACACCCGAGCTCGAGCTCGAAGGTCGCGCGCGCGATTTGGTTCGAATAATTCAGGATTTGCGGAAACAAGCCGACTTCGAAGTTTCGGATCGCATCGAATTGCAGCTCGAAAACGCCGACGACATTCTCGCGAAATTCGCGGAATATATTTCAAACGAAACGCTTGCCGAAAAAATTTCTCCGAAAGTCGCGAATCCGACTGCGCAGGGTGAGCTCGACCAAATCAAAGTCGGCGTGAAAAAAATTAGCTAATTTTGTTCCATGTTTCATGCTTCATGCTCCGTGTTTCATGCTCCATGTTTCATGTTCCATGTTTCATGCTCCATGTTTCATGCTCTCTGGATATAAATTTGCTAAAATCCATACGCTAACAATTTAATATGATTAGACGAATTGTTCTCTCGATTGTCGCAAACTCAGTCGGACTTTATTTGGTAGATTATTGGCTCGGCGATCTCTGCCTCGTCGAGAAAGCCGTCGAGACCTGTCCCGCCAAACCGGAATTCAATATCTTGGTTTTCATTCTAGCTGGAGGCGCACTCGGGATTTTAAACACTTTTGTGAAGCCATTCCTGAAACTCATCGCCCTGCCGATTACCTTCCTCACTGCCGGACTCTTCATGTTTGTGATCAATGGTATCGTTTTCGGCTTGCTTGTCTGGCTACTAAATACGCTCGACTTAGAAAGCTTGAAAATCATGGTCGAAGGTCAAAACGTTTGGTTGACTTATCTCTACGCTGCAGTTATCCTCGGCGTCTTCAATATCCTCACGCACTGGCTCGTGCGCAATTAATTTTTCATTTCCCAGCAATGCAAAACATCCTTTTTTACGCTCAAATCGGCTCGGCGATTTTGCTGTCCCTGACGATCCTACTGCAAAATAAATCCGCCGGACTTTCGGCAACTTTCGGCGGTAGCGGCAGCTCTTTCTCGAGCAAACGCGGCGTCGACCGCATTCTCTCAAATGCCACGATCTTTTTCGCCCTGATTTTTTTCGGCTCGGCGCTCGCTTATATTTTCGTTTAAATCTCGCCTGCCTTGGGAATTTTGAAGCTTTTTAACTCGTGCTCGCTCACCGAAAAAATTTTGGTCGGAGTTTTCGGCTTGGTAATTTTGATTTCTGCCTTCCAGATCGGCAACCGTTTTTATACTGAAAATTCGGAGCCAGTCGCAGTCGAAGGTGGGACTTTCGTCGAGGGCGTAGTGGGAGAATTCAATTTCATCAACCCTGTGCTAGCACAGACCAATCTCGATCGCGATCTCACTTCCCTGGTCTTCTGCGGACTGACCCGCTTCGATCCGATCAGCAATTCTGTCGTCGATGGCATCGCTGATCATGAGCTTTCGGCTGACCAGCGCAGCTACACTTTTCGCATCAAGGACGGAGTGAAGTGGCAAGACGGCGAACCAGTCACCGCCGACGACGTGATCTTCACCTTCAAAACTGTCTTACAAGATGAGGGTTTTCCCAATCCAGCTGCAGCATCAGACTTCTTCGGAGTCGAAATCGAGAAAGTCGATGCGATGACGGTCAAGATGACCCTGCCCAAAAAATACGCCTTTTTCATTTACAATACCTCCATCGGGCTACTTCCCGAGCATCTTTTGAAAAATGTTAAACCGGCTGATCTGCTGGGCAGCGATTTCAATTTGAATCCGGTCGGCTGCGGTCCTTACCGGGTCGATTCGATCGGCACGAATGCAATCCGGCTTTCCGCTTTCGCAGACTATTACCGCGGACGGCCCTTTATCGATTCAGTGATCTTCCGGATTTTTAGCGACGAAAATGAGCTAGTCAAAAATCTGGACGGCGTGATGGGGACCAAGGATTTAAGTGAAAAAAGCATCAAAGGCTTCCAAAATGATGCCCGGCTTGCTTTGCATGATTTCACTTTGCCACAATACGTCGGCCTATTTTTCAATACCGAGCGGCCAATCCTGAGCGACAAAAAATTGCGACTCGGACTGCAGCTGGCGACTGACAAAGACAAGATTGCGGAAGTGCGGGGCGGCCGGGTCAAGGTAATCGATACGCCTTTACTTGAGATCGCTTCGGCTGATTGGAAATATGAATTCGATGCGGCACGAGCGGACGGCGCGCTTTTCGACGCTGGCTGGAAATATCGCGATACTGAGCCGAGTGCTACCCCAGTGAAGGCGGAGCTGAATCCAAACACCCCGGCCTCTATCGGTGAACCAGCCAAGGCCGTCAGTTCGGCGCAATTCATCAACAAGCCGAGCAGTGAAGATTTCTTCGCGACTGGCGAAACGGAATTTTTCTTGGAAGGCAGTGCTCCGGCCGGCTCGACCAAGATCTTGGTCAATGATTACCAGCTTTCGAAATTCACAGCCGGAAATACGACTTGGAGCTACAAGTCTTCGGTCGCATTAGGGACTTTGAAAAAAGGTGAAAATGAATTTATCGTCGCGAATCAAAATGGCGAATTCGACCGTATCAAGATTTTTTATTCGGCTGATGAAGCCGAGCGGACAGCCTGGCTAGCCAAGCAAGCACCGACTGCCGCACCAGCCGCAGAGGTCGCCAAACCGGTCGAAACCCCTGCTGCCAAACCAGCTTCGACCGAGCTGCGCTTGCGCTACAAAAATGACGAGCCGCTCGCACTCAAACTTTTGATTTCTCAAGATCAGGAAAAATTCTTGGAGGTAGCCGAGGAGATCGCCCAGGAATGGCGAGAACGGGGCGTGAAACTCACGATTGAGCGACTACCGGAAGAAGAGTTTTTAAAACGGCTAAATAAGCGTGATTACGATATCATCCTTTTTGGTCAGAACCTGGGCTACAATCTCGATGCCTATTCATTTTGGCATTCGAGCGAAGCGCACGAGGGCGGCAGTAATTTGTCGAATTTGAAATCCAGCTCGGTCAATGCCTGGCTTGAGCAAGTTCGTTCAAGCTTCGATTCCAGCGAAAGGAGAAAAAGACTGGCGAATTTGCGCGAAGTCCTGAGTGAAGAAGTTCCGGCTGTCATGCTCTATACGCCGACTTATTCTTACGCAGTCGACAAAAAGGTCGGTGGCTTCAACCTCGGTCATATCGCACTCAAACGCGACCGGCTCGCGAACTTACCGAGCTGGTATCTGCGCGAGGGGCGACAAGCAACTGGTGGTTTCGGGATTTGGAATTTCGTGAAGTGGTTTTTCACCGAGGCGCTCTGATGAAAATGCTCGCGCTCGATTTTGGCGAAAAAAGAATCGGTTTAGCAGTCGGCGATTCGACAATCGGAGTCGCGGCAGCGCGATCTTTTTTGATTAATGATGCGGAAATTTTCGTGAATTTGGCCAAGTTAGTCGAGCACGAAGGCATCACCAAAATCTTGGTCGGACTGCCACTCGGCCTGAAAAACGAGACCGCTCAAACCAGATCGGCGCGTGCTTTCGCAGCCAAACTGGATGCCAAGGTCGCTGCTACGGTCGAGCTGCTGGATGAGCGCTTTACGAGTAAAATCGCGGCGGCAAATTTGCGGAGCGCTGGCGAGAATGCCCGCGCACAAAAAACTCGCGTCGATTCAGAATCGGCGCGGATCATACTGCAAGAATATTTCGACAAAAATCCTTAATCCTTAATCCTTAATCCTTAATCCTTAATCCTTAATCCTTAATCCTTAATCCTTAATCCTTAATCCTTAATCCTTAATCCTTAATCCTTAATCCTTAGTCCTTAATCCTTAGTCCTTAGTCCTTAGTTCTTAGTTCTTACTCCTTAATCCTTGTTGTGAACACCGCTCAAAAAGTTTTATCGAATACTTTCCTTCAAGCTTTTGGCCGACTCGCGACTGCTGGCGTCGCGATCGTCATTTTGAAATTAATTTCGAGCTACCTCGGCGCGACCGGCTACGGCGCGTACACGACGGTTTACGATTTCCTCGCTTTTTTCGCGATCGTCGCCGACTTCGGCGTTTTCCAAATCACGGTCAAGGAAATTTCGAGTCATCCCGAACGGCGCGCGGAAATTTTTGGAAATGTTTTGGCTTTGCGCATTTGTCTCACGACTGGCGCGATGCTCGCCGCAGTCGGCGCGGCATTTTTGATCCCGAAATACAGCGGAACACCAATCCCAGTCGGAGTCGCGATCGCGAGTACGACGACTTTTTTGACAATTCTGTTCGGAACTTTTTCCTCATTGCTGCAAATCGACCTGCGCATGGGTTGGAGCGTGCTCGGACTAATCGCTTCGAAATTCATCGCGCTAGGCTGGATGTTGGCGACAATTTTCCAATATTTTCCCGGAAATCCCGAAGCTGGTTTTTTTCAGCTTTTGGTTGCAGGCGTAGTCGGCGGGATTTTCCAGCTTTTGATCGTGATTGGGGCAACTCGGCGCGATTCGTTTCGCCTGCGTTTCGATTTCCCGCTTTGGAAGGATATTTTGGTAAAAACGCTGCCTTACGGCGGAGCAGTTCTGCTCGCCACGATTTATGTCCGGGAAGATGTCGTCTTGTTGTCGCTAATGCGCACACAGAAAGAAGTCGGCCTTTATGGGGTCGCAGCACGGATTATGGAGAATCTCTCAGTTGTCTCGATTTTCTTTTTGAATTCGGCCTTGCCTGCAATTACTCGGCTATTTCACACCAATCGTGATCGACTGAAACAGCTTTTACAATATGCTTTTGACTTCTTGGCAATCGTGAGCCTGCCAATCGTGGTCGGCGGAATTGTCCTCGCTTACCCGATCATTGCCTTGGTTAGTTCACCCGAGTTTTTGTCGAATTTTGCGGAAAATTTTTACGGCTCGGACGTGGCTCTGCAAATTTTGATGGTTGCGATGCTGGTCGCCTATATCGGGAATCTTTTTGGCTTTACACTGCTGGCTGGCAATCAACAAATTAAACTATTTTATGTCAATGCAGCTGCGGTTGTTTTTAACTTTGTGGGTAATATTTTAGCGATTCCGCTTTGGGGCTTTCGCGGCGCGGCGGTCATGACCATTTTGAGCGAGGTTTTGGTTTGCGGCTGCAACTTTTACTTTCTCAGGAAAATGACCGATATGTCCTCCTTCAAGCTGAGAACTGCGCTAAAAGGCTTAGTCGCGGCTGGCGTCATGGCTGGCACGCTGCTTTGGCTTGAGCCTTGGTTTTTCGACTTCTTTGGCGGCAACAAAGGTCTGCTTTTCTTGATTCCGGTCGGCGGACTAGCTTATGGCGTCGTCCTGCTTTTGACTCGCGCAATCACCCCAGAAATGTGGGCTTTAGTACGCAAAAAATAAAACCGGGCCTTTTAAACCCTACTAGTAGAAAGCCAAAGGGTTTTTCTTGACTCCATTATCGATTACTTCGAAGTGCAAGTGAATGCCGGTCTTGCCATAAACTCGACCCGTATTCCCCATCGTGCCGATAGCGCTGCCTTGCCTGACTGAGTCGCCGACGGAAACGCCCAATTCCGAGAGATGAGCGTAAAGAGTCTGGTAACCATCGCCGTGATCGACCACAATTACGCAACCGTAGCCGCCATTCCAGCCGCATTGTGATTTGACGACCGTCCCGTCAGCCGCAGCATGAATCGCAGGCTTGGCGCGATCAGCGATATCGACTGCCCAGTGGCCGCTATGGAAATATTGGGAATAATTACCGCTAGTCGGTTTGACCATCCACTTGCCGTCTTTGTCGTCTGCCCCATTGGCGAGAATAATCGAGCCGTCAATTGATACGGGCGGTTTGTAGCTGGCATAAGTCCCCGGCGCACGCGAAGCGAGATAAGTCCGCGCAGGCGGAGTCGCGATGATCTTTTTCCCGCCCGGAATAATTAATTTCGCTCCGGCAACCAAGGTTGTGCCAGAATCAAGCTGATTTTGCTTGGCCAATTTATCTTCTTCAACTCCGTACTGCTTAGCGATCTTAGCCAAAGTATCGCCTTTCTTGACCTCGTGAGTCACGCCCGAGACCGGTAAGATCGAGAGCTGTGTTCCCGGCTTGAGCGAATGCGGGTTGGTAATGTTGTTTTCCCAAATAATCGTATCCATCGAGACTCCGAAGCGGCGGGCAATCGAGGAAAGCACATCGCCTGATTCGACTGTGTAAGCAATCGGGTCAGAAAGCTCGGAATTATCCGTCGCCGCTCCCTGACCAGCATTTTTAATGAGAAAACCATCCTCGGTCACCGCGATCGCATCTAGCGTAAATGTCGGCGAATCAATCGCGAGTAAATCGCTGTTGCCACCACCTGTATCAGCCAGCTCAGCTGTCGCGCCATTGGGCAGGACGATCGGAACGAGCAAAACGGCAACTGCGAGCGCGAGCGCCTGCATCGCCAGTTTCCGGCGGGGAAAGCCGGGCTGTTGCTGCTTCAGTTTTTGAATCCTTTCTCGACGAGCCGCGAGGCTAGCTTTGGATCGAAACATAAATGTTGTAGGTAAAGGGCGCTGACTACGCTATATTTTGTTGGCTCTTTTGACTCCGACTAAGATTTTAAACACGACTTTTTGCTTTTTGCCAAACTTTTGGCTTGACTTTTTAGGCTTCTATTTCGGAATTTAAGCGATGATTTTAGACTATTTTTTCTGAAAAACAAGTTTGCAAATCCGAGCGCGAGAATCTAAAAATAACGCCGTGAAACTTCAAGCTGTACTCTTTGATTTCGATGGGACGCTGGTCCGCTCAATTGACTTGCTAGTCGAGATTTTTGGCTTAGTTTTAGCTGAAAAAAAGCTTCCTGTCGTTGCGCCAGGTGAATTGAGAAAATTAATCGGACAACCATTAATTGAGATTTTTCAAGAAATCACTCCGGTCACCGACCCGGTTGAACTAGCTGATTTGGAAAAACGCTTTCGAGAAATCGAGATCGGCCACAATAATGCAGGTGAAATTTTGCCTTTCGCCGAAACACGGCCAACTCTGGAATTTTTACAGAAAAAGCATTTACGGCTGGGAATCGTTTCGACCAAGCGAGTGGAAGTAGTCGAGAAACTGGCTCGGGAACTCGCCATTTGGGATTTTTTCGAAGTCGTAATCGGCCGAGACTTGGTCGCCAAACCGAAGCCTGATCCCGAACCGATCCTTTTGGCTTGCGATAAATTGGGAATTGCACCGCGCGCAAGCCTTTTTGTAGGCGATTCGTTGCTGGATTTACAGGCCGCGAAAAATGCGGGCGCGCCCTTCGTGGGTGTCCTGACTGGAGTCTGCGATCGAGCGGAGTTTGAAAAAAACCGGGCGGACTATATTTTCGCTCACCTCGGCGGACTGGCTAACCTAGTCAGAGAAATTAACGGCAACTAGTCCTCTTTCTTTTTGCGGCCGTTTTTCTTGGGTTTTTCGACTGAAATCGTGAAAGAGTCTTCATCGTCGTCTAATTTGACTGAATTAGCCGCTTTTTTCGACTCGGCGATAATCTTTTCCTCGGCTTCAACCTCAGCCTGAATGCGCGGAATCACGTTGTCGATGGCGCCCCACTCCGATTCGCCGACTGCCGGGACGAGCAAGACAACCTCGTCCCCCGCTTCGGCTCGGTAAAAGGTCACCGAAGCCAAGAGCACTTTGTAAGCTTTGCCGGCGGCGATGACTTTGAATTGGCCATCTTCTGAAGTCAAAGGCCCAACCACGCGCTTTCTTTCAACTGGCCCGATTTGCTTGTAGGTGAAACCACCGTCATAGCCGATCGTGAGTTTCATCACGTCACCCGGAACAAGCTTGGATTTTGAAGCGTAATTGGCTGGAACGGGATACTCTTTCTTGTCCGGGCCGATCATCGACCGACCATCAAAAATACCTTCGATGATTTTGCCGCCTTCGTCGACCGTAGCGCTGAGCTTGCTAGCCGAGCGAACCAGATTGGAACGAATCTGGGCTCCTCCGCCGTCGCCAGTAAATTCGGAAAGTAATTGTTTGGCACCGCGAAGACTCGCTTCCGCTGAATCAATCATTTCCTTGATCAAGGCAATTTTGGAGAGGTTGCTCATTTTTTTGGATTTAATTTTTGGATTCGGTTTTGGCCATTTTAGCAAAAAATAGTCTGGAAATCAATCGGCTTAGTGGATTTCGACCTCTATTCCTCTGCCGCCTAGACAAGCCTGATTTAGGATCGCGCAAATTAGTGCTAGATTCTTTTCGTCGCCTGGAATTATCGGTAAGTCGGTCAGCGCGTATAACTCAGCTCGACCTGTGGTCTCCCTGATTAGAATCCTCGATCCAGACCTCAGTGACTCAACTTTTAAAAACTCTTTACCATTTAAAAAAACCGAAAACACCGCATTTCTAAACTCTAGACTAAACGGTCCAACTCCCTCCGCCTCTTGCATACCCAAAATTTAATCAAGTTTTAATTTTAGTTTATTTCGCTGCAAAAACAAAGTTTTTGCTAAAATCCCCCGGTGAGTAAATTCGTCGTTCGCGGCGGCCGAGCACTCGCCGGCGTCGTGAAAGTTTCCGGCTCGAAAAATGCGGCACTTCCGCTGCTCGCGGCGACGCTTTTGACTGCGGAAAAATGCGTGCTGCGCAATATTCCCGATGTCGCCGATGTGCGGCTGATGCTCGAAATTTTGGAAATTTTGGGCGCGAAGTTCACTTTTGCAAAAAATGTCGTCGAGATCGCGACGCCAAAAATTCGGACGACGAAAATCCCGGCGGAATTCGCCGGACGGATGCGCGCGTCGATTCTCCTCCTCGGTCCCCTCATTGCCCGCACCGGACGAGCGGAAATCGCGTTTCCCGGGGGCTGCGTGATCGGCAAACGCTCTGTGCACGCGCACGCGTACGCGCTCGTGAAACTCGGCGCGAAAGATAAATCGACGGAAAATATTTTGAAATTCGAAGCACCGAAAGGTGTCCAACCCGCGGCGTTCAATTTGCCAGAAATGTCGGTCACGGCGACGGAAAATGCGCTGATGGCAGCGGCACTTTCGCCGGCCGAGACGAAAATTCGGATGGCGGCGTACGAGCCGCACGTCGTCGATTTGTGTCAATTTTTGCAAAAACTCGGCGTGAAAATCAGCGGAGTCGGTTCGCACACTTTGAAAATTTCCGGCGCGAAAAAGCTCAACGGCGCTGTGCACACGACGACTTCGGATTATCTCGAAGCCGGGACTTTCGCGCTCGCCGGACTTTTGACGAATGGAAAAATTCGAATCGAAAATATCGTGCCAAAACAGCTCGACTGTTTCTTTCAAAAACTGGAAGAAATCGGCGCGAAATTTTTTGTCGGACCGGATTTTTTGGATGTTTTCCCGACGAAGAAATTCAACCCAACTGAAATAAAAACGGCTGTTTTCCCGGGTTTTCCGACGGATTTGCAAGCGCCGTTCGGCGTACTGCTCACGCAGGCGCAAGGTAAATCGCGGATTTTCGAGACGCTGTTCGAAGGTCGGCTGCAGTATCTTTTTGAGCTGGAAAAAATGGGCGCGCGCGTCGAAGTTTTCAATCCGCACCAAGCTGTTGTTTTCGGCGGCGTGAAGCTGAAAGCTGCGAATGTCGCGAGCTGCGATCT
>JAZDPN010000063.1:0-4290 GCA_043797545.1 Patescibacteria group bacterium | reverse complement strand
AGCGCGACGAAAAAAAGTCGCCGCTCCTCTTCCAATTTTTTTTCTTTCTCGATAGCCTGCCCTGAGCCTGTCGAAGGGCCAAGCTCGAGAATGTCCGGTAATTTCAGCTTTTGCGGCTTCGCTCGGCCGCCCCACGACGCGTCGTCGGCGTGAATCACAAAAACTTTTTCCCACTCGAGACCTTTGGCGGAATGCGCAGTCGTGAGCGTGACCGCCGCGTGCGGTCGATTCGGAATCGCGAGCCGGATGGAATTTTTTTGCAGCGCGGAAATGTCGGCGAGTAAATTTTCGAGCGTCGGAATTTCCCGCGTCGTCGCGAAATTACGCACAAACTCAAAAAAGGCATGCAAAGCCTCGGCTGCTTCAAACTCTTCATTTTCCGCGATTTTTTTCGTCAATCCGGATTCGGCGGCGATATTTTCGACCAGTTCGAGTAAATTTTCGCTCGCTTTTTGCTTTTGAAAATCGAGCAATTTTTGCGCGAAATTTTTCGTTGTCGAATTTTCGGACGCGAGCGCGACATCGAGAAAGTTATTTTCCCGATCGGCAGCGCGCGCAATTTTGTAAACTTCGACTTCGGCGAGCTCGGAAAAATCCGCGAAAAAAACGGCGAGGCTGGCGAGCGCATCGTCCGGTTTTGCGACAATTTTGAGCAAATTGACGAGCTGCTGAACGCGCGAATTCGCGAGCGCATCGCGGCCATCGGCACGAAAAAGCGGAATGCGTTTGCGTGCGAGCGCGTCGGCGAGCGCGTCGCCGTGCGCGCGATTGCGGTAAATCACGGCGATTTCTTCGGGCGGCGTTTCGCCGAAAATTAATTGTTCGATAGCGTTCGCGACGAAAGCGACTTCATCCGCGCCACTCCCGGCGGCGATAATTTGCGGACGCGGAGCATATTGAAATTGGAGCGCGGCGGTCAGATTTTTCTCGACATTCGGAATTTCGTGGACAAGCCGCTCGGAATTTTTGGTGATCAAGCTCGTCGCCGCGTCGAGAATTTTTTGCGTCGAGCGGTAATTTTCGGTGAGCGTGACGACTGCGGTCGCCGGATATTTCGTTTTGAAATCGAGAATATTTTTGAGCGACGCGCCCTGAAAACGAAAAATCGATTGATCGTCGTCGCCGACGACGCAAAGATTGGGTTTCGCGTCGAAACTCGCCCACGCCTGCAAAATAGCGTTTTGCGCGTTATTAGTGTCTTGGAATTCGTCGACTGTCGCGTAAAGAAAATTTTCCTGCAAATACGAAAGCAAAAATTCGTTTTGCGGCGAATTCAATTTTTCGACGACGGTAAGAATCAAATCGTCGAAATCCGCGAGTCCCCGCTCGGCGAGCAGGTTTTGATATTTTTCGTAAAAGTCGGCCAACTCGGAATTTTTAGCAAGCTGATTTTCCGCGTCGACGATTTTGCCGAATGGTTTTTTCGTCCGCGGATTGATGCGCTCGGCATTTGCGAGTTCGATTTTTTGCGCGGCCAATTTCGCGCGCAATTTTTCGACCGAAACGCCTTCACGTTTGAGATCGGAGAGCGCGCGCCGAATATCGAAAAAATACAATTCGGGAGCGCGCAGCGGCGCGAGCAGTGGGAAATTTTTGGAGTCGAGAATCTCGCGGAAAATTTGAATCTGACCCAATTCATCCAAAGGCAACTGCTCCCGGGTCGTCGCGAATTCGGTCGGAAACATCGCCGCGAGCCGCGCACAAAACGAGTGAAAAGTCGTCGCCTCGATGCCAAAAGCTTCCGGCCCGATAATCGTCGCGAGGCGTTTTTTGAGATTGATCGCGGCGGCTTCGGTGAAAGTCAGAGCCAGCAAATTGTGCGGTCGCGCCTGCGTTTTTTTGAGAATATTCGCGAGCCGCAAAGCCAAAGTCTGCGTCTTGCCAGTCCCCGGACCCGCGACGATGAGAAGCGGACCTTCGATATTTTCAACCGCCTGCCGCTGCGCCGGATTTAGTTTTTCCAATTCGAGCTGAAATTTTTTAGTAAAATCCACCTCTCGATTTTACTCGAAATCAGCTAAAATCGCGGGGTGAAAAATATTATTTTGATCGGTATGCCGGGCAGTGGCAAAACCCGGATCGGGAAAATTTTGGCGGAAAAAATCGGCCGCCCGTTTGTCGATGTTGATGAATTTATTTTTGCACAAACCGGGAAAGATTCGGCCGAGCATTTGGCCGAACTCGGCGATGACGATTTTTTGGAGTTCGAAGCGAAGTTGGTGCAAAAAATTGAGACTGTAAATGCGATCATCGCGACCAGCGGCAGCGTCCCGCTCGTCGACGAAGGCATCGAATTTTTGAAAAAAAACGGAGTTGTCGTGTGGCTGCGTCCGCCGCTGGAATTCATCGAGAAACGCGTCGCGCAGCGGCGCGACGGCGCGACTCGCATCGTCGGAGCGCAGACCAAAACGCTCGCCGAGATTTTGGCATGGCGCGAGAGCGAATATCAAAAACACCAAGATTTGATTTTTGCGATCACATCCGAAATGCCAAAAGAAGAAGCCGCGGAAAAACTACTTGAATTTTTGCGCGCCGAGCAAGTTATCTAAAGACCCGTCGCGAGCAGATAAGTCTTGACTGCGGCACTTTCGATGATCGTATCGAGTCCCCACAAAAACGTGCAGGTCGCGACAACCAACAACAGTGTCAGGAGCAAGAGTCTGCGCGAATGGGGTGGAAAGATTTTCATTTTAGTATTTATTTCGTTCTGATTTTACCAAAATCTGAGCCAGAAAGCAATATCGGACTATGCGAGCCTTTAACATAATTCATACGGGTTACTTGAAAAATTTAGAGATTTGGTATAGAATGGGCAGATTTTTTATTAAATTAACATGCCAGAAAAACCCAAATCGCCCGAAGCTAGGGTCGGGATCACGCGATCACATTAAAAATTTATTGAAACCGATAACCCGACCAATCGGAAAGCGTACCGCTAAACCAGATTTGTTGGCGGGTCAGCCAGATCTATTGGCAAAAGCGCGTCAAAGAATAAAGGGATTGACTAATAATCTCACACGGAAAAAAGATGACTACAAATATCTGCCATCAGATCCCGAAAAAGGCGGTCAGCCGACTTTGGAAGTCGCTGGTAAGAGATTCGTGGTCGAAATTATCGAGCATAATGACAAGGAGACTTTAGATAAAGTGCGCAATTTGCTAATGACGCAATTTGAGCCAGACGAGGTTGATTCCGTCAAAGCAATGCAAAATCTATTGGCCTCACATGAAGAGGCGGTTCGAGCCAGCAAGGAAGGAGATCAAAAAACTCTAGTCAAACTTGGCGGAGCAGGCAGCCCTTATTACACTTTGGTTTTGCGAGATGAGGGCGGTGAATTGGCTGCCGTCTTGCAAGGTAGTTTGGCTATGCCTAAAGAAAAGTCCGCCAATAAATTTTTACCAGCTGGCCAAGCTGAAATAGCAGGAGCGACATTCCATACCGGCTACATCGTGGTAAGAAATGATTTGCAGCAAAAACATATTGGCACGGCCCTTTACGAAAAGGTTCTTCCTGATATCGTCAGAAACGATACGGGTATGAAGTTAGGAGGCATTATCTCAGAGGCAACTGATGATGGGGTCGAGCTTTTCAATAATAAATCAATCGACAAGCGCCGCGTTTATACCCAAGATAAAAGTGGAAACTACAAAGAAATTACTTATCATCAATTAGCTTTGGATTTCGACGCAAACGGCAAAGCCGTAAGTGGCGATGTGCTTGAACATCTCATGCTCAAAAAACTCGGTTCAAAGGCAAATCGTATTCCTGTTGGAGAAGTTATGGATGCGGCTTTCAGGATGTGGCTTTCGTTTAACGTTAAAAACGAAGCCTATTTCATAGAGAAACAAAAAGAAGTTTATCAGGAAAAGCACGGCAGCCTAAAAGGCTTTAATCCAAACGCTCAATTTAGAAAAGACCAAACCAAACGTGCCTGCCAAGAGAATCTAGCCTATGTCCAGAAACGGGTAAGAGAATTCCAAGCCCGACTTGAAGAAGCGCAAGAATTGTATTTGTTGACTCAGACCGAAAGAGTCGCACTGGAGCAACAAGGCAAAATGCGAGTCAATCGGCTTTACGCTGCCAAGCATGCCAAACAAGCCAGAGAAAAAGATCCGAATTACTTTGCAGCATAATACCTGTGTTTTTCAGCTCAGGACTTTTTGTAGAGAAAAATCCTGGTCGAGTTTCCTTCGACCGAGTAGGTTTTTTGCGCTTTCCAATCGTGCAAACTGAAGGAAGCCGAAACTATGCGAGCGCCTTTTTTCAGTTCTTTTTTAAATTTGGGTGAG
>JAZDPN010000044.1:0-5799 GCA_043797545.1 Patescibacteria group bacterium | reverse complement strand
GACGGTTTCCCGCCTACACGATTTCGAGTCGTGCGCCTTCAACCAGCTCGGCCATCTCTCCATAAATTTTCTTTGTAAACGATAATTTATCGTGATTTACTAGTATTTTGATTTTAGCCTTTCCGCCAGAGGCGGACCCGCAGCTGGCGGGCAACCAGCTCGGCCGGATCGAAGCGAGGGCGGTATTTTACCGCAAAAGTGTCGCGTCGCCGAATGAAAAGAAGCGGTAATTTTTCCTTTTCGCCAGCTCATAAAGCTCGAGGATTTTCTCCCGGCCAATGAATGCAGCCACCAGCATAATCAAGGTCGATTTCGGTAAATGGAAATTTGTGAGCATGCCGTCGATGAATTTAAATTTTTTGCCGGGGAAGATAAAAATGTCTGTCTCGCCCGATTTCGGGTGCAAAACGCCTTTTGAATCAGCGCAACTCTCGAGGACGCGGCAGCTGGTCGAACCGACCGCGATGATTCGCCGACCTTGTTTTTTGAATTTGTTCAATCGGTCGGCAACTTTTTCCGGCAAGACGAAAAATTCGGAATGCATTTCGTGTTTCTCGATTTCGGAAACTTTGACCGGCGCGAAAGTCCCGAGTCCGACATGCAAAGTAATTTTTTCGATCTGAATTCCGCGTGCGTGCAATTTTTTGAAAACGCGTTCGGTGAAGTGCAATCCGGCTGTCGGCGCTGCGACCGAGCCGGCTTTCTTCGCGTAAACAGTTTGGTACTGCGGCACTTTTTTCGCGGTTTGGTGGATGTATGGTGGCAGCGGCGACGCGCCGTATTTTGCCAAATCTTTTTGGAAGTTTTTGGAGTGAAAACGAATCACACGCTCCCCGTCTGGCAAAACTTCGAGTACTTCGCCTGTGAAGCTTGTCCTCGACCTTGATCGGGGATCTTTCGCGATTTCGAAAGTCGCGCCAACGGAAAAATGTTTCCCGCCGCGAATGAGGCATTCCCAAATTTCCGCTTTGTCATTCATATTTTTTGTCATTCTGAGCGAAGCGAAGAATCCTCCTCTCTGTCCAGAGGAAGACCCTTCACTGCGTTCAGGGTGACAATAGTTGGCAACTCTTTTGGCGAGAAAAACTTCCCGACCTTGAGTTGTTTGCAAACGCGCCGGAATAACTTTTGATTCGTTGATGACGAGAACGTCGTCAGGCTGAAGAATCTCGGGCAGATCGGAAAATTTTTTGTGTTGAATCAATCCGGTCTCACGCTCGAAAACGAGCAATTTGGAAGAGTCGCGCGGACTCGCGGGATGCTGCGCGATAAATTTTTTCGGCAAATCGTAATCGAAATCGTCTGTTCGCATTTGGGGAATTTTAGCGGAATCATGGGAAAAAGTTGTTTGCTGGGTTTGTGGCGCTGTTTTAGCGGTTAAAACGCAAAACTTTTTAATTTAAAATGCTAAAAAATTTATGTTTGGCAGCAAAAAGAAGGTTTCTGATTCGAATCAAATGTCTTTCTTCGCTAAAATGATAGCTAAAACAACTTTTTCTAGTTTTTGATGCAGTCGTAATTCAAATGAATTCGAAAATGTTAGAATTTTCCTAATCCGGGCCCTTAGAGCCAAAGGCTGGCCTTCGGTCCTCAGTTGACAGAGCAGCAGACTCATAATCTGTTGTTAAAATAACCTTACCTCGGGCCCTTAGCTCAGTTGGTTAGAGCAGCGGACTCATAATCTGTTGGTCCCTGGTTCAAGTCCAGGAGGGCCCACCACGAAGGTTCTCCCCGCTTGTCGGGGAGGTTCTTCGTTTGGGTGCTTCAGTGTGAATCAGGTCGGCACTTGTTTTAAAATAAATACAGCCCAACTGGCGCGCGCCACAGCGAGGAGCGAAGCGACGAGCGTCCCAAACTACTTATTCGGGATAAACTCCGAGCCAGCTTCAAGTCCAGGAGGGCCCACCAATAAATTCATTTATGCGCAAAAAAATACTTTGGTTTTTGCCCCTGCTGCTGATCGTCGGGCTCGGTCTCGGCTGCTATTTCACTTTCGTCTCGATCGATTACGATTATCTGAATGCGCCACAAAGATATTTGGCGCGGAGTATTTTCGCGAAATGGGATCACGCGATCGCGGCTTTGCCGAAACCGGAACAAAACATTGTGCGACTGGATGATTTGGAAAAGGAGCTGAGCCCTTGGGAAAAATTTTTTGAGCAAAAAGTTTTGGCAATTCCGGCCGCCGATTTGGGTTTCAAAGGTAAATATTTCGGACTCGCGATGCCGGACGATTTGGTGCAAATCCCGTCCAAGGTTTTTGATGTGGAGAATGGTTTGAAAGATCTTTATGAAACGGAAATTCAGTATTATCCCAAAAATGCTTTGGCTGATTTTGAAAAGATGAATGCGGCGCTAGAAAAAGCGCTCGGGAAAAAGATCTGGATTGATTCAGGCTACCGCTCGCCCGGGAAGCAGGCGTATTTGTTTTTTAAATATTTGGGCGATCCGGAAGATGGGAATAATTTTTCGTTGAAGGAAAATGCGAAATGGATTGCGCTGCCGGGTTATAGCGAACATGGCAGCAGCGCGACGCCGGCTTTTGATTTCGCTTTGGATGGTGGCGACAGTATTTTCGAAAAACCGAATGGTGAAGAAATGTCGAGCGAGGAGAGTCAGGCTTATCTGGAGACGACGCCGGAATACAAATGGCTACTCGCGAACGCGGCTCAGTATCATTTCTTTTTATCTTATCCACGGGAAAATCCGGACGGCGTGAATTTCGAGCCGTGGCATTGGCATTGGGAAAAAGAATAGGCTAATTTGAAATGCGTAATTATCGTAATAATAAAACTGTATGCGTTATTTACAGGCAACTATCGGGGTTTTGGCAGGAGGAATAACTGTTGTACTTGTCCAATATCTTTTGGAATTTGACTATACCCAAATTGCTCCTGTGCTACTTTCTGGTGGCGTAATCCTCGCGTTTATCCAACATTTTTTAGACAAGAGCAGAGAAAGAGAGGCCGAGTGGAGAAAAGAAAAATTAAAATTTTATATTAATTTTGTACAATCGCTTAGCGGCATTACCGATATTAAGGCTGAAGAAAATCCTAACAATCATATCGCGTGGGCTAGATCTTGTAATAATCTTTACTTATTCGCCCCGAAAGAAGTTATGAAAGCTTTACAAGAGCTTCAGGAACAAATAAAAGTAACTCAAAAAAATCGATCTGTCGACGAACAGACTAAAAAAATAAACCGCCTATTTAAGGAAATTCGAAAAGATATAGGTATTGAGAACAATGATTTAGGAGATGTAGATATTTTATTGTGGACATTAAATGTCACTGTGTCTGAAAAAAATCTGACCTCTTAAATAAATATTGTTGAATTACTTTTTTCTCACCCGCGTCTTCCCCTCACCGCGCAGCTTTTTCAATTCATCAATTTGATCGCGCAGATCAGCCGCTTTTTCGAATTCGAGATTTTGCGAAGCCATGTCCATCTCGACCTCCAGCTCACCGATGATTTGGTCGAGCGCTTCAGTCGGGACTTTGCTCGGATCAATTTTTTTGATTCCCGAATCGTGCTTCTGACCCGCGATATCCGCAACGGATTTTTCGATCGTCTTCGGCGTGATGCCGTGTTTTTTGTTGTACGCTTTTTGAATTTTGCGTCGCCGCTCGGTCTCGTCCAGCGCGCCCTGCATCGAATTCGTAATTCGGTCGGCAAACATAATCACATGCCCGTTCACGTTGCGCGCGCAGCGCCCGATCGTTTGAATGAGCGAGCGCGTCGAGCGCAGAAAACCTTCTTTGTCCGCATCGAGAATGAGAATCGTGGAAACTTCCGGCAAGTCCAAACCTTCGCGCAACAAATTAATTCCGACCAGAACATCGAACTTGCCGAGGCGCAGATCGCGGAGAATCTCGATCCGATCCATCGTGTCGACATCGGAATGTAGATAGCGCACGCGAATTCCATTCTCGGTCAAAAATTCAGTCAGACTTTCGCTCGATTTCTTGGTCAAAGTCGTAATCAAAACTCTTTCACCGCGTTTAATTGTTTTTGCGATTTCATCGAAAATCACTTCCATCTGGCCTTCGCTCGGTTTGATCACGATCTGTGGATCGAGCAGACCAGTCGGGCGGACGATCATCTCGGCAATATTTTTGCCGGATTTTTTCAGCTCGTGCTCGGCCGGCGTCGCCGAAATGTAAATCGTCGGCCCCATCCGTTTTTCGAATTCCGCGAAATTGAGCGGGCGGTTGTCGAGCGCGGACGGCAGACGAAAACCGTGTTCAATCAAAGTTTGCTTCCGCGAAAGATTGCCGGCGTACATTCCCCCAATCTGCGGGACGGTCACATGCGACTCGTCGATGAAGAGCAAATAATCTTTCGGAAAATAATCGAGCAAAGTCGAAGGCGGCTGTCCCGGTTCTTTACCAGACAAATAGCGCGTGTAATTCTCGATGCCGGAAACGTAACCAACCTCAAGCATCATCTCGATGTCGTATTCCGTTTTCGTTTTCAATCTCTCCGCTTCGAGATTTTTACCGAGCTGTTTGAGCTCCGCCAATCTTTGATTCAAATCTAGTTTGATTTGCGCAACCGCATTTTGAATTTTTTCGGGGGTCGTCACATCGTGCTTCGCGGGGAAAATGTTGACTACTTCCATTTCCGCGAGAATCTCGCCCGTGAAATGATCGGCGCGCGTGATGCGTTCGATCTCGTCGCCGAAAAAATCGAGTCGAATGATTTCCATATCTGCATCGGGCGGATAAATCTCGACGATATCGCCGAGCACATTGAACTGTCCGCGTTTGAAATCGAACTGCGCGCGGGTGAATTGCAGATCGACCAATTTGCGCAGCAAAACATCACGCTCAATTTTTTGCCCGAGCTTGATTTCGAATTGAAGATTGCGGTACGACTCGACGTCGCCGAGTCCGTAAATGCACGAAACCGACGCAACGATAATCACGTCGTCGCGCGTCATCAGCGATTGCGTCGCGGCGTGGCGAAATTTCGCGATCTCTTCGTTGATCGACGCGTCTTTTTCGATGTACGTACTCGTCGCCGGCATATATGCCTCGGGCTGGTAGTAATCGTAATAACTCACGAAATAATGCACCGCAGCGTCGGGAAAAAATTCGCGAAACTCGGAACAAAGTTGCGCCGCGAGCGTTTTATTTTGCGAGACAATTAAAGCCGGTTTTTGCAGCTTTTGAATCACGTTCGCAATCGTGAAAGTTTTACCCGAACCGGTCACCCCGAGCAAAGTCTGATCGCGCACATTTTTTTTCAAATTCGCGGTCAACTGCTCGATGACTTTCGGTTGGTCGCCCGCGGGCTGAAATTTCGAGACGAGTTTAAATTTATTCATTCACAAAAGATTCTCCCGATTTTAGCATGCCGAGCTATTTTTTCCGAGAATTAATTCGCGCGCTCGACGTATTCGAGCGTCTCGGTATTTATCCGAATTTTTTCGCCCTCGCCGATGAAAAGCGGAACTGCGACGGTGATTCCGCAATCGAGGGTCGCCGGTTTCGTCCCGCCCGACGCAGTGTCGCCTTTCACCCCCGGCATCGTTTCTTTCACGACGAATTCCATTTTGATCGGCAAACTCACATTAATCGGCGTGCCGTCGAAATACATCAAATCGTATTCTTCGCCATCTTGGAGGAATTGTCCCGCCTCGCCGACCGCCTCCTCGGAGAGCGGAAACTGCTCGAAATCCTCCAAATTCATGAAATTGAAACCGGCTGAATCTTTGTACAAAAATTGCGCTTTTTTCATCGCGATCTCGGCTGGCTGAATTTTATCCGCCCCTTGAAAAGTTTTCGGAATAACTTT
>JAZDPN010000043.1:0-25803 GCA_043797545.1 Patescibacteria group bacterium | reverse complement strand
CTCTCGATGCCGATTATTTTTTTCCTCCAATCGCTCGCGATGGGTTTGACTCTCGCCGGCTCGATTCTCGTCGCCCAATTCAACGGCCGCGGTGAAAAACAACAAGTCGCGCGCGCGACCGGGCAAACGATTTCTTTTGTTGTCTTGATTTCAATTTTAATTGGCGCACTTGGTTATTTGCTTGCGCATTGGTCGCTCGGTTTTCTCACCGACGATCCGAATGTTCTTCCGTGGGCGACGGATTATTTGCAAATTTCTTTTCTCACGATGCCCGCGAGGTTTATTTTCATGATTTTCCAATCATCGCTGCGCGGACTCGGGGAAGTGCGACTGCCGTTTTATATCGTGACGGGGACGGTCATTCTCAATTTTTTCCTCGATCCACTGTTTCTTTTCGGCTGGAAATTCATCCCGCCGCTCGGTGTCGCGGGTGTCGCGTGGGCGACTTTCATTACCGAGATGCTTTCGGCGGTGATCGGTCTCGCGCTGCTTTTTACCCGCAAATTTAATTATGGTCTGAGTTTGCGCGATTTTATTTTGCAAAAAAGCTGGGTCAAAAAAATTTTTCGGCTCGGTATCCCCTCTGCGCTCGAAATGTCTTCGCGTTCGATCGGAATGGTTTTGATGACTTTGGTTGTTGCGACTTTCGGGACTTTGGCAGTTGCGGCTTTTGGTATCGGGACGCGCATTTTGATGTTCGTGATTATTCCGGCACTCGGTTTCGCGATGGCGTCGAATACTTTGGTTGGTAATAATCTCGGTGCGCAGCAGCGCGATCGCACGCTCAAAATCGTGAAAGCCGGCATGAAAATTGCGTTCGGCTCGCTCACGCTTTTGGGCGCTTTGGTTTTCCTTTTCGCTCCGCAAATCGCGAATTTCCTCGTCCCCGGTGAGACCGAATTAGTCGCCACTTCCGCACTTTTCATTCGTCTCATCGCGCCGACATTCGGATTTATCGGCATTCAAATGGTGATCCTCGGGACGCTGAAAGCCGCCGGACAAACGACGACTTCGATGTTCCTCGCGATGACGCAGGTGCTCGCGACTTTCGTGTTTGCTTATTTTCTCTCGACGAATTGTCATCTCGGCGAACTGGGAATTTGGGTTTCTTATCCGATTGGCAATACAGTCGCGCTGGTTTTCGCTTTTGTTTTTTACTTTCAAAAAAAGTGGCTGAAGCACCAGTTTTTGGAGTAGCGCGCTTGAAAAAGCCAAGTTTTCGTGGTAAAATGGCGGGAAAACAAAATTTAAAAACAAAAAATGGATCTTTCTGAAATCACAGCTTTGGTCAATCGCTCCCCGCTCATGCCCTCGACCGAGGAGCGCGAGGACTGGATTGCCTATGTTTTGCCAGCTTTGGATGAATCCGAGCTAGCGACGGCTAAGGCGATTTTGCTTAAAGCCGAAGAAGCGCGCAAAAATTTCGAGGCGGAAAAATTTAGTATTTTGCAGACTAAGTATGAAAAATTGAAAGGAATTTTGCGCAGTGCGCGCATGGTGAAAAACGAAGAAGTCGAGGATGATTCGCGCCAAAGCGAGGTGACCGAGCTGAGCAAGATCGAGGCTGAAATCGCCAAACTTTGAATACTAAAACTAACAAATTCAAAATGTCCAAAACAAAAATCTTCCAATCACTGCGCCCAGCTCGGCTCGTTTTCGTGCAGCCCGATGTCCAAGGATCGCCCGAGCAAAGAGCCGAGAAGTCGGATGATAAAAGGCCTGATTTTATGAAGTTGACCGACAAAACTCAACAAACCCAAACAGATTTAGATCAATTATTGAGCCAGATCAAAGAGCCAAAAAAACGGCAAAATTTTGTTGAACTTTCCCAGTCAGCTGGTCAAGAGGCCGATAAAGGCCTGCAAAATTTGGAACGAAAACAAACTGAGCAAATGCTGGCCGATAAAGGCCAGCTTGATTCTTTGGCTAATAACCCGAGAGTTCAGTCTTTGGTGGAGCGCGGTCGGATGGATCCAAAATTAAAAGAACAATTACCTCAAATTCAAGAATTAATACAAAAAAATCTAGAGCAGGCCAAAAGTCTCTTGGCTGATAAGAAAGAGCTTTCTCCAGCTGATCTGCAGCAATTAGTCAATCTGACTTTGGGTGAGTTGCACGGTCTACACGGCGAGGCGGCCAAGATTTACCGGGGCGATATTTTCGAAAAAATCGGTCAGGAGCTTGCCAAATCGCAGCTTTCTCCTGAGCAGCGGTCAGATGTGCTTGAAAAAGCCTTGGCTCTACAGTCTGCGCCCTGCGATTCGGTCAAGACTTCGCTCTGGAAGTCGATGCGCGCAGCCGAAAAGGATTTGCCGCTTGGGAGTCCAGCCGAGCGTAAAAAAATCGAAGACTTGATGGCCAAAGGTGAGACGGTGGATTTTGGTAAAGAACCGCTAAAAATTGGCGGCCAAGAATTCAAAGTCGGCAAAGCCAAGGTCCTGGTCGGTGGACAGATGGCCGAGGTCGATCCGGGCAATATGAAAACATTCAAACTCAAGGATGTTGCACTTTTGTCGGATGGCCGGGCAGTCGGGCGGATGGAAAATGGTTGCCGCAGTAATTTTATGATTCTCGAACCAGTTAAAGTTGAAGATCCAAAACCGGATGAAGTTGAGAGGCCAATGCAGGGCGAGGCGGGCCGGGCTGGTCAGATCAGACCTGAAGATCTCAAAGTGCTTGATGATTGGGATGAGGTTAGACCTGGTAATTCATATCCTGATCAGCCGATGCAGGGTGGTGCTGGTCAGGAAGCTATGCCCGAAAAACGAGAATTCCAAGGCTGGAAATATGCTAGTCCAGAGAGGGCTGATACTTTGCGCAAAAAATTCCCCGAAGCTGCTGGCGCGACTGATCAGCAGATAGAAAGAGGTGCCGGAGATATTTTTAATCAAAAGAAAAACGGTTTCAACGATTTGGATGAGGCTTGGAGTGATCCAAAATTCCTTCAGCTTTTGGTCGATAAACTCAAAGGCGGATCTAGAGCTGAGCCACCTAACAAACCAGAAGATCCCCAATTTCAAGATTGGGAGGGTTATCGTGAGCCGAATCAAGGACCTGGCGCGGTTCCAAAGCAGCCTGAGGCTCAAGAAAACCGGAATTATGTAGCGATGGGTAATCGCCTTGCCGAGATTACCAAAAAAACAATCGACCCCAAGGATAAAACCCTGAATGCTGAAGCCCAGCAGTTGTTGCGAGAGTTAGAAGGTTTTTCCAAAGATAAAAAACCGATTCCGAAAGAATTTCAGGCAAAAGTCGAAGATCTAGAGAAACGCACCAATCAATCTCTTCAGCCGAATCAACCGGAAAGTGGACGGACACCTTATTTGGGAGGGATTTCTTTACCGCAAGCGGATCAAAGAACCTTGGAATTCAAATACCGTCCTGGACAAAAATTTCTAGAACCTCAGCCTTTGGGTTCGGCTAAGCTACGAGGCCAATTGACCCCAATTAGTGCCCAAGAAGTTCCAGCATCCGCTGAAAATCAGGATTATGATTACAGCCGCATTAGTGCTCGCATGACCGAGGTCGCTGTAGCCCTAAAACAAGCTGACCCAAAAGGATTGTATGACAAAAGATTAGCCACCTTGTATGGAGAATTGCAAGATTTAGCTAATCGACGTATGCCGATCCCCCAAGCGTTTAAAGGCAGGGTAGAAGGTTTGATGCAAACTGTTCTGAAAAGAAAAGAATCTTCAGTTAATCCCGCGCCCTATGCTGCAGCCGGAGACCGAAAAGAAGTCCAACATCAGCCTGATAATTTAGAGTCTGTCGAGACTGACCCGGCTAAGCTACAGGCTCAAATTGATAGGATTCAAACGAAGGTTTTGCCGGACCTGAACAAATATGATGCGAATCTCAGACAAGAGGCTTTTAATCAATCAGCAGAATATGCGCGACTCGGAGAGGAATACGGGAAGATGGAAAAGAAATTTTTGACCGGGATTGCCAGCGAAGATTCAGCGACCCAGGGCTTGAGAAAGGATAGACTAAAGTCTTTTGAAAATTTTAGAAAAAGCCAAGAGGAACTTGCCCATTCCGCCCAAGCAGTGGTTTCGTTTGAAAAAAAGATCCAAGAATTACAAAAAAGGATTGACTCAGCCAGTTCTTCAGGTGAGGATAGAGTGATTTTGCGGGGATATATGGAAGTTTTTCAAAATCTTGCCAAAAAAGAAAAAGCGAAGCTGCCTGAGCTGCAGACAGCTATGGAACGCGATGAAGCTGCATACAGGAAAGCAAGCGCGGCTTTAAAAGAAAAATTGGGTTCGAATTTAAATGCTGCCCAAATCGAAATTGGGAAACTTGAAGATGGGATGATCAAGAATTTGAATTCAAGAATTTTGCTTGATAAAGCTTCAAGATTCCTCTCGGGAGAAGGAATTGAGATGAGAAGGCAAATAAAGGACATCGTGTTGAGAAGATTGGCTCAATTGAATTCTCAACTTGAAGATGCTCAAGTTCGACAGCTTGAGCGAGAAAGACGCTCAATTTGACTTTCCCCCGATTTTTGCCTAAAATCACAGCGGCTCGAGTAAACGAGACAATCGCTCTTTGAATTTTTCATTGGGAGGAAAGTCCGAGCAGCACGTGTCAACGAGAGTCGCTAACGGCGACCGTCCGTGAGGATAGGGAAAGTGCCACAGAGACAATACTAATCTGCTCGCGAACCGAAAGGTTCAAAAGCGGACCAAAGGTGAAAAGTTGGACCTCAGGTCCTTCGCCCCGGCGCGAGTCGGGTGCGTGGTAAACCCTCTCGGCTGCAAGGCGGGATTGGAAGTTCGGAAAAAGTTTGACACAAGCTCCGCGCTTCCCGCCGCTCAGAAAAATGATTGTCCATGACAAAACTCGGCTTATTGTTTGCTCGAGCCAATTTTATTCGCTAAAATCCCGCCACCTCCGTTTTTGCGAGGGTAGGCTTAAATAATTAAATTTCCCAAAATGGCTTCTATCAAAGTGGCGCGCCGCGATCACGAAAGTTCTGATCAGTTGCTGACCCGTTTCAACCGACGCTCGACTCGTTTCGTCAAAAGTTTGCGCAATTCGCGCTATCGTGCCGATTCACTCAGTCCGCTCAAAAAACGTAAAGCCGCTGTGATTCGTGAAAATCATCGCGCGAATGCGGCCAAGCGCAAACACTACGAATAATCGTTTTAGGTTTTAGGGTTTAGGTTCTAGGGGTTTTTTGGCGCAAATGCAGATTTCTGAAATTATCTCGCAGACATGTCTATCTCGAATTGATGTGGAAGTTTTGTTGGCGAATGTTTTAGACAAACCCAAAGAGTGGCTATTTATCCATTCGGATTTTGAAGTTTCAATGAGCCAATTCCAAAAATTCCGAGAATTCGAAAAAATGCGTCTCGCCGGGAAATCCGTCGCCGCGATTCTCGGTCGGAAAGAATTTTTCGGACTCGAGTTCAGCGTCGACGAAAATGTCTTGATCCCACGACCCGAGACCGAGATTTTGGTCGAGGAAATTCTCAAAATTTCCCCAAAAAATCTGCTCGACGTCGGCACTGGCTCGGGCGCGATCGCGCTCGCGGTCGCAAAAAATTTGCCAAACTGCCGTGTCGTCGGCAGCGACATCTCCCCCGCCGCGCTCGAGATTGCGCGGGAAAATGCGAAAAATCTTGGCGCGAAGATTGAATTCATCGAGTCGGATTTACTCGCAAATATCTCCGAAAATTTCGCAATGATCGTCGCGAATTTGCCGTATATTTCAGAAAATTCGACCGAAATCGAATTTGGCGTGAAAAAATTTGAACCGAGTGAGGCACTCTTTTCCGGTGCGGACGGACTCGACGCGATTCGCAAATTACTTGAAGAAATTTCGCAGCTCTCCGAAAAACCGAAAAATATTTTGCTCGAATTCGGTGGCGAAGCGCAAAAAATTCCACTCGAAAAATTCGCGCGGGAAAAATTCCCCGACTGGAAAATCGAAATTTTCCCCGATCTTGCCGGAATTCCGAGAGTGCTGCGAATGGAAGGATTGTAAGGGTTTTAAGAGCAATAAAGAGCAATAAGGATTAAAATAACCGAAATCCTTATAATCCTCAAAGCTCTTTATTAGCGTTATTATCTTTCTTCATGATTGCAAAAGTCCAAAAACTGCTCGAAGAATTTCGTGGGATCGAAGAACAGCTCGCTTCGCCCGAGAATGTCGCGGATCAAAAAAAATTCCGTGAGCTCTCGATGCGCTACGCTCAGCTCAGAGATGACATTGAGCTCTTGCGCGATTTTGATTCGGCCTGGCAAAACAAAACCGAAGCCGAGGAAATTCTCAAATCCGGCGATCTGGATTTGAAAGAAGTTGCCGAAGAACAAAAAAATATCGCCGAAAAAAAATTGGCCGAGCTGGAGGAAGAATTGAAAATCGCTCTTTTGCCGAAAGATAAAAACGAGGGCAAAAGCGTGATCGTCGAAGTACGCGCCGGGACCGGCGGTGAAGAGGCCGCGCTTTTCGCAGCTGAGCTGGCTCGAGCCTATTTGCGTTTCGCCGAATCGGAAAATCTCAAAACCGAATTAATCTCCAAAAGTGAAGCTGAGGCAGGCGGAGTCAAAGAAATTGTTTTTCGGGTTGAGGGATCTTGTGCCTATGCCAAATTTAAATTTGAAGCTGGAACGCATCGCGTGCAAAGAATTCCCGCGACCGAATCAAAAGGCCGGATTCACACTTCGGCGGTCACGGTCGCGATTCTCCCCGAGGCTGAAGAAGTCGATGTCGAGATTAAGCCGGAAGAAATTCGAGTCGATATTTTTTGTGCGAGCGGTCCAGGTGGCCAATCAGTCAACACGACTTATTCTGCGATTCGTATTACTCATCTCCCGACTGGTTTGGTAGTCTCACAGCAGGACGAAAAATCCCAGGTCAAAAATAAAGCCAAGGCGATGCAAGTCCTGCGCTCGCGACTTCTGGCTTTGCGTGAGGATGAAGCTGCCAAGGCCAGAGGCGAATTGCGCAGCGGAATGATTGGTTCGGGTGACCGATCAGAAAAAATCCGAACTTACAATTTTCCCCAAGATCGGGTGACCGATCATCGCATCGGTCGTAATTTTTCTAATTTGCCCAAGATTATGGAAGGGCACCTCAAAGAAATCGTGGCCGCTCTGACCGAAGCCGAGATAGCTGAGAAATTACGAGCTGAATAATTTTTAAACTACAGGCCTGTCTGCTGGCAGGTAGGTTTGGTAAAATTGGAAAGATGGCGCGCAAAGTTCTGATTTCGGTTTTTCTATTAATGCTGGCGCTTGCGCCAGTTCGCGCCCTGACTGATCCTTCCCCAGATCCCTTTGATGATTTGGCTGAAGGTGAAAAAGTTTTCAACGCCAAAGTCGTCGAAGCGGATGAAGAAGTTCTGACCGTCCAAGACGATGCGGGCGCGACTTTTTCTGGCCGGATGGAGGCGATTTTCAAGTACCGCGATGGGGCTGGTCCGGCTGCTCCGAATGAGTTTTTTGCGGGTGATTCTGTGCGTGTCTTGGTCAATGGTGACGGGGTGGTCGAAGCAGCTCAGGATGCCAATTTGCTGCTGTGTGACCAAAATTTTTACGGCTGGGTGCGCGAGCCGACTAAGACCGATTTCACTTTGGAGACGGTCGCAGGAGCAAAGTATCAAGTTTTTTTTGGTGCGACGACTCAGTTTCGCGATGAGAATTCCAAAATCCTCTTTGGCTACTCGCCGCGCGCGGACGACGTTATTCGGATTCACGGCGTAGTCAATACCAACGCCAAGAAAATTTTTACAGAGACTTTCGGAGCGTATGTCTCTCTGCTTGACGAGGCGGCAATCGCTCCCCTGCTCGCCGAGGTCGAGGCACAGAAAGAAGCCGCCCGTGCCAAGTTGGATGCCGAACTGGCTCAACAAAAATTTGGCGACGTTCCGACGGCCAATAAGTTTTTTTACGCCGTTAATTTCCTGGCTCACGAAAAAATCGCGGCTGGCTATGCCGACGGCGGTTTTCGACCGAGTGGCCAGATTAATCGTGCCGAATTTACCAAAATCTTAGTTCAGACCAAGTTTGCCGATGAGCTGGACGCTTTCGAGCTACCTACAGAAAGCTGTTTCCCGGATGTTCCACCTAATGCTTGGTTCGCCAAGTTCGTTTGTTTTGCTAAAGCCCAGGGGATTTTGGGTGGCTATCCAGACGGACAATTCAAACCGAGTAATCCCGTCAATCTCGCCGAGGCGGTCACGATCTTGGTCAAGACTTTCGGTTTAGCCGTCGAGTCCAATTCCAAAACCTGGTACGCTCCTTTCGTCGAGCGTGCTAGTAAGCTTGCGATCCTGCCGACTGATTTCGCCCAGCCATCTCAAAATCTGACTCGTGGCCAGATGGCTGAATTGGTAATGCGCGCGCTCAAATATAGCCGCGGCGATTTGACGGCTTATCTTGAAAAAACCCAAAATGCCCAAAGCAATTGATTTGCCAAAATCCAAAGGTCTCGCGCCAGCCGAGGTTTTGGTGAGCCGAGCGAGATTCGGCTCAAACGAGTTTGAAGTTCGCGAGCCCGAAAGTTGGGTTAGGAAGCTGCTGCGGCAGTTTGCTGATTTGCTGGTTATCGTCCTGATCGCAGCGGGCTTGCTCTCGCTCTTTTTCGGTGAAGTGACCGACGCCCTTGTGATTTTAGGCATTGTGATTGTTAATGCGGTGATTGGGTTTTTCCAAGAATTCAAGACTGAGCGCATGCTGGAGGCCCTACAAAAACTAGTCGCTCTCAATTCCAAAGTTTGGCGGGCCGGCAAAATTCAAATCATTCCAGCGACCGAGGTTGTGGTCGGCGATATTTTGATTCTCGAAGAAGGCGTCAAGATCGCGGCCGATGCGCGACTTTTCGAGATTAATGAAATGAAAGTCGATGAGGCGATTTTGACTGGTGAATCGATTCCGGTTCACAAACTTCTTGGCACGAAAGACCAAAATTTAACCAAGATTTTTTCGGGGACGACGATTGTCAGTGGCGGTGGCCGGGCAGTCGTGACTGCGGTCGGCCGGGAAACTGAGTTTGGCAAGATCGCGAAATTAGCAACCACGACCGAAAAATCTGATTCCCCTCTGACCAAAGAAATGAAAAATATTGGGGTTTTTGTCGGCAAGATTTCTTTGGTGATTTCGGCTTTGCTTTTTGTGATGGGCTATTTTTTCCAAGGCTACTCTTTCATCGAGGCTTTACTTTTCGCGGTTGCTGTCGCGGTCGCGGCTGTCCCAGAGGGTTTACCGGTCACGATTACGACAGCTCTAGCTCTCGGGATGAGGCGACTGGCTGATAAAAAAGCCTTGGTGCGTGAATTGAAATCAGTCGAAACCTTGGGCGCGACGACGGTAATCTGCTCTGACAAGACTGGGACACTGACTCGTAACGAAATGGTTGTCCGGCGCGGCTGGATCGCTCGGCATGGCGAATTTGCGATTACCGGCAATGATTATAATCCCAAGAACGGCAAAGTTGAGATTGTGCGCAAAAATCCGGATGCGCAAAAACTTTTTGCGATTATGGATGCAGTCAATGACGCCAGGTTGGAAAACAAGGGTCGGACGTGGCGGATCCTGGGTGACCCAACTGAGGGTGCGCTCAAGGTCGCGGCCTACAAGTTTGGTATCCAAAAAAACTGGTCGAGAAAACAAACTTTTCCCTTCGATTCCAATCGTAAATTAATGAGCGTCGTGATCGGTTCGGAGATTCTGGCGAAAGGCGCGCCAGAGAAATTATTGGCTCGTTGTTCGTATTTTCTCGATAATGGCAAAGTCAAAAAGCTGGACGCAGCCACCAAGAAACGCGTGCTCGCGCACGCCGAGTTCTTCGCGAATGATGCCTTGCGCGTTTTGGGGGCGGCCTTTCGGCCGATTAAAAAAGGCGAGAAACTGACTCCGGAAAAAGCCGAACAGGATCTAATCTTTGTTGGCATTTTGGGAATGTATGATTCGCCGCGCAAAGAAGTGGCCGAAGCGGTCGAAGCCTGCCGTCAGGCCGGGATTCGTATCACGATTGTGACTGGCGATTTCGGCATCACGGCTCGGGCGATTACGCGCGAATTAAAAATTGCCGATGCCAAGACGCCCGTGATCACGGGAGATCAATTACAAAAACTGTCTGACCGTGAATTAAAAAAGGTTCTCAGTCAAAAGCAAAATCTGATTTTTGCGCGGGTTCAGCCCGCCGATAAATTACGCATCGTTGAAATTTATAAGCAACTGGGCGAAATCGTGGCTGTGACGGGTGACGGCGTGAATGATGCACCGGCTCTCAAGCGTGCCGATATCGGGGTCGCGATGGGTCGCTGTGGTGCGGATGTCGCGAAGGAGGCTGCCAGCCTGATTTTGACCGATGACTCGTTTGCCACGATTGTTGATGCGATCGCCGAGGGGCGGCGTATTTACAGCAATATGCGTAAATTCATCGCTTTTATTTTTTCCTGCAATATTGGCGAGCTCACAGTCGTCATTTGCGGGATATTGCTGAATTTGCCGCTGCCGCTCACAGCTGTCCTGATTTTGCTAGTCGATCTGGGGACGGATCTACTGCCCTCTCTGGCGCTCGGAATCGATCCGGCTGATCCGATCGCCATGCAGCAGCCGCCGCGTGATCCGCATTCACGTATTTTGCGCGGGAAATTCATCGTTCACTTTGTAGTTTTGGGAATGGTTATCGGCGGACTTGTTTTGGGTGGTTATTTCAGCGTTTTGCTGCGTGAGGGTTGGCACTTCGGTGAAATCATTTCAGCCGATTCCGCGATTCATATTCGTGCCAGTTCCTTTGCTTTCGCGACCTTGGTTACGATTCAACTTTTCAACGCTTTTAATTTTCGCTCGGAAAAACTTTCGGCTTTTTCACGCTACATCCAAAAGAATTTATTTTTATGGTTTTCAATCTTGGTTTCAGTTGCTTTGGTTTTACTGGTGGTTGAGCTGCCAGCTTCGCACAAAATTTTCGCGACGGCGCACCTGCCTCTTGCGGAATGGATTTTAGTCGTCGCGATTTCGGCCAGTATTTTATTTGTCGAGGAAATTCGTAAAATGCTGGCAAGACTTTTCACCCGTTAATTTGCAGCTGCACACTACTCCGCTTGCGCGTCGTTCCAGATTTCAGCTGATTTTTTGGGGTGCGCTCTTGTTGGGAATTTTTTTATTCTTCCAATTTTTCCTGGGTGGCGGCGAAAAGATTCTCCTGTCGCCTTCCAAATTGCTCAAAGTTGACTGGCCGAGTTCTCTGGAATTTTGCGGCGAGAAAGTTCCCCTGGATGATTTTTATGTGCGTGAAGCCTGGGAGAAAGAGTTCCTGGTCGCCTTGGCGGCCGACTACCAGAATATCTTGAACCTCAAGCGCGCGCCGAAATATTTTCCGACGATCGAATCCGAGCTGAAGAAACGTGAGCTGCCGGACGATTTGAAATTTATCGCCGTTGCCGAGTCGGCTCTGCGTGAAGATATCACCAGTTCGGCGGGAGCGGTCGGTTTGTGGCAGTTTGTTGCTGCGACTGCCCGTAAATACGGTCTGCGCGTCGATGAGGCGATTGACGAGCGCAATAATTTCGAAAAAGCGACTCCGGCTGCGCTGACTTATCTGCAGTTTCTGCATGACAAATTCGGCTCCTGGACTTTGGCGGCCGCAGCTTATAATTCCGGTGAGAACGGTCTGGCTCGGCGGATCGATGCCCAAAATGTCGGCGACTACTTCGATCTTTACCTCAACGACGAGACTTCGCGTTATCTTTTCCGCGTCCTGGCGATCAAGGAAATCATGACTCATCCAGAAAAATACGGCTACGAGCTTGGTGAGGGTGATTTTTTCACTTGGCCCAAGATCGAGCTCAAAACCGTGGTTGGCCCGATTATCAGCCTGGTTGATTTTGCGGCGGCTAATGAGACGACCTTGCGAGCAATCAAAGAGCTCAATCCTTGGATTGTCGGCGAAGCACTTCCGAGCGGCTCTTTCCAAGTCAAGCTGGCGCGCTAATTATTTCTGCAGGTAAACCGTTTGACTCGGGAAAGCCATCTCGATTTTTTCCTTTTCGAAAGCTTCTTTAATCCCAAAATTAATTGTTTGCTGAGTGTTCATATAATCCAAATATTCCCGGCTTTTGACGAAGTAGACAATTTCAAAATTGAGACTTGAGTCGCTAAATTGAAAAAAATGGACTCGGTCAAATTCCGCCAATTCGATTTTCTCAATAATTTTTTGAATTATTTCAGGAATCTTTTTGAGTCTGGCGAGAGGAGTCGAATAAACCACTCCGAGATTGAAAACGATCCGCCTTTTTTTCATTTTCTTGAAATTCTTGATGCGAGTCGAGGTCAGCTCGGCGTTTGAAATAACTAACTCCTCTCCCTGCAAAGTCGTAATGCGGGTTGTCTTCAGTCCGATTTTTTTGACGGTCCCGGCGTCATTGCCGATCATGACGGCATCTCCGATCTGGAAAGGCTTGTCAAAATAAATTGCAAAGCTGGAAAAAAGATCACCCAAAACATTTTGCAAGGCAAAAGCGATCGCGACACCGCCAATCCCCAAGCTGGCTGCCAGTGTGCTGATCTCGAACCCGAGACTGCTCAGGAGAATTAAAAATCCAGAACTCCACAGGACAATGCTGGTCAGAATTTTGATGCCATGCAGAGCAGTTTCTTTTTCCTCAGGCAGCTTGCCGTCCTCGCGCGTCCAGACTTTGCGCAAGGTGTAATTAATAAATTTTTGCAAAATTGCAATGACACGAAAGGCCACCAAAATTAGGAAAATTTCATCGACCATTTTGATGACTGTTTTATCTTTGACTCCTAGAAAGTAAAACGCGACAAACAGGCCGACGAAAAAATAAAAATAACTGGGAACTTCATCCAAAACCGCGACCAAAGTGTCGTCTAGGTCGGTTGCGGTTTTTTTAGCTAATTTTTTGAAATGACGCAGGATGTGTCTTTTCCAGATCCAAGATACGATCAAAATCAAAATCAAAACACCCAGGGCGATAGCATATTTGTCGGCTCGAATTCCCCAAAAAATGAAACTGTGCAGTTTCGTCAGATAGGGCTGGATGAGTTTGAGTGCAGCGGTCATTTTGGTTTTTTAGAGCGTCGAAATTTTAGCAAATCGTTTTGACTAGATTAGTCGTGGACTTGACTTTTCATCAAATAAAGTTTAAATTCGGAAGCCATGATTTCCGCACCCCGAGATTTTCCCGAGCTGCATTTTTACAATCGAGCTTTCCGCCTGGCCAAGATTCTCAGTTTTGTGGTTTTTTTCGCTTTGCTTGCGACCAGTCTGAGCGGAGGTAATATTTTTTTGGACTACACTTTAGCGCTTGAAAATGGTCAGGCTGAGACAATCTTGTCTGCTCCTCCCCCGCCCCAGATTTACGACAGCGTTTATGCTGCTTTCCAGACGGAATCCGATCAGGCGATTGAGCGACTTCAGCTAGACGTCTTGCCGGAGATGGATTTGCCGCCAGATCCAATCGGGCGAATTGCTGCGCAAAAAAAGATTGGCGTTTATATCCACATGAATAACGTCGCGAATCACAAAGTTTTGAAGGCGGAAATTGCCAAGCTGCAAAAACTGCAAAATGCGGCAATTGTTTTTGACGTCAAAGGTAGTTTTGTTTATTTCAGCTCTGATTCAGCGATTGCTAAAAAATACGGCCTAATCAAACCGCTTTACGATTTGCCCAAGATTATCGCTGAGCTACAAGAGGCCGGGATTTACACTATCGCCCGGGTCATTGCGATCAAGGATCCTCAGTTAGCTTTCAAAAATTCAAGCACCTGGCTCAAAAATCCCTGGACGGGTCAGCCCGCGCTAGAGTGGGTCGATCCGACCGATGCGGAAGTTTTGGAATACAACCACGAGGTGATTGCCGAGATTGTTGCAGCCGGAATTGACGAAATCAACCTTGATTTCATCCGTTATCCGGATAAATTTACGAGCGCTTTTCTCGGCCTGACTGGTGAACAAAAGATTCACAATATTCTGAATTTCGTCCAAATGGTGCGCGACACGATCAATGCTCAAAAACGCAACACGATTTTGAGTCTGGACACTTTTGCCGTGATTCCCTGGGAAGACGCCAATCAGACCGCTCGCGCGCTCGGTCAAGACGTTCGCAAGTTGGCTGAGCTGGCCGACATCATCGCGCCGATGCTTTACCCTTCGACTTTTTCGCGCGACAACCAAAAATATTATGCTACAGGGACGAGTTTCGAATATTCGACTGTTTACCTGAGCTTGAAAAAATATGCCCGCCTGCTCGGCTCAGAAAATGCCAAGAAATTGCGACCCTGGATCCAGGGTTTTTACACCACGACAAAACAAATGCGCGACCAAATCTCAGCCGTTTTTGACGCGGGCTTTTGCGGCTTCACGGTTTGGGACATCCAAAACGATTATTCCGAGACTTACAAGATTCTCGGTGAAATCGGTGTGCCAACCAACTGCCAAGCTTAAATCTTTCCCGCGCAACCGAGAATGTCGATTTTGTGCTCGACCATTTTTTGGACGGCTGTTCGTGCTGCGCCGAGGAATTTTCGGACATCGAAATTAGTCGGCTCGTCTTGTAGGTTTTTGCGCACAGCGGCAGTCATAGCGAGTCGGATGTCGGTATCGATATTGACCTTGGCGACTCCGCATTTGCTTGCCTCGGCGATTGCCGCTTCCGGTACGCCCTGCGAGCCTTTGACCTGCCCGCCGAATTGGTTGATTTCTGCGACAAAGTTTTGCAGGACTGAGCTGGCGCCGTGCAAAACCAGGGGAATCTTTACCGCCGCAAAAATTTTCCGACATCTTTCGAAGTCTAATCTCGGCTCGACTCCGAGAGGAAATTTATACGCTCCGTGCGACGTGCCGATCGCGACCGCGAGACTATCGACTCCGGTTTTCGCGACGAATTCTGCAGCCTGCTCGGGATCGGTGTAGCTCCCCTGTCCGGCTTCGACTTTCACCTCGTCCTCGATGCCTTCCAATTTTCCGAGTTCGCCTTCGACGACGACGCCTTTCGCATGCGCGTATTCCACGACTTTTTTCGTGAGCGCGACATTTTCCTCGAAATCAAATTTCGAGCCGTCAATCATAACACTAGTGAAGCCATTGTCGATGCAATCTTTGCAAATTGCGAAGTCCTCGCCGTGGTCTAGATGAAAGACAATCGGAATTTCGGTATAAATCTCAGCCGCAGCCTCGATCAATTTCCGTAAAAAAATTGGGCCAGCATATTTCCGTGCGCCAGCCGAAACTTGCAAAATTAGCGGCGCTTTTTTCGCGCGCGCGCCCTCCCATGATGCCTTGGATAATTTCCAGATTGTTGACGTTAAACGCACCAAGCGCGTATTTCCCGTCTAGAGCTTTTTGAAAAAGTTGAGTCGAAGTGGTGAGCATTTTGAGTGGGCTTAAATTAGAATCATTTTACAAAACTTTTTTCCAAAAAAAATGCCAATTCTTTTTGCACTCGGGACGCTTGCGGTTGTGATTTTTCTCGGCTGGCTGGCTCGGCGAATCGGGATTCTCTCTCCCGAGAATACGCGCGGAATGAGCGCTTATATTTATTATTTCGCACTGCCGACTCTTTTCTTGCCCAAAATTGCGCGGCTTGATTTGACTACTCTGGATCCAAAAATCTTAATCGGTTCGCTTGCTCCGATTTTGGTTTTGCTTGGTCTTTTGCTACTTTTGCGTTTAACTAGGATTCTCTCCAAGACGAATTTTGTTTTGTTGGCGCTCGCGATCGTTTTCGGCTCAAATGCTTTTTTTGGTCTGACTTTTTTCGAAGCCCTGGCCGGTTCGTCCGGACTTGATTTTGCGATTGTTTCGTCCGCGATTCTCGGTCCAGTTGGAGTCGTCTTGACGATTTATATTTTTGAATACGCGACCAATCGCGGACAAGGCTGGTGTTTTTGTGGCAAGATTTTGCGCAATCCTCTGATTCTCGCGATTCTGGCCGGATTAATTTGTTCTCTGGCCAAAATTCGGATCGACTTCCTCTTCGATGGTCTGGAGCTACTAGGCCAGACTGCCGGGCCACTCGCGATTTTTGCCCTTGGGACTTTTATTTACGATAAATTCTCTTGGGCTGAACTGAAAAAATCGGCTATTTTTGCGTTCTTTCGTTTACTGGCTTTGCCGCTCGCGACTTTCCTGCTTTTGCATTTTTGGCTAGTGCCGAGCGGGCAATTGCGCGAATTTCTGATTTTACAATCGGGTATTCCAGCGGCGATTTCTCTGGCGGTCTTTGCTGAAAAATATAATTACAAAATTGCCGAAGCGGCGAACTTGGTCGTCCTGACTTCCTTGGGAAGCTTCGTGATTCTGGGAATCGCCTATTTCCTCATCAATTGATAAAATCGCTTTCGCGCTTAGGCCCATAGTGTCAGTGGTTAGCACGGCGGTCTCCAAAACCGCAAGGGAGGGTTCGAATCCTTCTGGGCCTGCCAAAGCTTTTGGCATTTTTACTTTTATCAAAGCTTGATTGACATATTAAAATTTATACAATAAAATCAATGACCTTTAATTTTGTAAAATGTCCAAGTTAGCCACCAACCCAAAAGCTGCTCAAAATTTAAGCAGGCTTATCAATGTGTTTGCAGCGCTGGTTCTTTTCCTGACTGGCTCTGTAGTTGCTGATGCGGAAGACGGAACGTGGAGCACTCTTGAGAATAATATTTTTTGGACCAATGGAAATGTCGGTATTGGTACTTCTACTCCAGCTTCGGCTTTGGATGTTCAGGGTAATTTCAAAATCGGTGACAATACTTTTTTTGTGAATAATCTGACTGGCAATATCGGTATTGGGACAACCAACCCGCAAGCCAAACTAGATATCAAAACTGGCGACGTGCTTATCGATAACGCCGTTTGGACAAAGTGGGTATTGAACGGAAAAATCAGAAATCAAATTAAAGCTGGTACGGTCAACTTTGGTGATGAGGTTATTTTGCATGCGCCTGAGAGGTGGGATTCTGTTCGTTATATGGGGACAGGAACATACATGCTCAATGTTTCCTCCGATTTGAGTGGTGCGACTTCTCAAAATCCGGTTGTTGTTATTCGAGACCATCCTAATAACTACCAAGGGATGCTAATACTTGGTTTGGATGGTGCTGAGTCCTATGATGTCAAAGATTGGAGGATGGCTCTTTGGACTGACGCTTTAATGTTTGCTCCGGCAGGGTACACCCATACCAATGCGTTTTGGGTTGGTGGAGCGGGTATAAAACGAGATGCTGATTCGGGTGCTTTACTCATCAAACAATCGGGAGCGGATATTGTTAGTATTCCGAAAGACAAGAGTGGCATGATCGTGAATGGACGCATTCTTGTTCCGGCTGGGACGATCACTACTCCGAGTATCGCCTTTGCTGATGATACCGATTCAGGTATTTGGCGCGCTGGGAATAACGAATTCGAAATTGCTTTGGGTGGTAAGCGCCGTTGGAATTTTGGTGAAACTTTGTTTGGCGCCGTGGCTAGTGGAGGTGTGCAGTTGGCACAGAGCGGATTGGACGGTTCTGCAAAGGTTAGATTCAACGCTGATACTGATACTGGTATCGGTCATCCAGCGCTCGACAATGTGACAATCATCACGAACGGAAAAGAAAGACTGCGTGTTGATCCAAGTGGCAAAGTCGGTATCGGCGTCTCCGCTCCGACAGTCGCACTGGATGTCGCGGGTGATATCCAATACACAGGCGGACTCACCGATGTTTCAGACGCGCGACTCAAGACCAATATCCAAGATCTCGATAGTTCACTCGCCAAAATTGGTGCGCTGCGCCCAGTTTCTTTCCGCATGAAAAACGACACGCGCACGAATCTCGGCTTTCTCGCGCAGGATGTCCAAAAGATTTTCCCAGAGGCTGTCTCGACGATCGATACCGAAGGCCATCTCGGTCTCGATTACACACAGCTCATCGCGCCGACGGTTGGTGCGGTGCAGGAGTTGCAAGCACGTGTCGAGAAATTGGAAAAATTGCTCAACGAGAAATAATCATTGTTATTTAAAAAATGCCCACAGGTTAGTGCTACTAAAGAGTGCTGATTCTGTGGGTAATTTTTTTGCCTTTTTGAAATTCATCAATCGAGCGAAACGCCTCGAGATACATTTTTTCATTCGTTTCTTCTGTGTAAAACGCGATATGCGGGGTGATCACCACATGCGGTAAATGTAGCAGTTCGCGATCTTCGCGCAAATTATTTTCGTGCTCGACGACATCCAGCGCGACGCGGCAGAACTTTCTCCTTTTAATCGCTTTCACCAGCGCGGGCGTGTCGATCAATCCGCCGCGCGCGGTATTGATCAAGACGACTCCATCTTTCATTTGCGCGATCGTTTTTGCATTGATCAGATGTTTCGTCGTCGGCAAAAGCGGTAAATGCAGAGAAATAAAATCAGATTTTTTCAGTAAAGTCGCTAGACTCGTGTATTTGAAATTGCGTAATTTTTTCAGTTCGGGATTTTGCGTGACGTCGTAGCCGAGGACATTCATCAAAAATCCGTCGCTCGCGATGCGGCAAACTTGCGCGCCGATGCGGCCTGTCCCGATCACGCCGATGGTGTGGCCGTTGAGCGCTTTGCCGCGTAGGCCGCACCACGAAAAATTATCATGGCTGGTACGCTCCTCCCCTTCCAAAACATTGCGGCAGCTCGTGAGCAGCAGCGCGAAGACATGTTCCGCGATCGCGTATGAGCCGTATTCCGGGACGAAACCCGCCGGGATTTTACGCTCGGCGAGATATGGCAAATCAATGTGATCGTAGCCTGCCGTCCGAGTCACGACCAATTTCAAATTTGGTAGTTGCGCTAAATTTTTCCGCGAGAAATCGGAATGCACCATGCCGCACAAAATTTCCGCCGATTTACATTTCGGCAAAAGTTTCGCGGAAAACGGTTCGGCGAAAATCTGTGCGTGTGGATATTTGCGAAGAATCATTTTTCGATCAGGTTTTTCCGTCTCGAAAAAACAAATTTGAGAGTGCATCTAGCCGGATTAATTAACGGTCACGATTTTACTAGTTTGCGAGATATTGCCGAAAGTGTCGTAGATTTTCAAAACGATTTCGTAGCGTCCAGCTTTTTCAAAAATGTGCGTCGGCTTTTTGTCGAGGCTGGTTGAGTCGTCGCCAAAGTCCCATTCAACTCGGGCGATGCTACCGCTCGATTTGGTCGCGTCGAAGGAAATTGCCAGAGGCGCTGATCCGCTCGTGCGTGAAAGCGTGAAATCGGCCACCAGCGAAGCATTAGCAACTACGATTTTGAGAGTGCCGGAATATTCCTCGCCGTCATTGGTATGCAAAGTGAGCTTGACTGGATATTCGCCGATGGCACCAAAGACGTGGGAAGTTTGGGCGCGGTCGTAAATGAAAGTTTGTTTGCCGTTAGTATTTTGTGAATTGAAATTCCATTCGTAAGAAGTGATTTTTTTACCGGTCGGGACGTATGAGCCGGATGCGTCGAAATTTACAGTCAGCGGAGCTGGACCGGCGACGCGATCCGCGCCGAAATCGACGATAGCTTTTTCTTCGCCGACTACGACTGCGACTGTCGCCCGCGACTCATTGCCGTCGGCGTCAGTCACGCGCAAGGTCGTTTTGTAATTTCCGGCTTTGATAAATTGGTAAGAAGCGAGATTGCTCTCGGCATCCCAAAGTCCGTCGCCATCGAAATCCCATTCGTATTTCACGATGTTGTCATCAGGATCTTTCGACTTTGAGCCATCGAATTTCACAGTCAAAGGCGCTGGACCACTGACGGCCTTTTGCATTTGGTTTATGGTGGGCTCGGTCACGATCACTGCTGTCGGAGAAAAGCTTTCGTCATTGACCACGATTTCCTCAGTGGCTTTAGCGACTTGGCCGTTGGCGAAAGTCACGGTTAAAGCGATCGGATAATTGCCAGTCTTCTCGAAAGTGTAATGGGCATTTTGCCCCCACAGGGTCGCCAAACCGTCTCCAATTTGCCATTCGTATTTTTCGACGCGCGGTAAGACAATTTCGGTTGATTTTTGTTTTGCGGCGAAATTCACAGTTAAAGGCGCAAAACCCTTGGAAGGTTTCGCCTCGATCCAGATTTCAGACTTCACGCTGCCAGCCGGTTCGCGCACCGTGATCTTCTTTTCAAAAGATTTGGTTTCGTGTGTGCCGTCCGGATTGAAATCGGCCGAAGTGACGGTCAGCTTGATAGTGTGTTCGCCGATCGTGTCAAAAGTCCATTCGGTTTTGCCATAAGACGGGCCGTCGCGATCCGGTCGACCATCATTATCTAGATCCCAGGTGTAATTCGTAATTTTCGCGCCGTTGGGGTCAGTGATGTTATTCGCGTCGAACTTGACGGTCAGAGGCACCTCACCGGATTCTTTGTCGACTCCGATCTCGCCATAAATTTCCTGCTTTGAGATAGAAACTTGTTTTTGGTATTGCTGCGTGACGATGTCGCCGCCGGCTTTCGGCTGCATCTTGACCAAGAGATTCACATTGTAAACACCATTATTCTTACCTCCATTGGGGAAGTAAATGGTCACTTTCGGTCCGGTCGTATCGACGCCGCCGTCGCCTTCTTTGTCCCATTCGTAGCTGACGATGTCATAGATTTTTTCGTATTTGGCGGTAATTCTTTCGGCCGAGAAATCAATCCGGACTGGCGAAGTCAGATCAAAGGTCGAAGCCGGATTGGTGACGATCTCGACTGGCAGCTCAGTCTCGGTCATCTTGAACTGGCTGAAGTAATCGTAAACCACGAACCAAACTCCGATGACCGCGACGAAAATCAGACCGCTCGCGATCGTGTGTTCGAGCGATTTTGATTTGCCGATAGAGTCGTCCTTGGCGACGAGTAGTCGGCGGCTTAGATTGAAGACGAAGGCGATTATGCTTGTGAGCGCAAACGTTCCGAAAAAAATACTAATCAGTCCGATCGTCCAATTTTTGAGGCTGACTGGGTTGAGTCCGAGACTGATGATTGTCTCTTCGCGGGCATTCATGCCGAAGGCCATCGCGATGATGAGGATGGCGATGATGCCGAAAAGTAGACCCAAACAGCCGAAAGCTAGTTTCTTAGGGTTAACTGGTTTGCGTGGTGTTGGGGTTTTCCCTGGTCCGCCGGGCACGGACGGAGTCGCTGCAGAAGGCGCTACAATTTTGTCGAGACTGGTAGTAGTGGTTCGGTCTTCCATTTTTATTTTCCAGGTTAGTAATCACGGCCAGTTGGGCCTTTGGTAATCAGGGTATTGACGAGCGCATAGGCGACCAGAATCACGATGATGCCGATCACGACCCACATAATTGTCTTTTTGGCTTTGTCGGCTTGCTCTTTTTCGCCTGCGGCCGTGACATACAAAAAGCCAGCATAAATCAGAATTACGGTAGCGATTAAGGCTAGGAAACCAAGGGCAAAATTAGTCCATTTCAGAATTGCAGAGCGAATCGTAGTGTTCACCGTGATGCCATTGTAAGTTTCAGTTGAGGGAATCGTGAGGCAGTTCGTGCTGCCGCAACCAGGAGCGTTGCTAGTGCCGTAGACATAGTTGCCAGAATTAGCGGCGAGATAACCGCCGGTTAGGCGACTAAAGAGCGCAATGCCGATAATCATCACGCCGAGCATGATTCCCACAGCTAATCGCAAATTGATTTTAGTTTTCTTGGTCATTGGAGAGATTTAGATTTTATTTAAGATTAAGCTCCGCTATTGCCCGAGAGGACGGTATTGACGATAGCGTAGGCAGAGAAGATGATTACGATACCAAGCACAACCCAGACAAGAATCTTCTTAGCTTTTTTGGTTTGTTCGTCGTTGCCCATCGCGGTGAGGTAGAGGAAACCTGCGTAAATCAGGGCTGCTATCGCGATTACGCTAACAAACGGCAACATGAAATTTGTCCAACCAGTGATCATTCCGATTGCGCTGCCGTAAGAGTTGCCACTATAGTTGTCTCGGAAGTACTGCAATCCTTCGGTAGCGCTAGGCCCATCGAAAACAATTGCCGAGCTGGTCATGCCGAGCAGCACATCGATTGATAGGCCGGTAGCAGCCGCGATGATACCAATACCAGCGCTAAGTGCACCTTGCGCGCCGCTGATCAGACCAGCGACTACCGTTAAAAATTGATTTGTATTATAAGTGTCCCAGTAGTCACTCGTATCATCATAAACGACAGTGGCCTTCAAATTCTTCGGCTGGATTGATTTTAGAAATGCTCCCAGGTCGGGGCTGAAATTCTGGGTTTCGGTTGCTGGTGTCAATTCCTCGATTTTCGCCTTATACGGCGCTAATTTGTTTTCCGCCTCGATCTTTTTCTCGGCAAGAGTATTTTGGAGCTTGAGAATCAAGGTTTGGTAGGCTTCCTTTTTTTGGACCCAGTCTTGAGCCTCGCTATTACACTTGTCGAGCTCTTCATAAGTTTTCATGCAGTTCTCAAAACGGGCAGTTGATTGCTGGAAAGCAAGGCGGGTATTGGCCTCATCTTTCTTGATTGTTTCCAGCTCCTCAGTTGGTAAGACGCTTTCGATTGCCGCCTTCATTTGGGTTTTGATCGCCTGAACTTCGGTCGCCTGGGCGCTGAGCTCATCTTTACGATTAATCAGTTTGCGAATTTCGTCGACGCTGCCCTGAATCGTCTTTTGCTGCGTTTGCGACAGGGTCGGGATTTTGGCCTCGATTTTTTGCAGATCATTTTCAATCAGTTTCGTATCGCCGTCGTGTGACACAACGCGCCGAATGTCTTCAACAATTTCGCGGATGGCCACGCTTTTTTCACTGGCATCCAAAACTTCCCGAATCTTGCCCGAGCTAGTTTTGACTGCCTCGGTTTTCTTGTTGCCGAGGAAAAGAGCTTGCTCATCAATCGCGTCCAATTTTTTTACTAACTCGCTCGTGGTCGGCACGTCAGTCAGGCCGGTGCGTATTTCGCCGATTCGATCAAGGATCGTTTTGGCGGCATCTTCGGTCTGTTCCTGGACTTCCTTTTCGATTGCCTGTAGCTGTGCTTCGATTGTCTCAGTTTGATTCAAAAGTAACTGTGGTCGCAGCTCGCGCTCGATGACCTGCAGCTCGCGTTCAATAGTTCCTTTGGGTAATTCAGCCTGATTTTCCCGTTCGCGGACTACGATTTCGCCGATCAAACGTTGTAAATCGTTGCGCAAATTTTTGAGCGAATCAAGCCGAATTGCGAGTTTGCCAGGACAGTCGGTCGCAGCTTGATAGGCGTCGTAAGCGCCATCGTTACCTTTACCAATAGATTCAAAATAACTGTCGCGAGCAGCTTTCACCTTAGCGGCCTCAGCCTGGATGATCGCGAGCGCACTATTTGGAATCGGCAATTCGCTTTTTAGGTTGCGGCTTTCGAGTCTCGAGCCAACCAAAATCAGGATCGCGACAAACACACCGACAATCACGAATTGCAGTTTGTGATTTGCGAGAAAAGGTTTTTTGGTGGATTTCATTTTAGAAGCTGTTACGAATTAAACTCCAAATACCGAAAATAATTCCGGCTTGTGTGCGTTTGGCGGTGGCCGCTTGTTCGGCGGCAGCGGCTGCAGCGGCGGCCTCGGCTGCTTCTTTCTCGGCGGCGGCATGCATCGCGGCCTCCTCGATTTCAGTTTGTAGGCTCGCCTTCAGCTCGACTTTGCGCATTCGCAGATTTGCGAGTGCAGCATCATAGACTGCCTTCAGCCCGACTGCGGAATTTACCTTTTTGCTCAGAGCCGCTTTTTTATCTTGCAATTCTTTGTCGCACCAGCCGAGACCTTCGTTTTCGGCAAAATTTTTGGGATCTTTTTTGCCAATTTCGAGAGCGACGATGTCGGTCTCGATTTGATCGAGCATGCTGCCTAGATCGATTTGTAAACCGCCCAATTCCGCGATCGTCGAGGCGACTTTTTGCTGAGCCTCGTCTGCTCGCTGGTTGTACTTTTGACAGACACTGGCGTCGCTGGCAGCCACGCATTGCTCATAAAGTTTTTTGTTGTCAGTGATCAGATCACGATTTTTAAAAACATCTTCCATTAATTTTTTGACATAGGTCGCTGCCGAAACAGCTTCGTTTTTTGCGTTCGTAATAGCGTATTTTTCCTCGACTGCCTGGCGCGATTCAAAAAGCTGGCTTGTGGTTTGAAATTCTTTTTCGCAATCGCGAGCAGTTTGCAGCTCGGTCTCAGCCTCGGTGCAGCGCTCATCGTTCTCACAAAAAAGGACTCCATCTTCCTTACTGGACAGAGTTTTTAAAAATTCAGTCCGCTCGCGCTCCTCGCGAGTTCGTAATTCAGTCAGCTCTTTTTCGAGCTTCCAAATTTGAGTTTCATTATCGTAGATTTGTTTTTCGGCGGCGCAATCGGTCTTGGTACAGAAATCAAGGTTATCAATCGTCTCGGGGAAGCCGCGCGAGAGATCGGCCAGCTGGGTAGTCAGATCAGTAAAATTTTTTGCTAATTCAGGCGCTGTGCATGTCGCGCTGGTAGTGTTTTCAGTTGCCACGGGGGTTACGGCGTTGAGATCGCTTTTTAGATTCTTACCTCCTAAAAACGAGCTGCTGGCGAGCAAAGTGCAGGCTAACAAACCAGCCGTTACGCGCGCCAATCTTTTCCGCAGATTGCGGAAAGCGCGCGCTTGGCGCGGATTTTTATTAGCAATCCGGCGGACGGTGAACCGCACCGCCGGACGCGAGCGTCGAAGTTTGATTTTGGTTTTTGGAGGCATGCGGTCAAGGATTAACCGGCGCACTCCCCGTTTCAAAATTAAAACGAGAAGATGCGAGCAAGCACGCTGCCCGCGCGGTGAGCGCGGTATTGGCGCGGGTTCGCATTCCGAATTGCGCGAACCGAGAAGTGAGCGCGTTTCGAGATCGCGCGAACCGTTTTTGTTTTGGCCATTTTATGGGGGGTTAATTTTTGATTTGAGTTTTGTTTTCAAATCCGGCCATTTTAGCATTTTTAAGCTTACCAATCAAACAAACTTGCTTGACTGAGCACTGATTCGATATTTGAGTAGGTCGCTGCTGACACCATTGGAGTTGGCGCTGATGAGCGTATTGACGATGGCATAGGCCGAGATCGAGAGCACGATTCCGATGAGCGCGCCGAGGATTACTTTTTTTGATTTGTTGGCAATCTCGTCATTGCCGAAATTCCCGATCCAAACGATTCCCGTAATGATAATCGAGACGACTGCGAAGATGCCGACGAAACCGGCGATAAAATTAGTTACGCCCGTGATCGTATCGATGCCGGTGCCTACGTCGACGTTCGCGTTTCCGGTTGCAGGATCTACGACAAAGAAAAATTTATTAATCAAAGTATTGGCTAGCAAAATTATGGCCAAGCCGCCGATGCTCCACATCAAAGTAGTGCGATGTTTTTTGATTGTTGCTTCATCGCCCATAGCGGCGATGATCGTCACTGCGGAATAAACCATAAAGAAGATTGCGATTCCGCCGATTACGCTTTCGAAGAAATGGACGACTCCCATGATCTGCTCCGAGCCAGTCAGTCCGAGTTCGGTCGCCGAGCGGCAACCAGCTGGAGCGGCATTGAGGTTGCCGCCGCTGACGGCCACAGCTTGCATGAATTCGACACAGCGCGGATCGCTCAGGCCGCTATCCGCATTCGGATAGATGAAACCGAAAATAACCGGCTCGAGCATCAGTAGCGTAATAAACGCTGTAATAGCGTGCATTAAATACTTTTTTTCCTTTTCGATTTTCTCGTCGCTACCACCTGCCATGACCATCTGCGCGCCAGCCAGAAAAATGAAAAGGATTGCAAAAGCGCCCGCCAGGGTTTGCAGATAACTGAAAATTACTCGGGCATTGATCTGGAAATAGTAAGCAATGTTTTGGAAAAGACTGATTCTC
>JAZDPN010000020.1:0-34275 GCA_043797545.1 Patescibacteria group bacterium | reverse complement strand
TGAAATATCTCGCGGCGCTCGGCGACGAGCCGCGAATCCGGGAAGTGCAAAAATTTTCCGCCGCAGAATTGAAATTGATCGAGAAAATTATTGCGGATTTTTCGGAAAAAGACGGCGCGGAAATCAAAAAAATCGAAGCGAAGACGAATCACGATGTGAAAGCCGTCGAATATTTTTTGCAGAAAAAACTCGCGAAAACCAGCCTAGCGAATCGCATTCCGTTTTTGCATTTCGCGTTAACTTCGGAAGATGTGAATAATCTCGCGACCGCGCTGATGCTGCGCGAAGCCGGGAAATTCGAGATTTTGCCCGAGCTGCGAAAACTGCGAAACGAAATTTCGAGCCAGGCGAAAAGCTGGAAAAATATCGCGATGCTCGCACGGACACACGGTCAACCCGCGACTCCAACAACGCTCGGAAAAGAATTTTTCGTCTTCGTCGCGCGACTCGACCGGAAACTCGCACGACTCGAAAAACAAGAAATTTTGGGAAAAATGAACGGCGCGACCGGAGTTTTTGCGGCGCATGCGATCGCGTTTCCCGAAGTGAACTGGGAACATTTTTCTACAAAGTTCGTGAAAAGTTTGGGGCTCGTGCCAAATCTCGCGACGACGCAAATCGAGTCGCACGACTTCATCGCCGAGATTTGCGACGAGCTGCGTGGCGTGAATAATATTTTCACCGATTTTGCGCGCGACATTTGGAGCTATATTTCGGCCGAAAAATTTAGTTTGCGGAAAAAAGAAGGCGAAGTCGGAAGCTCGACCATGCCCCATAAAGTGAATCCGATTGATTTTGAAAATGCCGAGGGCAACTTCGGCGTCGCGAACGCACTGCTCGATTTTCTGTCGAACAAGTTGCCGATCTCCAGAATGCAACGCGATCTGACTGATTCGACCGTGCTGCGCAATCTCGGCGTCGCGCTCGGTCATTCTTTGCTAGGCTGGCGAAGCTTGAGTCAAGGCTTGGGAAAATTGGAAGTGAACGAGAGCAAAATCGCGGCCGAACTCGAGGCGAATCCCGAAGTTTTAGCTGAAGCAATTCAAACAATTTTGCGCAAGAATGGCGACGCGTCGGCCTACGAAAAATTGAAAAAACTAACCCGCGGCGAGAAATTAACCTTGGTCAAAATCCGCGCTTTCGTCGAAAATTTAAAAATCCCGGCCGAGGACAAAAAAAGATTGCTCGAGCTCACTCCGGCGAAATATATCGGAATCGCTGGAAAATTGGTGAAATAATTTGCAATGCAGGACATCAAAAAAATACTTCACGATTCGACCGAGCTGATTTTGGAAGGCCGAAAAAGGATTAGAGATTCTGATCTAGCTGCCAAAATCGCTGAGCTTGAAAATCAAATGGGCGCGCCCGGTTTTTGGGACAATCCGACGGAAGCGCAAAAAGTCGCCCGCGAATTGTCCAATTTACAAAAAACGAGCGATCTTTGGGAAAGTCTCGCCGCGCAGCATGCCGATCTTTTGGAATTGGTCGAGATGACTCGCGAAGACGATCTGCGCTCGGTCGAGGCGATCCGCGTCGAAGCCGCCGACTTCGAGGCTAAATTGAAGGCAGCCGAAACGACGCTTTTTCTCGGCGGCGAATACGATTCCGGCGACGCGATTTTGGAAATTCACGCCGGCGCGGGCGGAGTCGACGCAGCGGACTGGGCTGAGATGCTTTTGCGAATGTATTTGCGTTTCGCGGAGAAAAAAAATTGGAAAACGGAAATTCTCGAAAAGTCGGAAGCCGAAGAAGCCGGGATTCGCTCGGCGACGATCGAGATCAAGGGCGAAAACGCTTTTGGACTTCTTAAAGGCGAAAAGGGCGGACATCGATTGGTACGAAGAAGTCCTTTTAATTCCGCGCACTCGCGGGAAACGAGCTTCGCGAAAGTCGCCGTTTTGCCGATTTTGGCGGATGAAAATGAAATCGCGATCAAAGACGAAGAACTGAAAATCGATACTTTTTGCGCGAGCGGCGCAGGCGGCCAGCACGTGAACCGGACGGAATCGGCGGTGCGAATCACCCACCTCCCGACCGGAATCGTGACGAGCTGCCAGAATGAAAGAAGCCAGCACCAAAATAAAGCGCGCGCTTTGGAGATTTTGCGCGGTAAATTGGCCGAGCGAAAATTGGAGGAAAAAGAAGCCGCCGAGGCGAAACTGCGCGGCAAAAATTTGAAAGCCGATTTCGGCGGCGACACGATTCGCAGCTACGTTTTGGATGACAAAAGAGTGAAAGACGCGCGCACCGGATTCGAAACGCACGACCCGGAAAAAGTTTTGGACGGCGACCTCGAAGAATTTTTGCGGGCGTATTTAATTTCCGCGCGATGAAGTTGAAAATCGAGACCGGACCGGACAATCCGATTTTGCGCAAAAAGTCGGTAAAAATAGCGAAATTCGACAAAAAGCTGAAAAAGTTTTTGCGGGAAATGGCCGAGATAATGCTCGCGAAAGATGGGGTCGGACTCGCCGCGCCGCAGGTTGGCGTGAATGAACGCGCTGTGATTTTGAATCTCAAGATCGCGCCAAAAAAATGGCAGACCGTCGCACTCGTGAATCCGGAAATTTTGGATGCGAGTCTCGAGCTGATTTGCGCTGAGGAAGGTTGTCTTTCGCTGCCAAAAATTTGGGGCGAAGTCGAACGATTCGAAAATGTGACTTTGAAATTTTGGGATGAAAATGGGACGCCACGGATTTTGGAACTGGAAGGAATCAATGCGCGCGCCGCACAGCACGAGATCGATCACCTCGACGGAATTCTCTTCATCGATCGCGCGAAAAAAGTGCGGGAGGATAAATAGTTGTCTTTAACACAAACTTTGTGTTAAGCTGCTGGCATGTTTGAAAATTTTGCTCATTTTTTCGTTTTCGAGATTTTGAAACTCGCACCCGGACGACTCGCCGACGTGAGCGAATTTTTTGTCTCAGATGCACTGCAAATTTCGCTTTTGATGTTTGTGGTCATTTTCGTGATCTCACTCGTGCGAACTTTTTTGCCGACACACCGATTGCAAAAATTCTTCTTGCATTCAAAGTTCGGGAGCGCATATTTGCTCGCCGCGATTCTCGGAGCGATCACGCCGTTTTGCTCGTGCTCATCAATCCCGCTGTTCCTCGGCTTTCTCGAAGCCGAAGCGCCGCTCGGCGTCGCATTCGCTTTTCTCGCGACTTCGCCACTGGTGAATGAGGTTGTTTTCGCGGTGATGGCGGGCAATTTCGGCTGGAAAATCGCCGCACTTTATGCAGCGAGCGGTATAATTTTGGGCGTCGGGGCGGGAATAATTTTGGAAAAAATCTTGGGAAAGAAGATTGAAATTTTTGGCAAAGGCGCGAATATTTTTGGGACGCAGTCAGATCTGCCGACCGAGTTTTTAGCAAGAATTAAATATTCGGCGCGGCGCGCGCTGAATATTTTTCGGCAAATGTGGTGGATTATTTTGATCGGAATCGCGATCGGCGCGGCAATCCACGGACTCGTTCCAGCGGAATTTTTTCTGGCGATTTTGGGTGAAAGTTCGAAAATTTGGGGTGTCCCCGCCGCAGTAGTTTTGGGTTTGCCGATTTATGCTCGGTCAGCCTCGATCGTGCCAATTATTTTTGCGTTGACCGAAAAAGGGCTGCCACTCGGGACAGCCCTCGCTCTCATGATGTCGGCCGCCGGGCTTTCGCTGCCCGAGGCGGTGATGCTGAAGAAATTAATTCCCTGGCGCGCGCTCGCTTGGTTTTTCGGTATTGTCGCCGTCGGAATTGTCCTACTCGGCTGGGGTTTCAACTTTCTCGGGCTGTAAAATTTCTTTACAAAGTGGCGGGGTCGGGCAACCATTTTCGTCCAGATTGTCTACCACGATTTTACCGTTCGGGCAGAAATCCGGTCCGACTGGTGCGAGCCTCGGACAATCGACCGCGTCTCTTTTGGTCGTCTCGTCCGGTGTGATTTCCGAATCAACTTTGACTGGCGCGTCGAGCGGAATCGGGACGGGTTGATTCATATTTCCCTGCTCGAGAATCTCGGCCGCGAGCGGCATCACGACCGCATTTTGATACAAATATTGATCCTGCGGTTTTTCAAGAATCGGGAAGCGCAGCGCCGGGATGATCAATTCTTTGCTTTCGTTACCGTCGTAAATCCAGTGTTTCACGAGAATTTTTTCGGGTTGGCCGAGCTTGATCTCGACAATTTTGGTCGCACCCTCCGGTGACCAGCCCCAGATTCCGCCGCGCTCGAGAATTTGACGAAAGCGTGTTTCGTCATGAATCGCAGCGTAATTCGAGGACTGATATTTTTGCTGGTAAATTCCCCACACTCCGGAAACTTTTTTGAATCGCTGACTGACATTGACCGAGATGCCCTCGGCGTTGCCAGACTCGTTGTAAACCGTCTCACCATCAACCTGCAGTGGATACATCACAGTGGCGTTTTCCGGATAATAAAAATCGGACGGATTGGGCATCCGCATCAGCTCATATTTCCAGTCATTTTGGACAAAGGGTTGGCCGTATTCGCTGACGTCAATTTTGTATTTCGCGATGAAGTCCGCCGCGAGCTGGAGAATTTGGCTCTCAGGGAGCATATCCTTTTCTGTGAAACGCAAACTTTGGTAGCACGCATCGTCGCGGCAATTCGCGTACGGATCAGGCCATTTCGTGTAATTTTGATTGATACTCACGCTGCCTTCGTCCGGATTCATATAAATTTCGTAGCCGTAATCGCGATCTTCGAAAAGCGAAAAGCTGCGAATTTGCGGACTGGTCAGATTGTGCAGACTGAGCAAACCGAGATCGAAATTCGCCAAAGAACTGACCAAACTGCCCGCCAAATTTTGGCCTTTTTCGCGTTTCAAAACTTGGACATCACCGACTGGCAAATCGACTGGGCCGTCGTAAACGAACTTGAGCGAGGTGATTTCGGGCGGGATCATTTTAGAATCCATCACGGCCCTTTCGGAACTGACGCCAACATCACCACCGCCGCCGCCTTTGCCCGCCGCCAAAACTCCGGAATTGGCATCCGCCACGAGCCGACCAAAAGCTTCCGGTCCGACTTTTTCGACTCCGGCTGTAAAGTCAAAAGTCGCGCGATTTTCAAACTGCTGATAGCCGAAGAAAATCGCAATCGCGAGTGCTGCGCCGCCCAGCGCGAAAAGAACTTTTTGCATTGGTAAGAAGTTAAAGTGTGATTTAGTTGGCGCAGTACGCAATTCACTCGCACGCGCCAAAAGCTCATTTTTCAGTCTTTTTTGGAAAACTGAATCAATCTCGGAATCCGGTCGCGCCGCCAAAAGTTTTTGCGCCAAAGTTCGAATTTCGTTTTCCCTCTCGGCGAAACTCGGATCAAGCGCGATCAGATCAGCCACAATTTCTTCAAGTGTTTTGGGGTTCATCTTTAGAAATTTAGAGTGAGTAGAAGTAGCGCAACCACGATTTCTTTTTTCAAACTTTTGATTCCGCGAAAAAAATCCATTTTGATCGCAGCTTCAGTTTTGCCGAGAATCTCCGCAATTTCGCGAAATTTGTAGCCTTCCCAAATGCGCAAAATAATAATTTCGCGTTGGCGCGGTGAAATTTTTTGCAGCCCAGCGTGCACCTCAGCGAACTCGCTTTTTTGGGTAAACTCGGTCGCGATATTTTCATTCGAGGCGAGATCAAAAACATCCTCGATATTTTGCACTTTTTTCTGGGTGCGAAAATGATCAATCACGGAATTGCGCGCGATCGCATAAATCCAAGTGTTGAAACTACCTTTTTTCGGGCTGAAAGAATTGATTTTTTCTAAAGCTTTAATAAAAGTCTGCGAAGTCAGATCCTCTGCCAACTCGCGGTGAAAAGTTTTGTAAAAAATAAACGCGTAAATTTTCCGGGAGAATAAATCGTAAAGATCGCCGAAACACTGTGTTTCACCTTTTTGGACGCGCGCGGCAAGTTCATTTTCTGGCAGCATTCTCGAAAAATATTACGACCGGAGCTTCAGAAAGTAACTCGACCGAAAAGCAAAATCCCCACAACGATCGAACCATTAACCAAAATCCAAAGAAAATACATGCGCGAAATGACTTTCTCACGATGCGCTAGACCGTACAAAAACATGGGAAAATTGAAAGCGAGATAACTACCCCACGAAATCAGCGAAAGACCTTCTGCACTTTGCATGGCGTAAATTTTGTAAATCTGCGGCAAAGTAAAAACCGGGCCGAGCAGCGAAACAATCACGACAACCTTGTCCAAAATCTTGACCCACTTTTCAGGAAAAAGCGGGCGGCGCAGTTTGACAACCTTGCTCTGGCGATAAAGGTGGTAAAGCGGGTGGGATGGCATCGCGCAAAGTTTAGCAAAAAAGGCTTAAAACCCATGCATTTCGAATTAGCTTTTCTTTCTTTTCTCTTCGCCAACCTTTTAATTTCTTCTCCAACGATAACGCTATCTTCGGTTCGCAAATAAAAAAATGGCTCTTGCCTAGCAAAAATTAGAATTTCTTAAGGATTTCTACCATTTTAGCGTAGAGATTCTTGTTGCGGTAGTTCCATCTGAACTCACACTCTTTGAGGTGGAGATTGAATTTATGGGAGGCGAGACCATTGAATTTCGATAGCCTTCGTTTGGCAAAACTCCAGAATGATTCAATTCCGTTGACGTGCGATTTGCCACGTACAAATTCGTTCTTCGAGTGGTGAACTCGGTAATGATCGTAGCCATTCAGGATGAGTCCATCGTAAGCTCTCCAGCCATCAGAGTGAATAGTTGAGCCCTCAAGCACTTTACCTTCAATTACAGGCATTAACTCTTCGCGACTACAATTTTGAACTATCGTCACGAAAACTTTTCCATCTCGCTTGAGGAGACCAAAGACCGGTGTTTTCCCTGCTGCTCCACGCCCTCTTTTACCTCGCACTCGTTTGGCTCCGAAGTAGCTTTCGTCAACTTCTACTTCTCCAAAAAATTTAGCTTCTTGAAGTAAGGATAGAAGAATTTTTTGACGAAACAGATTGAAATATTTATCAACCGTATTTCGATTTACATCCAACAATCTTGATGTTTTTGTGGCGTCTAAATCCGCACAGAAATGCTGCAAAATTTTGACCTGTTTGGATTTCGATATTTTGGCGTATTTAAGCACTTATCTAGACTAACTGATCAAGTTAGCTAGGCAAGAGCCTATGTTTTTGGCATGTTCGGCACTAAGCTTGATGTAGCTCATGAGCCGTTGGTGTCTGATATGCCATCAGAATCACAAGTCCAGACAACACCTAAAATTAAAGCGGCAGAAATAGATAGCAGCGCTCGAAAAGTCATAGACATAAAAACATTGAGAGAGGAAAAAAATCCTAGTACCGCGAATCAAATGGCGTTGATAGTTGCTTACTACTTATCTGAAAAAGCTGGTGCCGGAGAGAAAAAAGATTCTATAAACGCGGATGATATTGAAAAATATTTCAAGCAGGCATCTTTTACTTTGCCGCGTAAAGCTAAATACACACTGGTTAATGCAAAGAATGCTGGGTATTTGGAAGCACTTGGTGGCGGCGAATATAAATTAAATCCAGTTGGATACAACTTGGTTGTTCACAAACTACCATCTAAAAATACTGGCTCTGTTTCGAGCTCAAAGAGAAAAAAAATAAAATCTATGGTCAAGAAGCATGGATCAAATAAAAAGAAGACGAAAAAATAATTTTCCAAAATGGAAAACTCAAGAAATATTTTAAGGGAGGTTATAGAAACTAGTTTTGATTTGGCCCTGGAATTGGAAAAAAAAGTTAAAGTTTTGAGTAACAAGCAGGTCAAAGCAATAGGGGTAAAAGCACTAGCTAAAAAGTTTGTTCGTGTCTATTTCGGTGAGCTTAGGCCTAAGTTGCTTAACATAGAGTTCGACACAATCGATTTGGATGATGACATGCAAACTCTACTAGATCATTCTAACGCGAGTAGTGCAAAAAGTTCGTATCTTAATGTTATTAACAGAATTAAAAATCACTTTCTGTTTGCAGAAAAATCTCTCGAAATGTTCTTTAGTGATGCAAGTAATTCCAAAGATCATCATGCGTTCAGTGACAAAGAACAAAAGATTCTCTCGACTCTAGAAAAGATAAATTTGTCCGCCGCGAACTCATTTAGACAGGCCCTGTTTGACTTGAACGAAAGGGAAAGAATTTCTTTTAAGGGTCCTACTCATGAACTCAGAGAATCATTGAGAGAGACTCTCGACACCCTCGCGCCGGATAAGGAAGTCACTGCACAGCAAAATTTTCAACTTGAGGATGGTCAAAAAAAACCAACTATGGCACAAAAAACTAGGTTTATTTTTAAATCACGTGGGGAAAAATTAAATAAGGTAGATGAATTGATTAGGCCAATTTATGGGCGTTCTTCAAATTCCGCACATGTTGCAAATACTAGAAGGGAGGCACTTAGTATAAAAGGCTATATCGAACTAATGCTTTGTGACTTATTAGAGATAGATTAATTTTTACTCTTCTCCAAGCCCAAAAAAACAAAAAATCCCAACACCCGCTCCCGCGGAGAATTTGATTTACTCCTCAGTTGACAATTAGTTGACAATTGAATAAACTTCGGTTGACAATTGGTTGTCAATGGAAATCAAAAAGCAAATTCTCGCGACTGCGAAAAAGCAGGGTCGCATGACGGCTGCCGCGCTTTTGCAGCAATTTTCTTTTTCACGCCAGTATCTTGGTCGAATTATCAAAGAGCTAATCGACGCCGGACAACTCATCAAAATCGGCGCGACGCGCTCCGCTTTTTACGCCTTACCCGAATACATCAAGAAAAATAAAACCATTTTGCCAAATCGTTTTGTCAAAACTTTTAAAAATATTGGACTCGAGGAACATAAAATCCTCGCTCAAATCGAGACGGCTTTACCTTTGCTAAAAAAACTACCCGACAATATTCAAAGCATTTTTACTTACGCATTTTCCGAAATGCTCAATAATGCGATCGAGCATTCGCGATCCAAAAATATCAAAATCGAGGTCTTGATCGAAAATCAGGAGCTAGTTTTTTTCATTGCAGATTCTGGGGTTGGCGTTTTTCGCAACATTCAACAAAAGAAAAAATTAAAAAACGAGCTGGAAGCGATTCAAGATTTGCTCAAAGGCAAAACGACGACTATGCCGAAGTCGCACTCGGGCGAGGGGATTTTCTTTACTTCGAAAGTTGGTAGTCTTTTTGTTTTGGATAGTTTTGGTTATCAATTACATATCAATAATAAGATTGATGATCTTTTCGTTCGCAAAACCGACAAGCGAAGGAAAGGGACTTTGGTGACATTTCGCTTGTCCGGAAAATCCAAACTGCATTTAAACGATGTTTTCAAAAAGTACACTCATGTCGACGGGAAAAATAATTATGGTTTCGACAAGACCGAAATTCACATCAAGCTTTACACGCTTTCGGGAGTCCACATCTCGCGCTCCCAGGCACGGCGCGTACTCGCCGGACTGGAAAAATTCAAAGTGATCGTCTTCGACTTCGACAAAGTTCCCATGATCGGTCAGGCTTTCGCCGACGAAATCTTCCGTGTTTTTCACGACAAAAATCCGGGGATTAAATTGGAAACTGCGAACATGAATGAGGGTGTGGAATTTATGATCAAGCGTGCGAAACGGGCGAATTGATTATTTTTTAAAATAATTTGCCAAGCCCAACAAATTTGTTGTACAATTTTTGTGTTCATTAACCCCCTCAAAAATGACCACCACCATCCTCGCCCAGATTTTGGGACCGACTCTTTTGGCGGCCGCAATCGGATTTTTGCTCCATCCCAAGTTTTACAAAAAAATTATGAAGGACTTCGAAGCGCATGAAGGTCTGACTTATTTCACCGGAATCATGATCATGGCGCTCGGTTTGATCATCGTCCTCAATCACAATGTCTGGGAATGGTCGATCGCCGGTGTGATCACTTTCATCGGTTGGGCTAGCTTGGTCAAAGGAGCGGCTTTCCTCGTCGCGCCGAATTTTCTTTTCAAGACCAGCAAAAAGATTTTGAAAAATGACAGCCTGATGAAATTTTGGATGGTTGTCGTCTTGGCGGCTGGAGCGTATCTGACCTACACTGGCTTTTGGATGTAATAATTTTGCGCGGAATTTTGCCAGCCTGACGAATTTTCGTTAGGCTCTTCCGCGTGTTTAGGGGTAGGATTATTAGGATTATGCAGAGCGTTTAAGAGCATTGGAGATAATCTTAATAATCTCAAAAGCTCTTGATCATCCCAATAATCCTACTGAATGAAAAAACTTGTTATCGTGGAGTCGCCCGCCAAAGCGCGGACGATCACCAAGTTTCTCGACAAAAAATTTACCGTCCGCGCCTCGATGGGCCACGTGCGGGACTTGCCGAAAAGCAAAATCGGCGTCGATCTCGAGTCGGGCAGTTTTCTCCCGGAGTACATCACTTCGCGCGACAAAGTAAAAACGATCGCCGAGCTGAAAAAACTCGCCGACAAAGCTGACGAAATCATTCTCGCAACTGATGAGGACCGCGAAGGTGAAGCGATCGCGTGGCATCTTTTGGCCGCGCTCAAAATTCCGAAAACAAAAAAAACACCGCGCATCGTTTTTCACGAAATTACCAAAGACGCGATTCTCCACGCGCTCGAAACACCACGCGAGCTCGACCGCGATCTCATCGACGCGCAGCAAGCGCGCCGCGTGCTCGATCGCCTCGTCGGCTACGAATTGTCTCCGCTGATTTGGAAAAAAGTGCGCTACGGACTTTCCGCGGGACGCGTCCAATCCGTCGCCGTTCGCCTGATCGTCGAACGCGAGCGCGAAATCGAAGCTTTCAAACCCGTCGAGTATTGGACCGTCGGCGCGCAGTTCGAGACGCCGCGCGGCGATAAATTTTCCGCCGAGCTCGCGAAAGCCGACGGTAAAAAAATTGAGATCGGCAAAAAAAACGAGGCCGAAAAAGTCGAGCTTGATTTGAAAGGCGCGGAATTCAAAGTTGAAAAAATCGACAAAAAAGAACGCGTGCGCCATCCCGCGCCGCCTTTCATCACTTCGACTCTGCAAGCCGAAGCCGCGCGCAAACTCGGATTCAGCGTCAAAAAAACGATGATGCTCGCGCAAAAACTGTACGAAGGCGAAGACATCGGCGAAGGTCTCATCACCTATATGCGTACCGATTCGACGAATCTCGCCGAGTCCGCAGTCAAAAAAGCACGCGCGATCATCGCCGAAAAATTCGGCAAAGATTTTGTCCCCGAAAAAGTTCGCGCGTTCACGAAAAAAGCGAAAGGCGCGCAAGAAGCGCACGAAGCGATTCGCCCGACCGATCCCGCGCGGCTGCCGGATTCGCTGAAAGATTCACTCGAAAAAGACGCGTTTCGACTTTACGAATTGATTTGGCAGCGTTTCACGGCGTGCCAAATGGCCGACGCGCTGCTTGACCAAACGGGAGTCGATATCGCCGCCAAAAATTATATTTTCCGCGCGACCGGACAGGTCGTGAAATTCGCGGGCTGGCTCGCGGCATATTCCGTCGGCTACGATTCCGACGAAGAAGCCGCCGCCGATTCCGAAAAATTACTTCCCGAGATTCGCGAAAATGAAGTGCAAAAATTGCTCGAATTAAAAAGTGAGCAACATTTCACGAAACCGCCCGCGCGCTACACCGAGGCGACACTCGTCAAAAAACTGGAAAGCGAAGGCATCGGCCGACCGTCGACTTACGCGCCGACCATCTCGACAATTCAAACGCGCGGTTACGTCGAAAAAATCGATCGCGCGCTCGCGCCGACCGACACCGGCAAAGTCGTGAACGATTTTCTCGTGCAGCATTTTCCGAAAATCGTCGACCTCCAATTCACCGCGAAAATGGAAGAAGAATTCGACGAAATCGCGGAAGGCAAAGCGAAATGGAACAAAATGATCGGCGAATTTTACAAACCCTTCCATTCCGAAATTCTCGAGAAAACTGACTCGATCAAAAAAGAGGATGTCGTGAATGAAACGACGGACGAGATTTGCGACAAATGCGGGAAGCCGATGGTGATCAAACTCGGCCGTTTCGGTAAATTTCTTTCCTGCTCCGGATATCCCGACTGCAAAAATGCGAAGCCGCTCGACAAAAAACAGGAAGCCGCCGAGACCGAATTAAACGCGAAAATTAAAGATCAAAAATGTCCCGAGTGCGGCAAGCCGCTCGCAGTGAAGCGCGGCCGCTTCGGCATGTTTGTCGGTTGCTCGGGTTATCCTGAGTGCAAATTCATCGAGAAGAAAACGAATTCGACCGGCATCAAATGTCCGGACTGCGGCAAAGGTGAGATTTCAGAAAAATTCGCGCGGAAAACGCGCAAGAAATTTTGGGGCTGCACCAATTATCCGAAATGCAAATTCGCGTCGTGGGACGAGCCGCAAAAAACACCGTGCGAGTGCGGGGGACTCATTGTTTTAAAACGCAGCAAGAAAGAAGAAAAATTGATCTGCCAAAAATGCGGAAAGGAACGGAAAGCATGAAACATGAAGCATGAAACAGTGTTTCAGGTTACATGTTCTATGTTTCATAATTACGCTTTGGCGGCAATGTCGGTCATGTCCATGATCGGCTGCATGATCGCTGCGACGAGGCCGGCGACCAAAGTTCCGATAACGACGATGATGAGCGGCTCCATGATGGTCGAGAGATTTTTGACGAAAGTCTCGACCTCTTCGTCGTAAAACTCAGCAATCTTGTGGGCGACTGCGCCAAGCTGAGCGGTCTGTTCACCGACGGCAATCATACTCACGACCAAATCTGGGAAAAGTGGATCGTTGGAAATATTTTTGTGAATCGAGACACCGCGTTCGACATCTTCTTTCGTCTCCAAAAGGCGCAAGCGGTAAATTTCATTTCCGACGGCATTGGCCGTGATTTCCAAGGCGCGGATAATCGCGACGCCTGAGTCAGAAAGTAGGGCGAGCTGGCGAGCGAAAGAAGCCAAGGCCGCTTTTTGATTCAATTTGCCGAAAATCGGGAGATGCAGCATCAGCCGATCCCAACCGATTTTTCCGCTCGGAGTCTTTTTCCAAAAGCGGACGAAGAGAACTGCTCCGATCATGCCTACAATCAGCAAAAACCAATTTGGTATGACCAGAGTTGTCGCGATGAACCAATTCGAAGTATTGACCAAGATTCGAGTAGCCAAAGGCAATTCGGCTCCGGCACCAGCAAAAAGTTCGCCTAACTTCGGGATGACCATAGTCATGATCAAGAAAACTGCGCCCAACAAAACAGTCAAAACCACGCCGGGGTAAATCATCGCTGACTTGATCTTCTTCGAAAGGCTGGCTGATTTCTCAGTCTCGAGAGCGAGATTGACCAAAGTTTTATTCAGCTGACCAGAAGCTTCGCCAGCTGCGATCATACCGATTTCCGATTCGATAAAAATTTCACTATATTCCGCTAGGGCATCTGAGAAGCTGCTGCCGGTCTCGACTTTTTTCGCGATATCTTCCAGGACGATGCGCAATTTCGGATTTTCGCTTTGCTTGCCCAGAATCTTCAGCGCTTTGACGATCGAAAGTCCGGCATTGATCATGACTGCGAGCAGCCGAAAAGCGACTGCCTTGTCTTTGGGTTTGACTTTGGTATGAAAAGCCAGATAAGCATTGATTGAATCGATGATCCCGCGGTGTCCCGAAATGGAAATGTCGATTTCAGGAGATTCTTTGGCAGTCTCTTTTTTCGGAGCAGCTTTCGTTTTCTCACCATCGAGCTGATCAAGGCTCACGACATTGAGCTGTTTTTCGTTGAACAGCCGATCGGCAGCCTCGAGTTTGCTTGTGGCTGTGATCGTCCCAGAGACTTCCTTGCCTCTTTTGTCGCGGGCGGTGTAATTGAATTGCATAGGATTAGATTATTAAACTTTGATTTTTTCGCTTTCGCTATTTTCTTGGTCGTTATGCTCTTCCTCGGTCGCGCGAGCGACAGAATAGACTTCTTCGGGAGTCGTGATGCCGGCTAGGATTTTTTCGACGCCGTCGTGTTCTAGTGTTTTCATGCCATCCTCGATGGCCTGTTTTTCGATTTCAAGCGGAGTTCCGTTTTTCAAGATCAAGTCTTTGATTTTGTTATTCATTTCGAGAATTTCGTAGATACCGACTCGACCTTTGTAGCCAGTATGACCGCATTCGTCACAACCCTCGCCGTAAAAGGTCTTGAGTTCGTCGCCATTTTTGACCCCCAATTTTTGCCGCTGTTCGGCATTCATCGATTCAATCGCCTTCCATAATTTTTCTTTAATCGCCGGTTTGAGTTTCGTTTCAACCTTACATTTATCGCAGATTTTACGGACGAGGCGTTGGGCGATGATGGCATTGACCGTCGCTGTGATGAGGAAGGCGGCGGCCCCCATATCGAGGAGGCGGGTAATCGTCGAGACCGCTGAATTCGTGTGAATGGTCGAGAGAACGAGATGGCCAGTTAGGGCCGCCTCGATTGCGACTTCGATAGTTTCGCGATCCCGGATTTCACCAACCATCATGATATCGGGGTCTTGGCGCAGACCAGTCCGCAATCCAAACGCGAAAGTATAATTGATCGCGGGATAGACTTGGCTTTGATTGAGTCCGTCCATTTGGATTTCGACTGGATCCTCGATGGTCATGATGTTGACCTCAGGGGTGTTCAGGATGTCAAGGCAGGAATAGAGCGTGGTGGTTTTTCCTGAGCCGGTCGGACCGGTCGTGAGGAGAACTCCATTTGGCGCGGCAATCGCCCGTTTCAAAATTTTGAGATTGTGGGGGTCAATGCCGAGCTCTCCGAGTTTGGGAATTTTTCTGGACCGATCTTGCAAACGCATTACGATCTTTTCTCCGTGCACGGTTGGCAGAGTCGAAAGACGTAGATCAAGCTCGCGCCCGTCCGGGGTAGTGACCTGGACGCGTCCGTCCTGGGGAATCCGGCTTTCATCGATTTTAAGGTTGCCCATTATTTTTAGCCGACTGACAACTGCGGCGTGCAGCGAGGGCGGGTATTCCACGACGGGGCGGAGAATGCCGTCGACGCGGAAGCGAATTCGAATCGTATACTCGCTGGGTTCGATATGGATGTCCGAGCTCCCGATGCTGATCGCGGCGTCGACGACTTGGGCCGCAATTTGCGGTACGTCGCTGGCGATAATAGCGTTCTGGAGCGAGGCAATTTTGTCGTCCATTTTATGTTTGTTTTGTCGCGGCCAGCGTGTTTTTTAGTTTTGCTTGGCCTTGCTGGCAGCGATCTCTTCAGGAGTTGGTAGGATGTAAGCATTGGCTGAAATATCGACCGTGATTTCTGGAACGGCCTCGATTTGCGAGCCGCGATTCTTAATCTGCAAATTTACGTCCTGGACGTCGATGAGTCGGCTCGCGCTGCTCGCGCTACCGGTTTTCTCGAGATAGCGCAGGAAAGCTAGCAATTTTTCTTTGGTGCCAGTCAGATTCATCTTGATCGGTAGAGCGAGGTAATCGACATCTTTTTCGCCGATTGCTTTGCCGATATTGACCGACTCGAGGACAAGCGAACCGCTGTCGCCGGCGAGCTCATTTGCGGCGCGTTCAAACTCACGGGCGATATTAGTTTCGTTAGCGGTCTCCGGTAGGATCGCAGTGATTGCCTTTTGATCGGTAGTCGCATTGAGGCCGTATTCCGATTTCAAAAGCCGATAACTGTTGCGCTCGGCATCGAGATCAAGCTCAGTTTCAGCGGTCTGCTGGTCGATCGAGGCGATTTCAGCTTGCGTCCGTGTGAGCTGGCTGTAGTCCGGCCAAATCATAAAAATGGCTGCGAGGAGCGCAATCGCGCCGGCTAAGCCGAAGCGGATGTTGGCGCCCTGATTGAGCCGAGTAACGTATTTGGTCATTTGAAAAAAGTTAGAAATTTAATTATTGAGAGTTTGCTGGAGGGCATCAAAGATGCCGACATTTTCCGTATCGCTAGTGCTGCCGGTTGTCGTGTCCTGCGGCTGCTGCGTTTGTGCAGAGTTGTCGGTTGCACTGTTCTCGACGGAAAATTCGAGTTTTTGGAGATCTTGGACGATGCCAGTATTTTTCGTATCGTTCGGCCCAGTTGTCTTGATCGGTGCGGTGGCCGCGATATCGCGTTTGTCGGCGACGGCCGGGTTTTGCAGCGAGAGTTTGAAGTTCAAAGGCGAAGAGATACCACCCTGTCTATTCTCTTCACGCGAGAAAGCAAAGCCCGAAACATCTTTGAAATAACGGCTGCTTTCGAGTGCGTCGATCAGATCGGCGAGGAGCGAGAAGCTGCGACCAGAATAATTTTCGATTCCGAAAGCGTCTCCCCGAATTTCGATCTCACCCTTTTTGGATTTGCCAGCATAGGCTACGAGATTGACCAGTTTACCGTCCGGGTCAATATCACGGCGCGCGTCAGTCGGCGTGCCATCAGTATCGCGTTCGAGATCGGCACCGAGGCGCACGATTTTTTCCGCTCGGTCAATCACGCTCGACCAAGCGATGCGATCGGCGCGCAGCTCGTTAATTGTATTGATTCGGCCCAGATTACGAGTGATGACGGCCGCATTGGCGAGATCGGAATCGTTTTTCTCTTGGCGCGGGTCGCCCACGATTTGGACGACTTTTTGGTAAATTTCGTTGTCTGAAATCTTGGTAATGTTCAAAGCCTTGATTTCGTTAATTGCTGTTTCGAAGCTGCTCGGGCGCTGTGGAGAAAGATTTCCAAGGCTGGTTTGCAATTCGGTGACAATTTTTTTCGTTGTCTCATCGGCCGTCGTAGTGTCGATGGCGCTGGCTTGCTTTTTGATGTCAGTCACCAAGTTCGCCAGGTTGGCGCTTTTCACTCTGCGTAGGATTTCACTAGCTGCTGACTGAGCGGCTGCGAAATGTGATCGCAGGACAGCCGAAGGAAATTTCGCTTCCTGAGGATTGATCGCAGCGACCTCGGCAATCAGAATGCCAAGCTCGTTTTCGATTTCCGGATCAGTCTTGATCGTTTCGGCGAAAGTCGCAGACTGGGCCATGATGTCCGTCAGTTCCTTGCGCGCCGACTCGGAGCGCGCTTTTTGGGCGCTTTCGAGATTGCGCAGCTCGGCTTCTGAGAGATAGATCACCTCGCCGTTGGAATTCACGGTTTTTAGCAAAACTTCGGTCGAGCCCTCGTGCGGGATGACCTTTTCGCCCTCAGGTCGTTCATAGTTCAAGATTGGATTTTCGAGATCAAGTGCGAGCACACGATTGGCTAGCGCCTCGACCCGCAAAAGTTTGTTGAATTTTTTGGTATCCCGGCCATCAGTCCGGATTTGCTGCAGCAGCTCGGTTTTGCGCGCGAGCTCAGTAGTCAGATTTTCTTTGCCGAATTTCGCGTGCAGATAGTTGCTTTCACCGAGCATCGCAAAGAAGTAAACCCAAACTGCGATGACTGCAATGATCACGAAAGAAAGTAGAGTCTTCGCATTACCTAGGCGCGCGAGAGCGATTTTTTTGTCGTCGTCCTCATTCATTCTCTCGGGTTCGGGAGAACTCCTTTTCAATTCGCCAGTGGCCTCTTTCTCGGCTTGTCGAACGATTGCATTGACGAGCGATCCGTTTTCTTCCGCGGCCTTGCGTTCGCTCAGCTTTTCCCAAAACGAAGTTTTTTTGCCTTTTTCGTTGGGATCTTTAGAAGGGGTGGACATGAAATAAGGATTAATTTTTAGTAAACAATTCGGCACATTTTAGCATAATTACCCGTAAAAAACAATCTAGTAGGTGTTCAAAAATTAAGACGAGGTTTGATTCTACTAGGTTTCTTTCTGTTTTGTCAAATGGGAAAAACAGTCCAGATTTGAGCCACGATTTGAATTTCGGGTTTGCTTTTCCTAAAATCTTCCCCGCCTCGTTTGCGAGGCTTTTCTTTTCTTCCGCGATGCTGCTCGACGGCAAAAAGCTTTCCGCTCAAATTCTCAATTCGGTTAAACGGAAAGTCGCCGCGCAGAAATTAAAAATTGGTTTGGCGGTTATTCTCGTTGGCGAACATCCGGCTTCAGTCGCTTACGTGCGCCAAAAAAGGTTGGCGGCCGAAAAGGTTGGCTTCACTTTTCGCGAGGTCAATTTACCTGATTCGGTTTCCGAAAAAGATTTGCTAGCTGCGATCGAGAAGCTCAACCACGATTCGAAAATTCAAGGGTTTTTGGTGCAATTGCCTCTGCCTAAAAAAATTAACGCCCAAAAAATTCTTGAAAAAATTTCTCCGGAAAAAGATGTCGACGGTTTCAACCCGCTCAATTTTGGACGCGGATTTTTGAAATTGCCGACCTTGCTTCCGGCCACTCCGGCGGGAATTTTGCGTTTACTTGATTATTACAAAATTCCGCTCCGGGGTCAGAATGCGGTCGTGGTTGGACATTCCAATATTGTCGGCAAACCGCTCGCAATGCTCTTACTCAATCGCGATGCGACCGTCTCGGTCTGCCACGTTTTTACCAAGAATCTAGCTGAATTTACGAAGAGGGCTGATATTGTGATTTCCGCGACTGGCGTGCCGAACTTGATTTCGGCCAAGATGCTCAAAAAAGGGGTCGCCGTGATTGATTGTGGCGGCACGAAAGTTAGCGGCAAATTGGTCGGCGATGTCGATTTCGAAAATGTGCAAAAAATTGCGGGCGCGATCACTCCTGTACCGGGCGGAGTCGGGCCGATGACAGTAGCAACCTTAATCGAGAATACGCTCCGCGCGGCGGAGAATTTTTTAAAACAAGGTTTAAGTTAGATTTTCAAAAATTTAAAATTGTTTCGAAATTTAAAATTAACTTATGTGTGGTGTAATCGGTATCGTAGCCAATTCGGAAGTCGTCGGTGAAATTTACGACGGACTCGCGACGTTGCAGCATCGCGGACAGGATGCAGCTGGAGTGATGACTTTCGACGGAACACAATTTCACACGAAACGCGGTGCGGGACTAGTGCGCGATGTGATTGGGCCGACTGACATTCTCGAGCTGACTGGCAAGATCGGAATCGGCCATGTGCGTTATCCGACGGCAGGCAGTTATTCCGCCGAAGAAGCCCAGCCTTTTTTCGTCAATTCGCCGCTTGGCTTGGGATTGGTGCACAACGGTAATCTCACCAATACCGAAAAGTTACGCCGTGAACTAAAAAAAGAGGGGAGATATCTCAGTACCTCGAGCGATTCAGAGATTTTACTGAATGTTTTTTCTCGCGAATTGCGTAAACAAAAAATGACGACGTTTTCAATTAAGAAACTTTTCGCCGCTGCCAAAAAAACGGTCGAGCGCGCGAGCGGCAGTTTCGCCGCGGTGATTTTGGTCGCTGGCCATGGCATTCTCGCGCTACGCGATCCTCAAGGTTTGCGCCCGCTAACCATTGGGCTGCGCAAAAATTCCAAAGGGGACGAATTAGCAGTCGCGAGTGAGGATCCGACTTTCGCAACGCTTGGATTCGAAAAAGTTGGCGACGTTCAGCCGGGTGAGGCGGTTTGGCTTTCGGCCGACGGCAAAATTACGCGCCAGCAGATCGCTCCCAAAAACTGGGCACCTTGTATTTTTGAATACGTTTACCTTGCGCGGCCGGATGCGACCATCGACAATATTTCCGTTTACCGTTCGCGCTTGCGAGCCGGCGAATATTTGGCTCAGCAAATCAAAAAATCAAAAGTCCCAATTGACGTGGTCGTGCCAGTACCTGACACGTCGCGTAGTTCCGCGCTCGCGCTCGCCAATGAGCTCGGTGTGCGTTACCGCGAGGGTTTGATCAAAAACCGCTATATCGGTAGGACTTTCATCATGCCGACCCAGGCGAAACGCCAGAAATCTATTCGCCACAAATTAGTTCCGCTGCCGCTCGAGCTGCGCCAAAAAAATGTTTTATTAGTCGATGATTCGATTGTGCGCGGCAATACCTCGCGTCAGATTGTTGAAATGGTTCGGTCGGCTGGGGCGCGCAAAGTTTATTTCGCGGCCGCCGCGCCACCACTCAAATTCCCATGTGTTTATGGGGTCGATATGCCGAGCAAAAAAGAATTTATCGCCAACAAGATTTCGATTCCCCAAATCGCCAAAAAACTAAAAGCAGACGCTGTTTTTTATTTGCCCTTACCTGATCTGATTCGCGCCTGTGAATTTAAAAAGACCAAAATCCCGCATTTTTGTACGGCTTGTTTTGACGGTAAATATCCAACTCCTGAGGTTAATGCCAAATATCTCGCGACAGTCGAGAAATGCCGCGATTGTTCACGGCGGATTGAGGACGGCAAAAAACAAATGACTTTACTTTAATTTTTTTCCAATGAAATTTCTCTTGATCGGTAACGGTGCGCGCGAACATGCGATCGGCGCTGCAGTCGTCCGTTCGCCGCAAAAACCAGAGCTAATTGTTTTTGCCGATAAAATTAATCCGGGTCTCCAAAAACTGGCGACGGTTTACCAGAAAGTCGATTCCCTGACCGATCTTGATTCGCTGCAAAAATTAGTCGAGCGAGAAAAACCCGAGTTGGCAGTGGTCGGACCCGAGGCGCCCATTGCTGCTGGGGCGGCTGACTTGCTCGAAAAATCTGGAGTCGGAGTGGTCGCGCCGCGCAAAAGCTCGGCCCGACTCGAAAGCTCCAAAGGCTTTACCCGCGAATTACTCCAGAAATATGATATTCCTGGTAATCCGGAATTTGCTGTTTTCGAAGGCAACGATGAGATCACCCGGACCGCGATTCAAAATTTTATGCAAAGTTTGGGTGGACAATTCGTAGTCAAGGCAGATGGTCTGAAAAGCGGAAAGGGGGTCAAGGTCGTGGGCGACCATTTAAACGGCATTGAAGACGGTTTGCATTACGCCATGAGCTGCGTGGCTGAGGATGGCCGGGTCGTGATTGAGGAAAAATTAGTCGGCGAGGAATTCTCAGCTATGTTTCTGACTGACGGAAAAACTTTGGCAGCCTTGCCAGTTTCCCAAGATCACAAACGCGCCTTCGAAGACGACAAGGGTCCAAATACGGGTGGGATGGGGACTTATTCCGACGAGAACAATTCGCTTCCGTTTTTGCAACAATCCGATCTCGCTGTGGCGCGGGAGATTACCCAAAAAGTGCTCGACGCACTGCAAAAAGAGACCGGCGAAACTTTCCGCGGCGTGATGTATGGCGGCTTCATCGCGACCAAAAATGGAATTAAATTAATCGAATACAATGCGCGCTTCGGCGATCCTGAGGCCATGAATGTTTTTCCGATTCTCAAAACTGATTTCATCGAAGTTTGTCGGAAGGTTGCTGAAGGCAAATTGGCAGAGCTACCGCTTGAATTTGAAAAAAAGGCAACCGTGGTCAAATACCTCGTTCCGGAGGGCTATCCCAATATTCCAGTTTCCGGCCAGGAAATTAAGATTCTCGGCCTGCCGGAAAATTGCGAGATTTTTTATGCTGCGGTCGATGTCGACGCGGATGGCCGTATTCTCACCGGGACGAGTCGCGCGATCGCAGTCGTCGGGATTGCCACGAATCTGACTGCAGCCGAACGCATTTCCGAAGAAGGAGTCAGTAAAATTGAGGGGCGACTCTTTCACCGGCGCGATATCGGTACTCCGGCTTTGGTCGCAAAACGCATTGCTCATCTTAAAAAAATTCGTAACCAATGAATCCGCTTTTTGGTTTGGTTTTGGCTGGCTTGGTTTTAGCTGTTGTTTTCGTGGTCTGGCTGCTTCGTCCCAAGAAAAGAGTAAGTCCTGGCGAAGAGGCTTTTGTCCGTAACCAATGGCGCATGATTGGACCGGGACATAATCCCAAGACTGATTTGCTTGAGGCCGACAAGTTACTTGATTTTGTTTTAACCAAGTACGGCTATCGCGGTTCACTAGGTGAAAAGCTTAAAAAAGCGGGGCGACTTTTTTCCGACAAAAACGGGGTTTGGTTCGCGCATAAAATGCGCAATAAATTTGTCCACGAAATTAATTTCGAACCATCTGAGTTCGAATTTCGCAAGGCACTTGAAAGTTTTCGCCGCGCACTTTTGGACTTGAAAATCAGGCTTTAATATGTTAAAATTCTGCGATAAAAACTAAAAAATCCAAACCAAAAGTGGTTAAATTTTATTACACCGCCGTTTCAAATTCTTTGAAGAGGAAGCTCGAAGGTAGCGTTTTGGCTGAAAGTGAAAAGGATGCGCGCGAGCGTTTGAATAAAATCGGAATGGCGATTTTGTCGATTGCCGCCCAGCAGCCGCCCGACTGGGAGAATGCTTTTGAGTTTTCCGTGATCGACAAGATCGGTCGAGAGTTTTCGGGCGAGCTGATTGCGCTCAGTCCGGGAGCGGTTTTGGAGCGCCTGGCAGATGAGTTTGATCTCAGAAAAATTAACTATATTTGTAGCTCCTCTGCTTCAGAGGAGGAAAAATTACGTGCGCGGGAAAATGGAGTGCGTGAGATTGTCGCGCGCAAGCAAAAAGAGGAGGAGGAAAAAACTGAGCTGGAACGACGCACTTTGTCGGGCAGCTTGAAATCGCTTGTCAATATGGGCGAGAAAAAAGAGGCTAGCAGGTGGCAGGAGAATCTGAAAAAATTCTCCAGTGACGACGAGGAAGATCTCACGAAAAAAACGGCGGCTGACGTTGCCACACCGGACAAGCCGGAAGCTCAGAAAATTCACAAAGTTAATCTGGCCGATGTGTCGGCTTCCCAAGATCCTGCTGCTAACGAGAATCCAGAAGAAAAGAAAGTTACTTTCGGTGATCGCGTCCAGAAATTCAAAGACCGATTTGTCGGCTTCTTTCCCGATTTTTCCGAGAAATTCGGTAAATTCTATTTTCTGTTAACTGAAATTGTCGTTCCGCCCAGCGGCAAAACGCGTGCTGATGGTTGGCACGGACTGAGACTCTTTCTTTTTCCGCCGCGCGAAGCTTCCGAAATCGCCAAAGCGAAGAGTGAGGCGGTCCTGCATCGCCGGGCTACTTTCGAGCGAATTTGGGTGGCGATTGAAGAGATTGTAGATTTACTAGCTGCCGTTTTCCTAGCTTATTTCGGATTGGGAATTGTCGCGCTGCATGTCGCAATGCCGAGGATTTCCGCTCTGGCCGAGACGACTCTACGCGGCAATCTCATGATTCCATTTCTGGCGGGAGTTTTCATTTTCCTCCGAATTTTGATTTTCCTACGTGCGAAATTCACGAGTTGGAGCTTTTTACGGACATCTTTACTCTTCTTGACAGGCGGCTTGATAGTAGTTTTTGCTGGGATGAACCTGCTTTAAAATTCCACATCAGGAGCGTAAAATCCTTTCTCGATGTGGCCATTTTTGGAAATCGCGGGTATCTACTTGCCGGTCTATAATATTGCGCTCGCAGTGGGGATTTTTGCCGGCGTCGCTCAGCTCTTTTTCGCTTCGCGCCGTAAGCGCGTGATGCTGCAATTTCTGGCTGACAGTTTTTTCATCCTGCTGGCCGTTTCGCTCTTTTGCGCCCGGCTGACTGAAGTTTTACTGCGCAATTTTTCTTTACTCGACTTTCCTTTTTTCTGGGGCACGACGTCAGGCTTCAATTTTTTTGGCGGTGCGCTTGGTTTACTGGCGACGCTGGCTTTACTCGCCCGTAAATACAATGAAAACTTTTTCATTTGGCTTGATCTCTTGATGCTGACAATCGCGCCGGTTCTCTTTTTCCACCACATCGGCACGTTTTTTGAAGGCAGCGAATATGGCATTTCGACTGCTTTACCTTGGGGCGTTACTTTCACCAATCCTGATGCGGTGGGCTACTCGACTCTGCCTCTGCATCCTACTCAGATTTATTCCGCGCTAGCAGTTCTCGGTTTCTTTTTGGCGGCTTGTTTCATCTTCAAGACGACGACCAAAGCCGGCAAGGCGGGGATTTTTCTCTTGCTCTCACTTTCTCTGACTTACTTCTTCCTGGATTTCTTGCGCGGTGATTCAGCGCCGACTTTTGGTTTCTTGCGCGCGAGCCAATATTTCACGCTGTTTTTTGCTTTAGTGGCGGCGGTTTTGGCGCTCAAAATCAGACTTGCGGCGCGCGAGGAGCGCATAGGCGAGATTCAGATTAATCCCCAAAATTTATGAATTCGATCATCGATTACTTAATTAATTTTGATTCGAACAACTGGCTGGCGCTCAGTTTACGTGCGGTGTTTGCCTATCTTTTTGTCGTCTTGGTTGCGATCGTGATTTGGGTTGCCCGCGATGTTGTGGCGCGCAGCAAGAGTCTAGTTTTTCAGGTTTTCGCGATTTTGCTAGTTATCACGCTCAATTTGCCTGGCTTGCTGATTTATCTCATTGTCCGTCCGCAAAAAACCTTGGTTGAGAAATACCATGAAACACTGGAACATCGGGTTTTGGTCGAGGGTGAGGAAACTTGTCCGAAATGTGACCGACCTTTGCCGCTCAATTTCCAATTTTGTCCGAGCTGTGGTGAGGAGGCGCGGAAACAGTGCAAAAAATGTCACAAGCTCGTCTCTAAAAGCTGGTCAGTCTGTCCTTACTGTGGCACGAAAAAATCAACTCAAAAGAAAATCGAAAGCGAACCGGCCAAAGTCTAAACTTATTCTAGACCCATCTGCTTACGCAGTTTTGCGGCAGCCTCTTCGTCTTTCTTCTTTTTGTCATCCTGTTTGGCCTGTAGCTCGATATCGTTCCAGTCGTTTTTGTGCTTTTCTTCGATAGCCTTGAGCTGGTCTTCGTGTTTTTTGTTTAACTCGGCAAACTTCTTTTGCTCTTCCTCGAAAATCCGGATTAACTCGTCAATCTGATATTGACTGAGCTTCGGTATTGAAGTGATAATTCTTTGTTTCTCGGTCTTGGTCAGGGAAATCGATTTTGCCAAAAGCTCAAGAAATTTTTTCTCGTCAAACTGAGTATTGGGATGGGCGGGGATAGGAACTCCCGTGATGAAGCTGTGATCGTCTCCACCGGTAATGAATTGATCTTCCGAAATCTCATCATCCGACTGAAGAGGCGAGACCATTTTTGGTTGTGCGCCGTCGTCGGCCGGAGGAGTTGCGCTGTTGTCAGCGGGCGGCGGCGGAGTCGCACCAGAATCAGCCGGAGGGTTCGGACTTTGTGAATTTTCATCAGCCATCGCCAGATATTTTAAGGCGATTATCACCAAAAGACAAGTTTTTCAGTTAAAATTTAGTGGTGAGTAAAAGTCTGATTATTCTCGGCTCGACCGGCTCAATCGGCCAACAAACCCTCGACTTGGTGCGCGAGTTTTCGCGCCAATTCAAAATTATTGGTTTGGCCGGAGGTCAAAATAGCGGGCTTCTACAGAAGCAAATTCGTGAATTTCAACCGAAATTTTTTTTCACAAGCAGCGGAGGTGTCCGCTCCTTACTAGGTTGCAAGTCCTTGCCGCTCGAAAAACTTGCCGCGCAAAAATGCGACTTAGTTGTTTCCGCGATTTCGGGCGTGGCCGGTCTTGCTCCGACTTTGGCTGCGATTCGAGCTAAAAATTCAGTTGCGTTAGCAAATAAAGAAAGTCTGGTTTTGGCCGGGAAAATCGTGATGTCTGAGGCCAAGAAGTCCGGAGTAAAAATTCTTCCAATCGATTCAGAGCATTCGGCAGTTTGGCAGCTGCTCAAAAAAGTTCCCAAAAACAAAGTCAAAAGGATTATTCTGACGGCGTCAGGCGGTGCGCTCCGCGACACCCCACTCCGCGATTTTCCGAAGATTGCTCCGGCAAAAGTTTTGAATCACCCGACGTGGGCGATGGGTGCGAAAATCACGCTCGACTGCGCGACGCTCGCGAACAAAGCGTTCGAGATTATCGAGGCCGCGCATTTGTTTGATTTTCCGCTCGAAAAAATTTCCGCGGTGATTCATCCACAATCACTCGTTCACGCGCTCGTCGAGACCGTCGACGGCAATTTTTTCGCGCAAATTTCGCGGCCTTCGATGAAGTTGCCGATTTCTCTTGCGCTTTTCGACGGCGAGCGACAATCCGGTTTGATTCAAAAACTGGATCTGACTAGGCAAAACTTGGAATTTCGGCCGATCGAAAAAGCGCGGTATCCGTTGTTTTTCACGATTCTCGACGTGGCGAAACGCGGTGGAATCTTCCCCGCGGCGGTGGCGGCGAGCTCAGAATTTTTCGGCCAAAAATTTCTCGCCGGGGAAATCGCGTTTCCGGAAATCGCAAAATTGACCGCAAAAAGTTTGCGTGCAATTCGCCACAAACCGGCTAATTTGAAAAATATCATGGCCGTCGTAAATTCTTTCCGATGAAAATTTCTGCAATTTTGCTCGCGGCTGGGTCTGGGGAGCGCTTGAAAAAAAATCGACCGAAAGCCTTCGTCGAGCTCGGCGGGCGACCGCTTTTCATTCATTCGCTTGAACTTTTCGAGACCGCGCCGGAGATCGCCGAAGTGATTTTCGTCGTCCCGAAAGTAGAAATCTCTGCGGCGCAAAAACTCGCGGCGAACTTTTCGAAAGTGAAAAAAATCGTCGCGGGTGGAACTTCCCGCCAAAAAAGTCTTGAAGCCGGATTACGTTTTTGTTCCGAAAAAATAGTGCTTTCGCACAACGCTGCGAATCCATTCGCTACCAAAAAAGAAATTTCGCAGCTTGCGAAAATTATTCAAAAGTTCGACGCGGCGGCGGTCGCGCACCGCGCCGACTCGACCGTTCGCGAAAATTCGACGACGCTCGACCGCGCGAAAATTTGGTTGATGGAGACGCCGCAAATCGCGAAAAAAGAATTTCTCGAGCGCGGATTGAAGATCGCTAATTCACGGAAAATCGTAGCGACGGACGAGCTACAGCTCGCTGAACTTGCCGGAGCGAAAATCAAAATCATCCCGGCGGATAGGCGCAATAGGAAAATTACCCACCCGATTGATTTGGAAAATTGTTCCTTGCTTCATGTTCCGTGCTCCATGCGGATTGGACTCGGACACGACTCGCACCGCTTTGCGGAAAAGCGGAAAGCGCTATTTTTGGGAGGTTTAAAAATTTCTGCGACGGATGGATTGGAAGGGAATTCCGACGGCGATGTCGTGCTGCACGCGCTCACGAACGCGATTTCCTCCGCGCTCGGTGGCGGCTCGCTCTCGACTTTCGCCGACGCGATGTGCGCGAGTGGCGAAAAAAATTCGCAAAAATATTTGCAAAAAATTCTCGCGAAAATGCGCGCCGCGGATTTCACACTCGAAAATGTCGCGATCTCGATCGAAGGCGCGCGCCCGAAATTGGAAAAACATTTTCCGAAAATACGCCGAAAATTGTCCGCGCTTTTGCAAATTTCCGGCGACCGAATCGGACTCGTCGCGACGACCGGCGAAAAATTAACCGCGTTCGGACGGGGAGAAGGTCTGCAGGTTTTTGCTTTAATTTTGCTCAAAAAAAGTTAATTCAATCTGGATTCCCGCTTTCGCGGGAATGACAATTATAATTTTGCTCAAAAAATGAAAGTCCGCGCGTTCGCGAAAATCAATCTCGGACTCCGCATTCTAGGGAAACGCGCCGACGGATTTCACGAAATCGAAACGATTTTTGTGCGGATTGGCTTATTTGATGAATTGGAGATCAGACTTAGAAAAGATTCACAAATCTTGGTTCACACTAAAAATGCTGAGATTTCCAAAGAGCAAAATTTGGCTTGGCGCGCAGCTTGGTTGCTGCAAAAATTCTCCCCTAAGAAAGTCGGGGTCGAGATTCAGCTCAAAAAAAGAATTCCAATCGGGGCGGGGCTCGGTGGTGGTAGTTCCGACGCGGCTGCGATTCTCAAAACTCTACCTCGGCTTTGGAAGCTCAAAATCGCTCCTCAAAAATTGAGTCAAATCGCGGCTAGTCTTGGTTCGGATGTCCCGTTTTTTCTCGAAAAAACAGCGTGCCGGGCGCGCGGGCGCGGTGAGATTCTCGAGCCGATCGCGCTGCCGAAAAAATTTCCGCGGGAAATAATCGTCGTCGTTCCTCCGGTCGTGATCGCGACGGAGTGGGCTTACGGCAGGATTAAGGATAAAGGATTAAGGAGTAAGAAAATAAAATTTGAGAATGATTTTGAGCGCGTTGTTTTTAGGGAATATCCGGAAATTCGCCAAATCAAAAAAACGCTAGAAAAAGCGGGCGCGGAGATCGCGAGTCTGTCGGGGAGTGGGTCGGCTGTTTTCGGATTATTCCGCAAAAAACCGAGCCGCGAATTGATTTCGCAACTCGAAAAATTCGGTCAAGTTTTCTTCGGGAAAATCCGGAGCTGATTATTTGCAGCTACCGCAGCCGCAGCCACCGCCGAACGAACATCCGCCGCAGCTTCCGCAACTTCCACAGCCACCACCGAATTTGCAACCGCCACATCCGCAGCCGCCACCAATAGTTTTTTTCATGGGAAAAAATTAGAACGGGGAGATTTTAGCAGTTAATTATAGAATTTAAAACAGAAACTTAAATGCGGATTAACTAGCTTGGCTTTGTCCGCCACCTCCTCCTTCTAGCTTTGCGATTCGCGCTTCTAGCCTCGCCTTTTCGGCAGTAGACCTAGCCAGTTCTTTTTGTCTTCTTATTTCCTGTCTCGCCTCAGAAGCTTTTATTTTGGCTGATGCAAGAAGCATTAATTTTGACTTGAATAGCAAATAGCCCACAACCGCCCTGGTTAGCCATTCTGCAGTGAAAGTTCTTGGTCCGATAAACCAAGCATCATTATCATAAGGGCAAATAACATCTATGGCAGATTTGATTTTTTCTAAGCCGAGAGAATGAGCTAAGTTGTACATTCTATCCAGAGTGCCTATGGGATTAGCCAACATCGGTGCAGCAGTCAGGGCTGCGATGCTACCTCTCGTTCTCCAAATTAGTTCTAGTGTGGATTTCACCGGCTTATCTAGCTTAAAACCCGGTATTCCCTCCAAAAACCCGAGTAATCCGTAAATTTGAATTGAACTAGTTAAATCCGTGTTTAATACACCCTGACTTAAGATCAGAGTCAGTGCTAATTTCGCGGATTCAGAAATAAATGGATGGCTGTCGATCAGTAATCTTAGGGATTTTTCTTGCTCTGCCACGCTGACATTTGTTTGTGGTGGTATATTTTCCCCGGCATTATTGGGTTGATCAGCAGATTGATCAGCAGAACGATGGTGTCTTCTAAAGCTAATCATGTTTTGAGTTTTTATCTATCTCTGGGAACTCTCTTACCATCGGTAGTTTTTGGTTTTGGCGCTGGCAGGCCACCTGATCCCAAAACTTCTTGCGCTTTTTTCTCCGCCTCCCGCCTTACTTGTTCTGTTACAGCTTGTCTAGCGGTTTCGGCGGCTCTTTCTGCTATTGAGCCCCCAAGCTCTTTTTTCAAGCTCTTGAGATCTTTATTTTGCTCTTGCACTTTTTTTAGGTATTTCTCGAGTTCGGTGGGATTGTTTTTGGGGATACTGGCTGTGCTTTCTGACCTGACTTCAAAAATGTTCGCGTAAATCGGATTGGCGAAACGCACGGCGTAATCAGACTCACTTTTACCGGCTTTATTAACAAGTGCTTTTACCTCTCCGATTAGTTTATTGTTTTCTTTAGTCAGGCTGCTAATTTCTTCCAGGGTCTTTTCCAGCTTTTCAGCCATCTTGAGAATTCTAGCCAACCTTTTGCCCTGCAGGAGGTGCACGCGCTCCATGTCGGCGATGCCTTCTTCTTTCAGGCGCTTGGCAATTACGAAGTCTTCAGCATTGAAGTCAAATGGGATGCCGCTCTTGGAAATTAATTCAAATCGAGTTCTCCCTATTCCGAGTCTGCCATCAGGTGAGAAATGGACTCTTAGATTATATTTATTGCCCATCAAAGGCATTTGATTCAGCTTGCCCGGCGATTTGAGGTCGATGCCCTTATACTCGATAAATTTTCCATTCGGATCGAATTCGGCTTGGTCAACAGACATATCTAGATCCCACCAGCCAAGTTCGTTGAATACCCAGGCGCGGACCTTCGGTTCTAGACTCTTTAGTCTCTCGACCGGCTGCTGGAGCTTTGTTCTTGCTTCAATCTTGGCAGCATCCCTGATTCTTTGGATTTCTGCCGCGGTCGGTGTGCCGCTAGCTGATCGTTTGAATTCCCTGACCTTGGCTGCGACAAATTGCTCGACTTCTGCATCGCTGACACTCGCAAAATGATTTCTTTCTGCGCTCGGGTCTGTAATTAATTTATCGAATTCGGCAATATATTTTTCATTGTTGTTTTTCTCCTTGGCATATTGATCCAAAAATTCGGTCAGGCTGACTGATCCATTTTCAAATCTTTTTACGAAGTCGCGATTGCTCGAAGCAATAAAGGCCGCGGCTGCTCGGCAAAATGTTTGAAATAAGAGGTCGTCATCGGTAAAGGCATCTCTGACATATTCACCTGTCGGCTTTATATTTTCTTGGATTACGCTTTCGGCAAATCGCTCAAAGAGTTTATAATTTTCGGCAATTTCAGCACCATAATTCTTGAGCTTCGGTTTGATATTGGCTTCCCAGCGGGCTGGAAATTCTTGCATGAAAATAGAAAGTTTTTGTGCACCGCCCTCAATCATTTCCCCGCTGCCGCTCGTAGAGTATTCGATTCCATCAACCACGAAGGTTTTGACTTCCGAACTGAGTTTTGCCAACGAGACGCGTTCCCAAGTTGGCGGTTTGGTGTGAGGATTATATTTATAAGGTAGCCAAGGATTGAAGATGAGATCGTTGCCAAAAGTCCCAGGAGTATTCGCATAGTTGGCGACTCGAGTCCAAACTCGGTCGCCCACCCGGAAAACGATTCCCTTGATCGCACCACCCATTTCCATGGTCGCGTCGATCGCCGCGCCGCCCAGCTTGATGGTTAGATTCAGACTGCGCTCGCTGACATCGGTAATATAGGTTTCAGCGCCTTGTCGTTGCAATTTGACGTACTCATTCTTGAAGAAGTTCTTGATTTGACCCATGTATTCTTTAGCCAGTGGTTTATTGTTTTTATAAAGTTCTTTGATTTTTTCTTTGACCGGATCTTTGACGCAACTATCAAACCAAGCTCGATCAATCTCAAATAAATCGAGCCATCCGTAAAATAATTCCTTGAGCTTCTCTGGGGCTTTGGTTGGGCTTACGATCATCGATGCTAGCCCTTCTGTCATTCCTAAAAGAATATTGATTTTGCCTTGGACGGCTGGTGGATTTTTCCAATCGACGAAGCTATTCTCTTCGATGGCGACGACATTAGTAAAAGATTTGGACTGATTGCTTGTCCTTTTGTGGAAACGTATGAAGAGCGTGATGCCATCCTGGATTTCTTGAGGATTGCTTTCCGACGGTGGGCGCTTCTTGACTGCTTCAAAATATTTCGCACCATACCTTTGCAAAGTTGCCTCGACAATATTGAAAAGATCTTTGCCGTTGACGATATTCTTCTTGGGTGCTTTTTCGCCGAGCAGTTTGCGGGGATCGATTTCGCTCTTGCCTTCGGCGAGAGCTTCCTCGTAAGCGCGATGTATTTCACCGATGTCAGTCCCAGCCAGGGCATTCAGAGTCTCGGCTTGAGTGCGAGCCCGCCAATCCATATTTTTCATTAATCTTCCGAATCCGCGATCACCCATACTGTCGGCCGCACTAGTTAATTTCAGAGTATTTAAAATATCCGCCTTGCCTTTGGTTGCTGATGGAGCGAGCAGGGCAATGCCTACCGCAGATTTCAAAACGACTGTTCCGAGATAAGAAGCCCAATCTTTGTCGGCCGGTTTGCCTTGAATTAATTTCCAGGCGGCATGCAAAAGCAAAAACATACCAGCTGCCTGTAAGCCGGCTTGGACATATTTGCCCTCGCTCAGATTGTCCTGGAATGATTCCCAAACATTTCCCACACCTTCCTCGAGATTTTTTTGGATATTTCCCGCCGTCAATTTTTCTTTTTGTTTCTCTTTCAATTTTCTCAAATTTTGGATCTGCTCAGAAATTATTTTCAGGCGGACCGATCTTTCCGGGTTATTGGTAGCTCTGGATCCAAAAACCATTTCCTCCGCGCTGACCGGGCTACCTGAATGATATTTTTTGTTGAAGGCAGCAAGTTGGGCTTTGAGTGGACCATTATCGGAAAAAATTGTGGCGTAAATTTGGTCGACTTTGGATTCGACGGTTTCACCCTTACTTGTGTCCGGCTGAAACCATTTCGATGGCAATTTCCAGCCAAGCTGACTCTGCGTATTCAGAGTATCGAGCCATTTTTGCAGATCTTCAGAATAATCATTTGGAGTGAGCTTATCTTGTTTGACCTCCGGCTCGTCAAAAACGCTTCTTTCGGCTGACTGATCTTTAGGCTGCTTCAGGCTTGCGAAAACAAGACGCTTAGTTAGCTCTTTTTTATCAAGACGCGATTTGAAAAAATGGAGCATTTATTTAAGCGGCTTTACGATGTTGGTAATCGTCGGCAGCAGTTATGCTAGGAGTAGCTCTTTTACGGAATTGGCGGATTTTGCTTCCGCCTTTGACGGCCAGTTTGGCCGCGGCATGAGGGATTCCCAAAGTACCGACAAAGGCCACATCTTTCGCGACTTCTTTGCTCTCGTGGGCGACTTTGCGGACAGTCGCGTTTTTTCTAAATTTATTCGCTGCCCAAAGTGCGGTCTCGACTGCAGCTGGGATGATTGGCAAACCACCGGTCAATGTGCTGCCGCCGATCCAGAGCGTCAAGCGACCAGCAGTGACCCAGAGTCCTTTGCGGATAGTTTGATTCAATAAAAATTCATAAGGCGGTTTGATAAGTTTGCGGTAAACCCATTTTGCCGGCTGGACGACCGTCTTTTTCAAAATCAATTTAGCTGGCCGCAAAACTGTGCGGTGCGCGAGCCAGGGCGCGACCGTGCCATAGTAAGCGAGCTTGCCCAGTTTGCTTTCCGGTTTCCAAGCTCGATCGACATGATAATCCTTTGCCTCAGCTTCGCCTTCTTTTGATTTGGGAACATCGGGATTGAAAAGTGCTTTGCGTTTTTTTTCAAATTGCCAATGACCACCGACGCGCGTGATAGGATTATTTAATCCTCTGCGATGATCTCGACCGGCAGCCCCCCTGAAAATCGGTCCCAATAATCTGCGGGTTCCACTTTTGATTTCGTGAGCGTGCACTTTGTTTCGTGCGATTTCCAAAAGTCTATAAACTTGAGTGATTTTATCCGCGACAGCTCTTTGTGCATCTTTGTCTCCAGCATTCGCCTGTTTGATAATTTCTTTCGGAAGGGCTGCATTCACAGTTTTTGAAACCACTTTTTGGACCTCGTTAGCAAGGTTTTCTGATTGAGGTCTCACATAAGTTGGGTCAACCATTTGCAAAATACCTATGCCTGCCATTATTAGTTTTCTGGCCTGTTTGACCGTTTTTGCGTCTTTGGCAATCAGGAGATCATGAATTCTACCTGATAATTTGGCTTGATGCTGAAGTACACTGGAAGATAATGTGTGCAGAATTGGCATATTAAAAATATCGCTCTCGTAGCTCGTTCCACTGGCAGATTCGGTTAATTGTTGCAAAGCCTCGGCTCGACTTTTGGCTGATCCTTGGAGTGAACCACCTATTGAATTAATTGTTTTCCCTGTGACTTTACCTACACCATCATAAATGGTTCCGACCGCGCTTCTAGTCATATTTCTCCAGTCAGTTCCTTGTTCCATTCTTTTCATAGATCTTGCATGCCTATTGTTCTCCCAATTTTCGAAAAAGCCTAAAATCAGCCTTTTTTCGCAGAAAAAGCTCAAATCCGGCTGCTCGAACTGAGATACAATTATGCCCATTTAATTTTTGTCTTTTTTTAGTTTTAAATCTCGCTATTTTAGCAAAAAAACGTCGAAATTTCAAGGGAATTTCGGCTTAGAGTCGGGAAAAAACAGCTTTGACTATTCAGCCGCTGGGGCAGCGGGTTTGTAAGTAATTTTGATCGTAATCGAGCTTCTTTCGCCGGTTTCGCTCACAGCCACGATTTCGTACTCATTTTCACCTTCTTTGAGGTTGCTGAATTTCGGGTCGGCCCGGTAATTCCAACTGGTCGAGCCAGCGGTGAACTTCGAAAGAGGATACTCATTGACCAAAACTTGCTTCGTCCCGGCGGGAACAGTCCCCAAAAAGGTAATCGGGGCTTCTGTGATGGTTGCTCCGTCAGCCGGTTGGCTCACGATCGGCGCTCCGAAAGTAGTCGAGCCGACTGTCGGGACGCCGTCAGTCTGGGCTGATTCGGTTTTTTCCGGGGTCGCCGTTTTATCCGCGTCAGTCAAACCGGTCGGGTTGAAGATGATCTGGAATTTAGCGACCGGCGTTTTGTTGCCATCGGCGTCATAGCCGATGACCGAGTAATTATTGACTCCGACTTTCAGATTACCGAAAGCACGTGAGGCGTTGTAAGACCATTCACCCGATCCGGCCACG
>JAZDPN010000079.1:0-5697 GCA_043797545.1 Patescibacteria group bacterium | reverse complement strand
CAGCGTTTTTGATTTCGCTCGACACCGCACCACCGCGCGCGAGAATCGCGGCGCGCTCTGCGAGCGAGAGCGAAGCCAGCTTTTGGATTGGCATGGAATTATTTTTTGAGAATGCGGGCGAGAAAACTTTTGCGCGGCGCGACGGCCTTGGCGAACTCTCGCTCAATCAATTTTTCGATAAATTGGCTGCGATAACCCGCCGGAATTTTTTTATTGAGCGCGTCGCGAATCGCAGGCGAAATGCTGAAAATCGCGGCGACTTTCTTTTCGTTGGGCTTTTTTTTGGCTGGCATTGGAAAAAAATTAAGGAACGATTTTTTCGACGTTGAGCAGGAGAATATCTTTCGCGCCAGCTTTTTTCAGCTTCGGCAGCGCAGCCCAAAATTCTTTTTCGGTCGCGACGGATTGGAGCGCGAACTCGCCTTTTTTCGCGAGCGGGAGAATCGTCGGCGCTTCGAGCGCGGGCATCAATTTTTCGACCGCGCAGAGATTTTTTTCGGCGCAGTTCAAAACCAAATATTTTTTGCCCGCAGCGGACTGAACCGCTTCGATGCGCGCAATCAAATCTTCGAGTAATTTCTTTTTCGCGGAATTCAGTTTCGGATCGGCGACGAGCGCGGCTTCGGAGCGGAAAATCGGCGGATCGAGTGGAATCACATTGTGCGCTTCGAGCGTCGTCCCGGTGTCGACGATGTCGGCGATCGCATCCGCGACGCCCATCTCCGGCGCGATCTCGGCCGAACCGGAAAGCTCGGCGAGCTTGATCGCGATTTTTTTGCTGCGGAAAAATTTTTTGGTGGAGTTGGGATATTCGGTCGCGATGGTGGAATTTTTGAGATCGGTAATTTTTTTGAATTTCGAATTGCGCGGGACAGCGAGCGCGAGTCGGCACGCGCCGAAGCCGAGCGGCGCAATTTCGCGGACGCGTTTGCCTGACTCCCAAACAATATTTTGACCGACGATTCCGAGATCCGCCGAACCGCGCGCGACGAAAGCGGGAATGTCGTCATCGCGGAGCAGGAGAATATCGGCCGGGAAATCGAGGCATTTGAGAACTAGATACTGTCCGTTCGCGACGAAGCTCAATCCGATCTTGCGCAGCAACTCAAAAGACTCCTCGGCCAGCCGACCCTTTTTTTGCAGCGCGATTTTGAGACGAACAGGCATTTGAAATTTTAATTTTGAGGTCCGAGCTCATTAATTTTAATACAAAAGCGCGAAGCGCTCCGAAGCTCCGCGAAGCGGGGCGAAGGAGCGTGTATTTTGGCATTTTTTAGGGAAAAGGTCAAAAAGGTGATTGTTGTCGTGTCGCACGTAGGGAACGGTTTAAAACCGTTCCGCGACCGGCCGAATTTTGATTCCGGTTTAATTGTAATTCGCAGGGAACGCAGATCTGCGTTCCCTACCTCGCGATTTTTGGAGAATGGTCAAAAATTATCGTTGTGCTGTTTGTAGGGAATGAAAATTTTCATTCCCTACCCGCTTCGTCACATCAAATCACGCGATTAACCCTACCAAAACAGGAGCGATTTTCAGTGCCAAATCAAATATTTTTGATTTATCTTTCCTTTCCTTCCTTAACTCTTCAACCAACTGCTGAATGTCTTGCTTGTTCTCGTTTGTAATTTCTATTGAAATTTTATTTGTGTTTTCAAGATTTTGCGAGACGTTAACATGAACACCGCCGGAATTTTTTACTGGCATGTTAGGAAAAGACACATTTGCGCTGGCATTAGCTTCAGCCTCTTGGTAGAAATACATAATGAGATCGATCTGGTCATCTTTACCTATGTTTTTAAATTCTGAAAATCGACTCTCGCTATCCGGAAAGTATCTCTTTATTGTGTCTATCAAATTATCAAGATCAATGTTTCTAAAACGATCTTCTGATATTTTGTTCTTGAATTCAAGCAGCCTCCATTTAATATTTTTCCATCCATCGTTACGGGGACTTTGCCGACCAGCGCTTTTAAATGGTTGTGTGATTCCGTACATCATAATAAAAAGAATTAAAGATAAGGTTCAGGAAAAACGCGGCTCCACTTTTTCAGGCACAACTGTGACGCTGTTATTTTCTTGTTTTTTTGCCTTCGTGCGGCGTCAACAACTTCTCTCACGAGAAATTATCCGCGTGTTATTCTATCAGAACCACCGAAGAAGTCAAGCTGTATGACCAATTTTATCCCTATTTTTATAGCACTTTCCGAAGAACAAGCCAAAAAAGCTTATTGACAAAAATTTATTTAAGTCCATACTTCTCTTTCATCGCCGCCAAAAATATTTTTGTGATCTCTGCTTCCGAATAACCAAAACCTTTTCGCATTATTTTGATAAACAACTCACCGCCGAGAGCGCGGCGTTTACTTTTCAACGTATAAATAATCGAAGAGCTTATTTTCAGCCTGCGCGCCAATTCAGCCGGGCTTATCTTTTCTTTTTCCAGCAAACGCATCAGTTCGAGATTGAGAAATTTTGAATTCGACAAATTATGCAAAAAATTCTCCCAAACTCACGCCCAAGCTTTTACAAACTTTATTCAACGCCGCGACCGTAATGTTTTTCTTCCCTGTCTCGACCATACTGATATAAGTCACATGCAGACCAGCCGCCGCGGCTAATTTTTCTTGACTCAAATTTTTCGCGAGCCGCAACTCGCGAATTCTTTTTCCGATCGTCACCGCGATGTTCGCTTCCTTTTTCATGGTTGAAATTTTTGGCCAAAAGCATTTGCTTCTCCATAGACTATGGTCTAATATGGGAATTGGGCAGTTTCTGCCGAATTTAATTCTTTAACCCCAACTCCCATGAGGAAAATCCTCCCCACCATCGCAGCACTCGCAATCGTGCTGACGACCGCCATCGCGCCCGCGTTCGCGACCGCGTACAAAGCCCCAATCAGCTACTCCGATTGGAAACGCGCCGGCAATACCTTCCCCGGCGGCTATGAAGGTTTTTGCATCGCCTACGGCATGCTCTCCGCCGAGAACAAAAGCAAATACAAAAGCGAAGGCGAGTTCGACAAATTCAAAGGCTACGGCGAAGTCAGCGAAGATCAATTCTTCGCCGAATTCCAGAAAAAGTGGAGCGGCCCCAGCGGCTACGCCGTCTCGGTCGAGTAAGAATTTCGAATCAGATGTAGAAACGTTGCATGCAACGTTTCTACCGTGAAAATTCGTGAACCGTTTTGTAGAAACGCCCAGCTGGGCGTTTCTACGCGCGTGTATTTTTGGCGATATTTTTTGGCTGACCGAATTTAACTTTTGACAAAATATCTCACTGAATTAAAATCGGCGACCTTTAAACTCAAAATGCTCACCGAATCAACAACCGCCACGCTGAAGCTTGATGATCAGCCTTATGATGTCAGCTTCACTCAAACGATCCTAGCATGCGATGAGGTAGGTTTCGTTTCTTGTAGTAGATGCAAGGATTTCGCCATTTTCGAAGTAGGAGTTGAGATAACAAAAATTACTGACCGTAATGATCTTAAAGTTCCTCTGAATTCCGAGATCGCCGCGGCACTAAAAGCTCTCATCACTGAAGGTCGCAGATCTTTGACTGCATGCTTCGCCTGTGGAGAGAAACTGGCTAATTCAGATCATGTGTTGGCTGCCACTTTCGCTGCTTTGGTGGAAAAAATACAGACCCAAAACGGACAACAATAGCCCCATGCTTAATTAAATTTTCCCATCCAACTCTATCAAAACCTTGGCGAGAACCGCGATCGCCTTTTCGAATTCAGCTAATTCGATGTGCTCGACCGGTGTGTGATCGAGGTTCGAATCGCCCGGACCGTACGAAACAATCGGTACTTGTGGAAAAGCTTTCGCAAAAGTATTCATGTCGGCTGTCCCGGTTTTGACTTTGAAAACCGGCGTGCCGCCTTCGGCGCGAATTGCTTTGAGAAAAGCTTTGACGAGCGCGGAATTTTTGGATGAGAGACACGCGACCTCGCTGCCCCAGCTCTGCAGATACGAGACTTCGCCGCCGTTCGAATTTTTGCCGACGAGTTTTTTCAACTCGGTCGGATCGAAACCCATCGGCGTTCGAAATTTCACTCGGACTTTGACTTGCTCGACGCCGTTCACTTCGTCGAAGACGAATTTTTCGACTCGCTGTTGCAGACCGGCCCAGATCGATTTGCCTTCATTGAATTTGTCGCAATAATTTTTAATTTTTTGCGTGAAGTCGATACCCTCCTCAATCGCGTTCTTCGCGGAATCGTTGGCGGAATGCAGCGGATTTTTGCGTTTGAAAAATTCCATCGTGAAAGTTCCTTTGTAGCCGAGCGTAATTCCTTCAAAACCGCTCGGCTCGCCGATCACGATCGCATCGGGTTTTTTAAATCTATCTGCGAGCACTCGTCCGCCGACGCCGTGTTCTTCTTCCTGGCTCGCGCCCGCGACGACGATTTTGCAGTTTTTTAATTGCGGCGCGGCTGCAAGCGCAGCGAAAACCATCGTCGCAAAAGGACCTTTCGCATCGACCGAACCTCGACCGAATAATTTGCCGTCGCGGACTCGGACAGAAAGAAATGGTCGAACTGTGTCGATGTGCCCGAGCAGAAGAATGGTTTTTTTGCCTGAACCGATCTCGAGCACGACATTGTTGAAATGATCGACTTCGGCTTTGGCGAAACCGAGCTGCTGCGCCTCCGTCGCGATAAATTTCGCGACTTCATCTTCCCGCCCCGAGGGAGAATAAATTTTGACGATTTCGGTGAGAAAATCTGCTGGGTTCATTCCTCTGTTTTTATTGAATTTTCGTATTTTATTTTAAAATCATTTTCTATTTTTAGCAATCGTTCCTGATTCACAATTCCTTTTTGTTTCATTTCTTCTATCGAGGCAAAAACATTTGCGATCTCCCGAACATCAACCATTAATCGTGAGATGTTGATTATCTTTCCCAAATCTTGAGCCGCTAACAACAACGAACCATTTGCTGGCTCAATGGCACCAACTTTTGAATAAAGACTTGCTGCCTTCATTTGTCTCAAAAACGCCCAGTCGAAAGCTTTTTCTGTTCGAGCATTCATCGCGAATGCCTTGTCATTATTTGCCTCCATACCAAGCAAATGTTTGTACACTTCTGATTTATTTTTATTAAATTTATTTTCTATGGTCTTCACTGTTTTTCTAACATCTCTTTGGTTCAACCATGCAACAAAAAGCGTTATCAGTAAAAATAAAATCGCTGTCCATGCAACATAAATTTGAAGTCCTGAATGAAAATCGGCAACTGTAATGAAGTTGTCCATTTTATTTCAAAACTTTTCCCAGTTTTTCCACAACATCCGCAATCTCCTCTCGCGTAATCACCAAGGGTGGCAAAAGTCGGATTGTTTTCGGGCCAGTCGGCAAAACTAAAACTCCCGCTTCTTCCATTTTTTTCACGACCTCACTCGCCGGAATTTTGAAATCAATGCCGATCATCAAACCAAGTCCGCGCACTTCCGCAATTTTGGGCGAGTTAATTTTCTCTAGTTCAGCTTTGAGAAATTTACCTTTCTCCGCCGCTTGCTCAGCTAAATTTTCCGAATCACAAAATTCGAGCGCGGCGAGTCCCGCCGCGCAGGCCGGGACGCTTCCGCCGAAAGTCGAGTTGTGTGCGCCCCGAATATTTTTGTCGCCAAAAATGTCCGCACGAAATGCGGTCGCGCCAAACGGATAACCGCCACCGAGCGCTTTCGCGAGA
>JAZDPN010000076.1:0-5386 GCA_043797545.1 Patescibacteria group bacterium | reverse complement strand
CGGCGCGCCGGACATCATCTCGCGCGGATTCGTGTATATGAAAGAGTCGAGCGCGATCGTCGAAGAAACGAAAAAGGTCGCGATGAAGGCCTACGAAGAAGTCGCGGGCAAAGATTACAAAGAGGTGCGCAAAGAAGTTTCGCGCGCCGTCGCGAAATTCATTCGGCAGCGAATCGATCGCGAACCGCTGATCTTGCCGTACACGATTCAAATTTGAGAAAAAATTTTCAGAAGGAGTTTAAATTTGCATTAAGACAATTTATTTTGATTTCTGATCATCTGTATTCAGAACTAAAAATGTTTTTGTTAATCAAGTAAATACCGATTACTAATAGCTGATTTTGATTTTTCCAAGTGCTCTTGACAATTGTATTTTTTACTTTAAAATCTACCTCCTTTAATTTAATTAATATAGAACCTCCTATTAAAGACCTCTCTGGTAGATGCCTAGTTATGGATCAAATTGTGGAAGAAGGGTTTGATGAAATACGCGAAGGAGATCTTATTGGTATTGATCGTATTAGGCTCGGTATCCTTGCTCATAGAACACGTAAAAGGATTCCGCAATGTATGCACCCGGTATTGTGTCTTAGCACCACAACTGCAGGATTGAATAGCAAAAAAGGTAATGGTGTTCCTCTTTCTGAGGGAGAGCGGGAACTTTACTTAAAAATGCAGAAATGCGCAAGAGGGGCAATAAGGGAATTTTGTATGCCTGACTCTCATCAGGCTGATAAGGATTAGAAAGCCTCGGCATCGAACAGGTTTAATTCCGCAAAACCTCGCGGATCACATCCAGCGAAAAACCTCGTCGCGCGAGAAACGCGGCGAGTTTTTGTTTTTCGGAATATTCGGTCGGCAAATTTTCACCATGCAATTTTCGCGCAAGCACTTCGCGCGCATTTTCGATTTCCGAATTTTCGTTCGGCAAATTCAGCTCGATCAACTCCTCATCGATCCCTCGTTTTTTCAGCTCAATCCGAATACGGTGTGCGCCCCAGTGCTCGTGTGCGCGAACAAAACTCTCGGTGAAATTTTCGTCCGACTGCAATTTCAATTTTTCCAACTTCGCAAAAACTTTGGTGAAAACCGATTCGTCAGGCAGATATTTTTTTTCAAATTTTTCGAGCAACTCCGCCCGCGAATAATTGCGACGCGCGAGCAACCAGCACGCGTACTGAAAAACTTGGCGCTCGTCCGGCGTTTTCGGTTTTTGCGCTCGGCGAAAATTCATATTGTCATTCTGAGCGAAGCGAAGAATCTCGACAAGACGAAATATTATTTTATTTTTTTCAACGCCTCCGCGGCAGCTGCCTGCTCCGCGTCTTGTTTGCTTCCACCCTTTCCACGGCCGAAAAGATCTTTGCCGACGAACGCGCCCATCTCGAAAATTTTCGCGTGATCGGGACCGCTTTCAGACAAAACTTTGTATTCCGGAGTGATCGACAATCGTGCCTGCGCGAGTTCTTGAAATTCGGATTTCGCGTCGACCTGTAAATTTTGTTCGATAATTTTCGGCAGCTTCGGCAGGAGAAATTTGTGGACGATCGTTTTCGCTTTTTCGAATCCGCCGTCGAGATACACCGCACCGAGCACAGCCTCAAAAACATTCGCGAGTAAATACGGTTTTTCCGCGCCGCCCGACCGCGCCTCGCCTTTCGACAATTTCAAATGTTTGCCGAACTCGAGCTCGCGCGAAATCTCGGCGAGCGTTTCACCTTTGACCAGAGCCGAACGCAACGCGGTCAATTCGCCTTCCGGTTTTTCGGGAAATTGCGCAAACAAAAACTCGGTCGTGATCAATTCCAAAACTGCGTCGCCGAGAAATTCGAGCCGCTCGTTCGACTCCGGCACATCGCGATGCTCATTCACAAAACTGCGGTGCACGAAAGCGAGCTCAAGCAGCGCTAAATCTTTGAATTCGTGCGCGAGTTTTTGCTGTAAATCTTTCATTGGCCAGGGTTTAGGGTATAGGTTTTAGGGTTTAGGACTCAACTGAATGATAGCGTTATTTTTCAAATTAAATTTTTCAAAATATCAGACTGCGTAGCTATACCCTATCACCTAACCCCTATACCCTACTTTCTAATTCTTTTTTCGCCGACGACAAAACGCCGTTTACGAATTTGCGATCCGAGTCATCACCGTAATTTTTCGCGATCTCGACGAATTCGTTCAAAGTCGCCTTCGGCGGGATGTCGAATGGCGTAGCGAGAAATTTTAATTCCGCGAGACCGACCAATAAAGCCGCCGCGTCGAGTTTCGCGATTTTGGAAAATGGCCATTCGGGCGCGAGCTTCTCGATCCAGTTTTTGAGAAATTCGAGATTATTGAAAGTCGCCTCAAGCAGAGCGCTCGAAAAATCTTTTTCGAAATCGCACTCGAATTCGGCCATGTTCTTTTCAAAAACGGCCAGCCAGCCCTCCATGACGTTTCTGAATTCGCACTCAAAAACAGTTTGCACGACTGCTTCGCGAACCGCTCTGCGATTGGCTGCCGACATTGGAAATTATTCCGCTTTTACTTTGGAAATCTTTTTCGAGTCTTTCTTGGCAAAATCAATCACAACCCGCCCGCGGTAATGCCCGCAAGTCGGGCAAGCCGTATGCGGCTGACGCGGCGATTGGCATTTCGGGCAAGCGACCGTTTTGGAAATTTTGGAAAGTCTTTTCAGTTCTTTCGTCTTCCAGGTGGAATAGCGGCGGCCACCGCGAGTCGCGGTCGCGCGGCGTTTCGGAACAGGATGTTTAGCCATTGGGGAAGAATTTTAGGTTAGAGGAGTTTAGCCTTTTTCATTTTTTTGTAAAGATCGATATCCGTCAGGACTCCCGCTCCAAGCGTAAAGATGAAGATCGTGAGCTGCAAAAGCTTACCGAAACCTGGAATGAATCCGATCGCTATGAAGATCGCCCAGCCCAGCGCCAAAGCAAGCAGTTTGCGTGAATACTTCATTTCTTTCTTGTGATTCAGGATGAGGCTCCCGACCATAAACCCGACCAGCGCGCCCGCCGCCAGTAGGCCGGCGACCCACATCGCGAGAAAGATACCGGCAAACCAAGCACCAACGATAGTCGCTAGCAACAAGATGGCCAGTAGCGGTGCAAAAAACGCAATCACGCCGGCTAACAAACTGCCCCAAAATCTTTCGCGAACCTGACTAGCAAATACCTCGCTCGACTTGCCAAAAAGAGCGAGCAAAATCGCACCCGTCACGAAACCAACCAAGAGCAGAAAAATCTTACCGACCAATTTCGCCGCGAACCCGGATTCTCCCGAATCACCCATCTTGTCGAGCTTGTCGAAATCGTCCGAACTTTTGTGCTCGACCGAGGCGGCCAGACCGTCCGGAATCTGGAGCTCATCTTTGGAAAAATAGGTCAATTTGCCAGTGATTTTCGCGCCATCTGCAAAAGTAATTTTCTTGCCTGTCCGAATCAGCGCATCACCGCCGACCTGGCCCGCGAAATTAATCTCATCGCCTGCGAGTCGCAGATTTTTACCAACTGAACCAGCGAAATTCAGCACCCCACCAGCGAGTGCGGCATCACCGCCGACTGAGGCTGTGTCGGAAAAATTGACCACTCCCCCGGCCGCAACCAAATCACCGGCGGTCTTGCCAGCGAGAGTCAGGACGCTACCTGCCGCGCGCAAATCGTCTCCCACTTCGGAGAGAATCATGACCGAGCTACCCACCGTGAAAAGATCGTGGGCGACTTTCTTAGTCGCATTGACGACCGCACCGGCTAGGAAAGCATCATCCTCGGCATCATTCAGCAGCGTGACTGAATTGCCTGCAGCGTAAAAATCGTTGCCAATTTCGATCGAAACTACCTGTGGTTTTTCTGCTTGCGCAGCCAGCACGGCAGTCGGCGCAAGCACGACCAAAAGCACGAACGCGAGAAAGATTTTGAGTGCGGACTTCATTGGGAAGAGGTTAATTTCGTCGAAAGTTTAGCAAATCGTGCCCGAACATGCTATTTTTCCGGCATGAAAATCGAGGCCATGCAAACTCGGATTCGTGAACTGAAGCGCGAAAAAAACGCGATAATTCTCGCGCACAGTTATCAGCTGCCCGAGATTTATGATGTCGCAGATTTCGTGGCAGATAGTTTCGAGCTCGCGGTCGCAGCCCAAAAAACCAAGGCTGACATGATCATTTTCGCAGGCGTGCATTTCATGGCCGAGAGTGCCAAGCTCTTGAATCCCGGTAAAAGAGTTTTACTGCCTGATCGCACGGCAGGTTGCTTTTTGGCCGACTGCATCACGGTAGAGCGCCTGCGGGAAAAGAAGGAGGAGTTTCCCGGAGCGGCTGTCGTGGCATATGTGAATTCGAGTGCGGCGGTAAAAGCCGAGTCAGACGCGTGCTGCACTTCCGCGAATGCGGTCGAGATTTGCCGGAAGCTGCCGCAAAAACAAATTATTTTCGTCCCGGATCAAAATCTCGGCGAGTGGGTCGCGGAAAATTTGCCGGAAAAAGAAATTATTTTGTGGGCGGGAAATTGTTATGTTCACGCGCGAATTTCGGCGGAAAAAGTTTTGGCGGCGCGGAAAAATCACCCGGACGCGAAAATTTTGGTCCACCCCGAGTCGCCGCGCCGAATTCGGGAACTCGCCGATCTCGTCGCGGGGACGGGCGGGATGGCGCGCTTCGCGCAATTTTCAGACGCGACGGAGTTTTTGATCGCGACCGAATCCGGGATGCTCGAAAAATTGCGGCGAGAAAATCCGGGCAAAAAGTTTTTTGCGCTCGCCGGCGAGTGCGTGAATATGAAAAAAATCACGCTCGCGAAAGTTTTGGATTCGCTCGAGTCGGAAAAATTCGAGATCGAAGTCGACCCAAAAGTCGCCGAAAAAGCGCGGCGCAGTTTGCAAAAAATGATTGATTTGACCGAATAAAAAACTTTCATTAAAATCCCCCGGCTTAATTTTTTTGAATGCTCGTCATCCGACTCGCCCGAACCGGCCGCGAAAATCTGCAAACTTTCCGACTCGTCGTGCAAGAAAAAACCACGTCCCCGAAACGCGGCAAAATCGTCGCGGCGGTCGGGAGCTACGATCCGACGAACCCCGAAAATAAACTCATTTTCGACGCGGAAAAAATCGAACAATTCATCAAAAACGGCGCGACTCCGAGCGACACCGTCGCGCGGCTGCTTTTGAAAAATGGCTTTAAAAAAGAACTCGTCGAGAAATTCGTCGTGAAATATTCGAAGCAAAAACCGAAAAAAGAAGCGCCCGCGGAGGAGGCGAAACCGGCTGCTCCGGCTGCTGCGCCCGCGGAGGAGAAAAAAGAGGAGGCTGCTCCGGCGGACGAACCGAAAGCCGAGGAAGCTCCCGTCGAAAAACCGGCCGAACCGGTCGCGGAGGAGAAACCGGCTAAGGAGAC
>JAZDPN010000075.1:0-8602 GCA_043797545.1 Patescibacteria group bacterium | reverse complement strand
ATGCTCCGGAAAAGCCGAGAATGCTCAAAAGTGCGTAAGTCCGCATTCCTGAAAACTCCCGACCAGCTTGCCGGGCCTTTTTGCCGATTTCGGTGACTTCACGCTCCGCGCCGACCAAAGCTCCCAAGCCAACTGCAATGGCGAAATTCACGAGGAGCGCAAAATCCGAATTCATCGAGAGGTAATTTTAGCGAAATTTTGCGCCTCTTGAAAATTTAAAAAAGCGGTGTAATCTCTCGAGCAATTTAATTTCTTTAAAATGTCCGAAATACTTCTTGATGATGACTTGGCGGAGATTGCAGAGTTTGGTGTAGAGATTGTCCATCTTGAGGAACATGATTATCCAGAAGATGGAGAAGAACATAAATTCGACATGAAACATATTAATCGTGTTTCTCGGGTTTTCCGCGACCCGGAAAAAATGCGCACAGCTTTCGAAAGTGACGGCGTTGTCCGTTGCATGGATGGAGGTACAGAAGGTGGTTTGCGTATGGCTGGTTCCGGAATTTTGTTGCCGCGCGCGCAGCTCGCTTTGCCGAAAAATCATCCGATGGCCGATTTTTTCAGAGAATTTGGGATTGAGCTGACTGGTGAATCGGAAGCAGTTTTATTACCCAATGATTATTATCTTGGCATTTTGCGAAAATCAGTCGAAAAAAAAGTAATCCGAGGAATATCGGCTCATGCCGAATGTGGTGCCGCGAATCTTGATCTCGGCGAGATTTTTAAAAAGATTGGAGTTTCAGAGGATGTTGTTAAACGGATGATTAGTGATCCACGTTGGCAATCAGTGGTTGATGCACATGCAAAATTTTTCTCCGAAACGCTCGCCAAAAAACTTAATTTATCTCCCTCTGCTGATGATTGGATTCCAATTGGAAAGATGAGTCGTAAATCACACAAACACGTTGAGGAGGCTTTTTATATTGATCTGATTGGTGGGACGCGACCAGGTGTGGCATTCGATAGTTCCAAGCTTGTCGGTGAAGTTCCCAATGGATTTACGATCCATCCAGCAATTTCCGATTGGGAAAATGTTTTTCATCGTATCGAAATTTCACTCGATATTGCCAAAGTAGGACATAGGTTCAGTGTAGAGAACCCCTTTGTTATTTTTATTATTAATGATCCGGCAAAAGGTAAGGTCGCACCAGAGTTTCTTAATGGTATCAAAAAGGCAGTCCAAAAATTTGGCAAGCACGTTATTATCAAACAGGTTACCCCGAACTTTGGCGACTAATTCGCCAAATACTCGTGAATGATTTTCGCGGCTGAGCCGACCTGCTCGGTCGTGAGATTCGGCAAGCTCGCGCGGGCGAAGTTTTTCCGATCCGATTCCTCTCGATCTTCTTTCGAGAAAAATAAATTCGACGGGATCAAAACCACGCCGAGTTTTGCGAGATCGAGGAATTTTTGTTCCGCGGGAATTTTCTTTTTCGCAGCGCTCGCGATCGAATTCATGTCGACCAGCGAATAATAAAAGTTGCCCGGATTTTCGATGCCGAGATTTTGCGCCCAAACATTCATATTTTCTTTCACGATGTCGATGTATTTCGCGCGCTCTTTCTCACCAAGTAGCACATGGCAAATCGCGAGAATTTGTCCCGGGCCGGGTACGAAAGTCGTGTGGCGGAATTCGCCGAGCACGCCGCCTGGCGCTTTCGCATCGTGGAGATAAGTTTTCACATCAAGTCCTTCCGGCAAAAATTCCTGCCACTTTGCCGAAATAAATTTATTCGCTGCGTCGAGAATAATGTACTCACCGAAACGGCAGCCGGTCGCGCGTTCGATTTTCGAGCGGGCGTCGATGCGGATCGTTCGCTTCGGCGCGAATGCCAAAATCGATTTTTTGCCCGGGAAAAAGCCAGAATAAACTTCGTCCGACAAAATCACGGCGTCTTTTTTCTCCGCGAAATCAGCGAGCATTTTCAGACTCTCTGCATTTTTCGTCAATCCAGTCGGATTGTCCGGATCGACGAGCACGATCACTTTCGGATTCGAATTCGCGACTTTTTCAAAAGCGTCTTTTTCGAATTGTCCGGTTTTTGGATTCGCCGAAACGCAAACGATTTTGAGCCCGCGAGCGCGCATGATGCCCATGTACGGGAAATAAACCGGCGAAGTAATCATCACTTCGTCGCCTTTTTTCAAAAGTCCGCCGCCTTCTGCGCCGAAAGCTTTGAAAAATGTGCCGATCGCATCGGACGCGCCGTGCGTGAAGACGAGATCGGAATATTTCACCGAGACACCGAGACTTTTCGAATGTTCGTCGGCAATCACGACGCGCGCAATGAGCTCGCCGTACGGATCGTGGTAGCAGCCGCCCGAGACCGTCGAATATTTGAAAAGTTCAAAAAGCACTTCGAATTTGCCCCAACTCAAATCCTGATTTTTCGCGGCAGCGATCACTTTCGCCAAAAATTCTTCCAAGTCGGCAAGCAATTCCACCGCGACTTTTGCGGCGTAATTTTCCCGCGCGAATTTTTCGATTTCCGCCAAAACCGCTTTTTCGGAATCTTTCGTTCGGTCTTTGAAATGTGTCTCGAAGTTGTTGAAATTCGTGTCGAGATTGACCAGAAAAGAATAAAAACGACGACTGCGAACATTCGGCGCGAAGCCGTAGCCCGGATCGCCGCGCGAGAGATCGAGAACCTTGTCGATCCCGACCGCGTCTTTCGCGATTTTTGCGAGCAGTCGGAAAATTACAAAAGGATTGTCCACTGCGAGATCGAAACCAAATTCATTTTGAGTAAGCATTTAAACAAGAATTAAGGAGTAAGGAATAAGAATTAAGTTTAAGTGCGGACGATTTTAGCGCGCTCGCGCGACAAGGTAAAATCTGCCTGTGAATATCGCAATTGATCTGCGCGCGTTGGCGGGCGACCGAGTTTCGGGAGTCAAAATTTATCTCCAAAATTTGCTTGCAGCGCTTTTTCGCGTCGATAAAAAAAACCACTATTTTCTCTGGTTCAATTCGGCTCGCGAGCCTTTCCCCAAAAGTTTACTGGTACCCAATTCGCCGCGTTTCAAAATTATTCAAACTAAATTTTCGAACCGGTTTCTCAATCTCAATCTAGGTTGGCGCGAAAAACCCAAGCTTGATTTACTTTTGGCCGAGCTGGCTGGTCGGCCAATCGAGCTTTTTTGGCTGCCCGATCCCCGACCAGTCGCGCTCTCGGCCAGCTGCAAACTGATTGCTACGATGCACGATCTCTCCCCGAGCCGTTTCCCACGGTTTTTTTCAGCCAAAACAAGACTGTGGCACAAATTCCTCAACCCTGAAAAAATCGCTCAAAAGGCTGATCGGATTTTGGCGGTTTCGGATTTCACTAAATCCGAGCTCGAAAATTTTTGGCACATCGCACCGGAAAAGATTTCAACTACTCCTCTTGCGGCCAAACTTTCTTCCCAAAAAAGCTTGCCAAAAAATTTACCCAAAAGATTTATCCTCGCGCTCTCGACGCTCGAGCCGCGGAAAAATTTGACAACCTTGGTTTCCGCTTTTGCCGAGCTGCAAAAAGAGCATCCGGGGAAAATAGAGCTCTTGATCGCTGGTCAATCCGACCCCAAGATCTTCGCAAATTCGGGAATCAGGAAACATGAGGCACGGAGCACGAAGCAAATTCGTTTTCTTGGTCGAGTTTCAGAACAAGAGAAAGCAGCTTTACTCGCTGCCGCGGAAGTTTTTTGTTTCCCGTCACTTTATGAAGGTTTTGGTTTGCCGCCGCTCGAGGCGGCTGCAGCCGGGACGCCGATTTTGGCGGCGGACTTGCCGCCGTTGAGAGAGACCCTGGGAAATGCAGCCCAATTTTTGCCGCCCCAAAATCGAGATGCTTGGCGGATCGCTCTAGCCAAAATCTTGGCTGACTCGGAACTGAGAAAAAAAATGGGTCGGGCTGGGAAAATTCAGGCTCAAAGATTTACTTGGGAAAAGACCGCTCGAGCAACTTTGGCGGCTTTTGAAATGTTAAAATGAACCCACTTTTAAATTGATTCCTGCTTAGGCCACAAAGCGGGAATGACACAATGATGAATTTGCCTCGCCAGCTTGAACTCGCCCAAAAAAAATCGCGCATTTTGGCGGTTTTGCCGACCGCTCAAAAAAACTCAGCTCTGAAAGTAATCGCGACGGCTCTGGAAAAAAACTTCCCAGCAATCGAAAAAGCCAACCAAAAAGATTTAGCCAAAATCGAAGCTGGTAAATTCGATCGGCTCAAATTTGATCGAGGCAGGATTTTTGACTCGGCGCGCGAGATTCGTAAAGTCGCTTCTCTCCCCGACCCGGTCGGTCGAATTCTCGAAGATGCCAAACCGCGCGCGGGCTTCAAGCTACAGAGGATTGCAGTTCCTTTTGGTGTGATCGCGATGATTTATGAATCCCGGCCAAATGTGACGCTTGACGCGATTTCTTTGGCTCTGAAAAGCGGTAATGCAATCGTCCTGCGCGGTTCGGCGGAGGCTCTGAATTCCAATCGTGCCATCGTCCAGATCGTCAAAAAGGCTCTGCAAAAAACGAAGATTCCGCCCGAAGCAGTTCAATTCCTCGATTCGCCGGATCGCAAAATCGTGGGTCAACTCTTGCAGGCCAAAAAATTTGTTGACCTTGTGATTCCTCGCGGCGGTCGTAGCTTGATTGACTTTGTAGCCCAAAATTCCAAAATCCCAATTATTGAGACGGGCGCTTCGGTAGTCCATCTTTTCGTCGGTTGTTCCGCCGATGTCGACGAGGCAGTCAGGATTATCGTGAATTCGAAGACGCGGCGAACTTCGATTTGCAACGCACTCGACACTTTGCTCGTGCACAAAAATATTGAAAAGAAATTGCTCGCGAAACTTTTGCCCGAGCTCGAAAAACGCGGCGTCAAAATTCACCGCGGAAAAAATGCGCAGTTCGACCGCGAGTGGCTTTCGCTCGATCTCAATCTCAAAATCGTGAAAAGTTTGGATGAAGCTTTGGCTCATATTCAAAAATATTCACTCAAACACACTGAGGCGATTATTTCGCGCGACCAAAAAGCGATTGATCGTTTTTTGTCCGAGGTCGACGCGGCGTGTGTTTACGCGAATATGTCGACGCAATTTTCCGATGGCGGCGAATTCGGACTCGGCGCGGAGATCGGAATTTCGACGCAAAAAATGCACGCCCGCGGGCCTTTCGCGCTCGAAGCGCTCACGACTTACAAATGGGTTGGACGCGGACACGGCGAAATTCGCGGCGGCTCGGCCGCGCCGGCGAGTTGCTCACTTTAAGAAAGAAAATCGACTTCAATTTAAACGAATCGTTGGATTTTACCTACATGCCCAGGTTTAAGTTTTCGTCCATCTTTCGATCCTGGATTAGATCCAGATTGTCCCTGCTGTGATACACCACGCCTCATTTCTTCTGAGAGTAAATTTCCAATAACAACTCTATAATTACTACCCATAATTTCTTGAGCAGCAGCTAATATTTTTTGGACACTTGATCTCATCGACTCTTGAATCCGAATTGTGAGCATGTTGAGTCCAATATGAACATCGCAGTTAAAACCCTGTGCGCCAAGCCGGGAACCTAAAAAATCTGCATTATCTAGGTTCGGCTGGTAGTTATCGTTGATAACTTCTATAACGCCTAGAATATTGTCCTCTTTAGACATATTTTTTAAAAATAAAAGGATGCAATTCTACATTTTTTTCAAATTTAAACAAACCGAATTGATGCAGTACCGCTGGCCGCCTTTTTCGCGCGGGCCGTCGTCGAAAACATGGCCGAGATGCGCGCCGCAATTTTTGCAAACGACTTCCGTCCGATTCATTCCGTGACTCGGATCATTTTTCAAAATCACATTTTCGCGATTCATCGGCTCGGTGAAGCTCGGCCAGCCCGTCCCCGAGTCGAATTTCGTTTGCGAATCGAAAAGTTCGTGGCCGCAAACCGCGCACTCGAAGACGCCTTTTTCGTGTGAGTCCCAATATTTCCCAGAAAAGGGCGCTTCCGTCCCGCCGCCGCGCGCGACTTTTTTCAGCTCCGGCGAGAGTTCGTCGTCTTTTTTCATTGCAATAAATGAGCAAATTTCTTTTTGAATTTCGCGAGCTTCGGATCGATCACGACTTGGCAATACGGCGCGTTGCGATTTTCCGCGAAGTAATTTTGGTGATAATCCTCCGCCGGCCAAAATTTCTCCAATTTTTTGATCTCGGTCACGACCGGCGTTGATTTGAATTCGCCCGCATTCATTTCAGAAATAAATTTTTCGGCGACATTTTTTTGTTCGTCCGTCGTCGTCAAAATCGTCGAGCGATATTGCGTCCCGACATCCGCGCCTTGTCTATTCAGACTGGTCGGATCGTGCGTCGCAAAAAAAACATTCAACAAATCTTCAAATGAAATTTCCGCCGGATCGAACTCGACGCGAATCACTTCGGCGTGTCCGGTCGTTCCGCTCGAGACTTCGCGGTAAGTCGGATTCGCTTTTTCGCCGCCGGCGTATCCCGGCTCGACTTTCGTCACTCCGCGGAGACTGCGAAAAATCGCTTCCGTGCACCAAAAACAGCCGCCGCCGAAAACCGCGATTTCGGTTTTGTTTTGCACAGAAGCAGTTTATTTCTAAAAGTATTTTTAGGGAAGTTATTTATAATTCTATTCAATTAACTGACAGCCGCTTCAACCGCTTGGCGAGTGTCGTTTTTTATGATTTCTATTTTGAGATGATCATTTAAGTCTAGGCAGCAAAAGCTCTGAAGATGTTCGCGGACAATGTTTCTAATTTCCTCGAGGGGCTTATTGACACCTGAAATTACGAAGCTATCAGCACGAATTTGCGGATTTTTAGATCCTAACTTTTCAGCGAGATTGGTTGCGAGTTTTTGCCGATCAAGCGGATAAAACGCTCTCAAGATATCTCCAGAGATCTCGATATCAAAGCTATCAGTCATATTAAAAATTAAGCTCTGATTTTAGCGGCCGGTTTTCTTTTTGCCAAATTCAAAGCTAATTTCGCGCGATCTGTCGCTCCTCGATTACCTGGATTTCCCAATCAATCTTAGTCAGATCATCAATCTTGACCGATCTTTGGGGTGCCAGGTTTTCCAGGTTTTGACCGAAGGGCAGACTGGCGCTTTCCCTGCCTAGAGAAATTATGCCAAGGCCAGCCAAAAAGCAGATCGTGAGGGCGATGACAATTTTTTTCAGGTTGGTTGATAGGAGCATTTTTGGTGTTTAGTTTGGGAAAAGACCGCGCGAGAGTCTACTCGTTTTTTCAGAAAAGTCAAGCCTCTTATCAAAACTTTTTTTTTGTTTTAAAATCTCGTTATGCCCAAACACTCTGCAGCCATTCTCGGCGCATCCGGCTACGTCGGCGGTGAAATCGCCCGACTCATTCTCGGTCATCCGAATTTCGAATTGCGATTCGCGACGAGCGAAAATTTCGCTGGGAAAGCGATTTCGAAAGTTCACCCGAATCTACGTGGCGCGACCGATTTGAAATTTTGTAAATTTTCCGAAGTCGAAAAGGTTGATATCGTTTTTGCATGTCTTCCCCACGGCGCACTTGCGACCAAAATTTCTACAGTCGAAAAACTCGGCGACGTGATCATCGATTCGTCCGCGGATTTCCGATTCCGAAAAAAAGAAGATTTCGCGAAATGGTACCCGGACACTCCCGCCGTCGACGCGAAAAATTGGGTTTACGGATTGCCGGAGATTCACCGAGATGAAATCAAAAAATCGAAACGCATCGCCGTCCCGGGTTGCACCGCGACCGCTGCGATTCTCGCACTTTTGCCGATTCTGGAAATTGTCGACAAAACGAAAATTATTTTCGATCTCAAAGTCGCGTCGTCCGGCTCGGGCAACAAACCGTCAATTGGTTCGCATCATCCGGAGCGAGCGGGCGTGCTCCGAAGTTACAAATTGTCCGGACACCGACACACCGGCGAAGCGATTCAAGAACTTGATTTGCCGAGCGTGCCGGGTTACTCGATCACTTCGACTCCCGAGGTTCGGGGAATCGTTTGTCACGCACACGCATTTTTGAACTCCGAAATGTCGGATAAAGAAATTTGGAAATTATTCCGGGAAAAATATTCCGCCGAGCCGTTCGTCCGGATCGTGAAAGAAGCCGCTGGAATTCACGCGCTCCCCGAGCCAAAAATTTTGTCTGGCACGAATTTCGCTGATGTCGGCTGGGAGCTCGACGCGAATTCGAATCGCATCACCGCGGTCGCGGCGCTCGACAATCTTGGAAAAGGCGCGGCGGGCGCATCAGTTCAGTGTGCCAATTTGGTTTTTGATTTACTAGAGAAAACGGGACTGGAATTTTTAGGATTACACCCGTTTTAATTCTCGAGATTTTAGAACACTAACTCCACTAGGGTTCAGTCCTTCTCCTTCAAGCAATTTTTTCAAATTATCTAAATCAACGTCAGAGCCGAAAGAAAGTTTTATTCTGATCTGGAAAATTAACGTTCGATCCACTTTGATGATTTGAGTTTCTGTATCGCGCAGGCTTACATCGACACCATTTCCATGCTGTCGCAGGATTTCAACTATTTGTATAGAAAGATCACCGCTTTTCAATTCAGATTTTGGATTTGGTTGATGATTAAAAGTCACTACAATGAT
>JAZDPN010000021.1:0-6872 GCA_043797545.1 Patescibacteria group bacterium | reverse complement strand
ACGCCGGGCTGAAATTGGATTCGTCGGATGTTTTCGTGAATGTCGTTGGCGGTTTTCGGCTGCGCGAACCGGCCGCGGATCTCGCGGTCGCGCTCGCGATCGCCAGCTCGAAAAGCAAAATTCCGCTCGCGCCGGATCTCGCGGCCTTCGGCGAAATCGGTCTCACTGGCGAAATTCGGAATGTTTCGCAAAATGAAAAACGCGGGCGCGAGGCGAAAAAAATGGGTTTCGGCAAAATCGCGAGTGGTCAAAATCTTCGCTCGCTGGCCGATGCAGTCAAAAAACTTTTGCGATGAGATTCGAATTTTCAATCAAAACGCAGGGCAATTACGATTTGATTAACTTGACCGAGCGGGTCGGAAAATTGGTCGCGGATGCGAAAATCCAAACTGGAATCGCGATTATTTTCGCGAAACACACGACCGTCGGGCTGACGCTCATGGAGTGGGAGGACGGGACGAAAAAAGATCTCGTCGCGACTTTCGAGAAGATCGCACCGCAGTCGGGCGAATATTTTCACGAGAAATGGAACGACGGCAATGGCGCAGCGCACGTGAAATCCGCGCTTTTCCCACCCTCGCTCACGATCCCAATTCAAAACGGCCGACTCGATCTCGGGACTTGGCAAAATCTAGTCCTGATCGACTTCGACATCAGGCCTCGAGAGCGGGAGGTTGTGGTGCAGATTCTGGCAAACTAGTTCCGGCTTGCCTTTTTCTTAATACTTGTTGAGCAGATTGAACTTGCAAACAACTACCAATAGACATTGGAGATTCAAAAACAGTCCCTAAACCGCCGCGAGCAGTAGTGCGAATTATCCTCGTGTCGCCTCTCATCTCACAAGTAGTTCCTTTCGCCGCGCACAAATCACAAGTTTGTCCCATCTTTTCGAAATTAAATTGTGTGAAATTTAATTAGAATTTAATTTTCGGGTCAAATCTTTTCTGCAGTAAAATCTTGTTCAGATGACTGCCCTGCTGCGCGTGATCGTCGCCGATATCGTCCCGCGGCATTTACCGAAGCCCGACGCGGAAAAACATTTCGCTGAGCTCGTCCGGCTGATCGAAACACTCGGTGGAATGACCGTCGTGAAAGTGATCCAAAAGCGCGGGCGGCCCAGCGGCAAAACTTATCTCGGGACGGGCAAATCAGTCGAGATCGGCGCGACGGCTAAAGAATTGAACTGCGATGCGGTCGTGGTCAATGGACTGCTCAAAGGCAATCAGATTTACGAATTGAAACAGAGAATTCCGATTTTGGTGTGGGATCGCGTCGATGTGATTTTGCGCATTTTTGCCAAACACGCGACGACGACCGAAGCGAAACTACAAGTAAAACGCGCGCGACTGAAGTACGACATTCCGAAACTTTATCGGCGCGCAGCGACGACACTTTTTGAGCGTGAACGTGGTGGTGGCGTCATCCAGCGCGGTGCGGGCGAGACCGGCATCGAAGCCGAAAAACGCCATATTTTGCGCGAAATCAAAGCGATCGACCAAAAAATCGAACAACTGCGAACTCTGCGCGACAATCAAAGAATGCGGCGGCGGCGCGAGAATCTGCCGACCGTCGCACTCGTCGGCTACACGAATTCCGGCAAATCGACGCTGCTCCGCGCACTGACCGGCAAGAAAAATATTTTGGTCGCAGACAAACTTTTTGCGACGCTCGATCCCCGACTCGGCGCGCTGTGGTTGCCGAATGCGCAGCGAAAAATTTTGCTCGCGGACACCATCGGTTTCATTGAAAATCTTCCGCCCGAGCTGGTCGCGGCTTTTCGCGCGACACTCGAAGAAGTCCGCGAAGCCGATTTGCTACTTCACATCTTCGACGCGAGCGATGCGAAAGTCGAAATTGCTCGCAAACAAAAAGTCGTCGCCGAAATTTTGGCCGAGCTCGGCGCGGACCAAAAACCGCAGATTTTCGTCGCGAACAAAATCGACCAGAAAAAATTCACCGGGCGAGGCATCAAAGTCTCGGCACTGCAAAATCTGAATTTGGAAAAACTTAAAGCTGTGATTGAACAGAAACTATTTCAAAAGTCGTTTGGCGATAGCGCGCCAAGTTTTTTTCGCTAACAGCAGTCCAGCGTGGCCAATAACTTGCAGCTCGGTATTTTCCCGCGCGCCCTTGAGGATGGTAGTGCTTTCCGGGAAAACCAACTCGTCAAACTTGGCGTGCAAAGCTCTGATTTTGCCGCAGGCTGCTCGATTAGCCTGCATTTTTTTAATTGCAGCGGAATGCAGGGCCAAATATTTTTGATTACGCTTGCGCTCCCAAAAAGCCAGACTACCCAAAATGCAGCCATTGAAGGGCGCACCGAGCGAAATGACCTGAGCGACACGGGCGCGCAATTTAGGATCCTGCAAGGCCCACAAAGCTGTCAAACCGCCCATCGAGTGAGCCACGATCTGCACCTTTTTGGCCGGAATTTCACGGATTCTTCTTTCTAACTGTTTAGCCAAGATCGGCAGCCGCGCGAAATTTTTCTTCTCCGCAGGCAGATAGACTGGCCAGCCCTGTGATTCGAGAAATTGCTTGAGTGGCAGGAGGGACCGGCCGCCAGTATAAATCCCTGAAATCAGGACGACTGGCATCTTTTTCGCAACAATCGTTTTGAGATCGCGTGGTCGAAGATGTGTACAATTCTCAATCCAAAAAAAATACAACCTCTGCCAGCGAATCGCGAAAAATTTTCTTAGCGTTTCCATTTGATCGAGCAACCCATCGAGGGTATTTGCGCTTCGCGCGGGATGTCCTCACCCGCGAGGATTTTTTCCAAGGCGTTTTTCAAATCTTCCTTTTGGACTTCAGCTGGTTTTTGCCAATTGTCGTCAATCCGGCCGTGATACTTCAGCTTCCGCTCCGCATCGTAAACGAAAATATCGGGTGTACAGACCGCGTGGTATTTCGTCGCGATCATCTGCGACTCGTCGTGTAAATACGGAAATTTCACAGGCAAATCCTTCATTTTTTCAAAAGAATCGTCCGGATAATCGGTCGAATCATTCGAATTGATCCCGACGAATTGCACACCTTGCGCAGCGAAACCTGCGGCCAATTTATTCAATCTCTCCAAAACGGCCAAGACATACGGACAGTGATTGCACATGAAAATCACGACCAAGACTTTCGCCTTGGCGAAATCGGCCAAAGTGTAATTCCGGCCATCCGCGCCCAGCAGATCGAAATCTTTCGCGCTGGTGTTTTCGAGACCTTTGACGGATTCAGTCAGGATCATAAGCAGAAAAATTATTCCAAAAAGCGACGAATCCGTTCCGAAATCCCCAAGCCTTCATGCTGGATCCTTTTCGCGAAATAAAGGAAGGGCGTGTCGAGCACGGCCGCAAGAATTTTGATAATCAGGGTAAAAGCGACCACTTGCCAAAAGGCTTCGGCCGGCACGAAACCAGCCAAATGCGGATTGTCCAAACCGGGAATCGTCAGCAAGCCAGCTGCAGTAAAAAAAATCGAATCGCCAGTCTGGGAAAAAATCGTGGACAGATTATTACGCAGCCAGAGCAGCCGGCCATTGGTCATCTTTTTGATAAAGTCGTAAACCCAAACATCAAAGCTCTGGAAAACCAAATAGCTGACGAGGCTGGCTGCCACGATTCGCAGGGTCGGTGAAAAGACAATCTCAAAGGCCGATTGGGCAAGATCAAACTGATTGGGGTTCATCGCAGTCTCGAGACTTGAGGTGATAAGCATAAAAATGCCAGCTCCGAAGCCCGCCCAGACCGCCCGCTGGGCGACCTGCCGACCGTAAAATTCATTCAAAATATCACTCGCGAAAAAGATCCCGACATAAAGGACATTGCCGCCCGTGATCGCTAGGCCAAACAGGTCAAATTGTTTGACGACAAAAATATTCATCAAAGCAACCTCGCACATCACCAGACCGAAGAGATAGGCGCGGCCCAGACGAAACGCGACCAGTGTGGCCACGAAAACGAAAATCAGCGAGAGAAAGAAAATCAGTTCGTTCGACATCCTGCCGATTTTACGGAATTCCAAGGAACTCGTAAAATCTCGGCGTGCTTTACAATTTACTTTCGATTCTCGCCAACACGATTGATCTCTTTTTTCGCGCACTCTCTTTCCTAGTCATAGTGCGGATTTTGCTGTCTTGGTTCGCGCCCCAGTCCAATAACCGGATCGCCTTTTTTGTCTTTTCGACGACCGAACCGATTTTAGGCTTTTTCCGTCGCCTACCGCTGCGCATCGGGATGTTCGATCTTTCCCCGATTGTAGCTTTGCTGGCAATCGATTTCGCGCGGCAGATTTTGTTGCGCGTCTTATTTGGAATTTTTTAAAAGGGCAAAATCTTTTCGGGTAAGCCAACCGAATAGCGAATCGCCTTGATTTTCGCGCCTCGCGCTTTCAAAGCGTCCAGGACGACGGTCTCGGCCAAGCGTAGCTCGGCTCCGACCGAGCTATTTCTGACCGCGATTTGCAGAACTCCATTTTGGATAAAGCGCACTACGAACTGTCCGGATAAATTGGGCAACTCGGCTAAAAAAAGTTTTTCAGCGACGGAGCAAAGCTCGGCTGCCGAAAATTTCGCGGCCATTTTTTTCTCGGCGAGCACTTTTTGGAGCACGATTTTGATTGGTTCGAAGGACAGGAGTAAGGATTAAGGAGTAAGGAGTAAGGAGTAAGGAGTAAGGAATAAGGATTAAGGAGTAAGAACTTATACCTTAAAACTTAAAAATTAAAACTAAGTTATTAATTTGAGGAATTCGCGGACGGCTGATTTTTCTGGTACGGATTTGAGAAACTTACCTTTTTGGTAAATCGCGAACATTTTTTTGCCGCCGACGAGCGCGAAATCCGCGTCCGCAGCCTCGCCCGGACCATTCACGATACAGCCCATAACCGCTATTTTTAGCTGTTTTTCGCACTTTTCCAAACCGTTTTCAACTTGTTTCACGATACGAAAAAGATCGACTTCGGTGCGGCCACAAGTCGGGCAGGAGACAATCTCAACGCCTTTTTTCAAACCCAAAACGCGGAGTAAATCCTGCGCGGCGGCGATCTCGGCGACAGGATCGGCGGTGAGCGAAATTCGCAGCGTATCGCCGATGCCGTCGAGCAAAAGCTGGCCGAGCGCAATCGCGGATTTCAAAATCCCGAAACGCGGCGAGCCAGCTTCGGTCACGCCGAGATGCAACGGATAATTAATTTTCTGCGCCAAAATCCGGTTCGCGGCGATCGTCGTTCGGATGTCCGAACTTTTGACCGAAACGACCAAATTGCGATAGCCGAGTTTTTCGATTTTTTTCAAATTTTGGAGTGCAGAATTCGCCAATTTTTCGGCTACAGTTTTGCCCGGAATTTTTTCCAAACTGCCAGAATTCACGCCGACGCGAATTGGAATACCTCGATTTTTGCAGACTTTCACGAGTTCAGCCAAATTCTTTTGCGGAAAATTACCCGGATTGATCCGAATCTTGTCCGCTACTCGCGCAGCCGCGATCGCGAGCTCGCCCGCGAAATGCAGATCGGCGACGAGCGGCAAAGTGGGAAACTCCTTTTTTAATTTCGCGAAAGTCGCGAGCGCGTCAAAACTCGGCACGGTAATCCGAAAAATCTGACAACCCGCGCTTTTCAGCTGCCGAATCTGGCGCGCGGAGCGCGCGAAATCCGTCGGCGCGCAATTCAACATCGACTGAAGCGCGACCGGATTGCCTCCGCCGATTTTCACATTGCCGATCTGGACGATTTTAGTTTTCATAAAATTCCGCTGGAACTGCGCTGGTGAAATTGTAATTCAAAATTCGGAGCTCCGCGGCGTGCAAAAACAAGCGGGATTTTTCGCCAACTCCATAAAGCGAGTCGCCGAGAATCGGCAAACCGATCGCGGCGAGATGCGCGCGAATCTGGTGCGTCCGACCGGTTTTGATCTCGACCGCGAGCAAAGCACTATTTTTGAAGGTTTTCACGACTTGCCAAAAAGTCTGTGCGGGCAAACCTTGCTTCACGATCTCCATCTTTGCGCCGACTTTTTTCAGATCGAGATTCACCTCACCCGATTTTTCGCGCGGAATTTTCGTGACAAGCGCGAAATATTTTTTGAAAACTTTTCTCTCCCGAAACTCGTTCTCCAATTGCCGAGCCATTTTTTGATTTTTCGCGAAAACAACCAAACCGCTTGTCCCGCGATCGAGCCGATGCACGACGATCAAGCGCAAACCGAGCAAAGTCTCGGCACAATCACGCAAATTGTCATTCTTCGTCCCGACCCCGAGATGCGTCGCCAGCCCGGAGCGCTTGTCAAAAGCGATCACATCGCGATCTTCGAAAACAATTTTGTTGCCGGTGAGCTCGAAAAAATATTTGCGCGGATCAGGCAGAAAAATCGCAAGCGTCTCCCCTACCTGGATTTTCGAATCTGGTTTTTGCGCGACTTTGCCGAGTTTGATTTCTTTTTTGCGGAAAAGTTTTTGGACAAAAGTCCTTTTGAGAAAAGGTAATTTTTCGGCCAAAAATTTGTTGGCGCGGACTTCCCGATTTGTTTGGAATTCGATTTTCATACCACAATTTTAGCCGAAAAAAGTAATAGAAGGGATTAAAATATTGCCAATTTACGGTATAAAGGAACGAAATTAGGTAAAATCAGGCTTGATGAATCAAAATTTATTTGAGCAAATTCGTAAACTCGTCGCTGCTTTTCAGCGCGAAAATGGCTGGCAGTCTAGCGAAGAGCATATTCAAACAAGCTTCACAATTCCTTTATTGCAGTTGCTCGGTTGGAGCAGCTCCAACTGGGTGATCAATCAAGGGCAGGATGTAAATACGGGTAAAAAGCCAGATATTTTGCTAACCGATGATAGTAAAAATACTTTGCTTGTAATTGAGTCAAAGGATGC
>JAZDPN010000058.1:0-9732 GCA_043797545.1 Patescibacteria group bacterium | reverse complement strand
CAGGATTCCACTTTTTGACAGCAAAAAGTGGAGCAAAAACTGCCCGACGATCCGAAATTTTTGCGGATTGCGTCGACTCGCTCGTCCCAAAGGGACCCCTTCGGGGCTAAAAAATCCGACGCTCGCTTCACTCGCCGGATTTTTTTACGCTCATTCGTCGGCAATCCGGTGGACAAAAATTTCGTAATGTCGGGGTACTGTTTTTATTTTGAGCGGTCGAGCTCCGGCGAATGGCGAGGGGCTTTTTCCAAAAAAATAATTCTCCGCTAAACTCACCCAGCTTTTATTTTGCAACATTAACTTAATCCTTACTAACTTAGTTCTTAATCCTTAATTTCCAATGCCCAAACTATTCATACCCGGACCGACCGAGGTTTTACTCCCGCAGCGTACCGCGCAGACCAGACCGATGATCGGTCATCGCTCCAAAGATTATGCGAAGTTGCAAGAATCGATCGAGACGCGTTTGAAAAAAATTATGTTCACTCAAAATCGCGTTTTCATTTCGACCAGCTCGGCTACGGGTGTCATCGAGGCTGCTCTGCGTAATGCGGTGAAGAAGAAAGTGCTTGTTCCGTTCAACGGTGCGTTTTCCAAAAAATGGGCGGAGGTTGCAGAAATGTGCGGACTCGAAGCTGTCCGCCTCGAATACGAACTCGGCAAAGCGGTGAAGCCTGAGGACGTCGAAAAAGCGCTTTCCGCGGATTCTGAAATCGACGCCGTGATGCTCACACATTCTGAAACTTCGACTGGCGTTTTGTCGCCGCTCAAAGAAATCGCCGCGGTTGTCAAAAAATTTCCCAATGTCGTGCTGCTCGTCGACTGTGTTTCGAGTTTTGCCGCGACGGAGATTCGCACTGATGAGTGGGGAATTGATTTGATTTTGTTCGGCATGCAAAAAGCTTTGGCTTTGCCTTCCGGACTCGCATTTTGTTCGGTGACGCCGGAGATTCTCGAGCGTTCCGCAGCGCAGCCGCAAGGTCGCAAAGGTTATTATTTCAATTTCACCGAGTGGGAAAAAGCGGCGCAAAAAAATAACACGATCATCACGCCGGCAGTTTCATTGATGTTCGCGCTCGACTTCCAGCTCGACGAAATCGAGAAAAACGGTGGCATCGAAAAACGCTGGGCCGATCACGCCGAGATGCAAAAAATTACGATGGACTGGGCGAAAAAAAGAGGCATCGAATATTTTTCGGAAGAAGGCTATCACTCGCCGGGAGTTTCGGTTCTCCGAAATTCACTCGGCTGGAATATCGGTGATTTAAACAAGCAATTACAAGAAAAGCACGACGTCGAGATCGCCAATGGCTACAAAGATCTCAAAGAAAAAACTTTCCGTATCGGACACATGGGCGATCACACTCCGGACGGCGTTCGCGAATTACTTGGCTGGATCGACGGACTGACTGCATGAAACATGGAACATGGAACAAAAAATTGTTGCATGTTGACTATTTGCAGCAAAGAATTGGAAAAGGGAATTTCTCAGAGCAGCTCGTCACGGACGGGTAAGAGCTGAAGATTGTGCCGAGGCCTGTTCCGCGCGTCCAACCGCCACAGTCATTGATCTCATTGTAAGTCGCTCCGTAAAAACCAGTCATAAAAGTATTGACCCAGCCGACTGTTCCTGCAGGTGGGCGACCATTGGCTAGGTCGCTAGCGAGGCACATCCGCGTGCCCAAGCCGAACTCCACGCTACATTTTTTGTCGCCGCCGTCATAACCGCCGATGCCTTTGCCGGAGTATTTTTGCTTAGTGGCTCCAGTGTAGGCTTTGGCGCTTGAGCTTGATCCGCCGCTACCAGGGTCGCCTTTCTCACCTTTATCGCCCTTCTCGCCTTTGGGTCCTTGTGGTCCAGCCGCTCCGATCTTGCCAGCCGGTCCAGTGTCGCCCTTCTCACCTTTGGGTCCTTGTGGTCCAATCGCTCCAATTTTCCCAGTTGGTCCCGTGTCACCCTTGTCTCCCTTTTCACCTTTCGCGCCAGACGGGCCAGTCGCTCCAATCTTGCCAGCCGGCCCCGGATCACCCTTGTCGCCTTTTTCACCTTTCAAACCAGCCGCACCAATCGTACTAACTTTCCCCGCTGGTCCTGGTTCGCCTTTTTCACCCTTATCTCCCTTCTCGCCTTTGGGACCTTGCGGGCCGATTTTGCCATCCAGGCCTTTGTCGCCTTTCTCTCCCTTTGGTCCAGCTGGTCCAGTCGCTCCAATCTTGCCAGCCGGCCCCGGATCACCCTTGTCGCCTTTTTCACCTTTCACGCCAGCCGCACCAATCGTACTAACTTTCCCCGCTGGTCCAGGTTCGCCTTTTTCACCTTTCTCACCTCGATCGCCTTTCTCACCTTTGGGTCCCTGCGGTCCGATTGAGCCGGTTTTGCCAGCTGGACCCTGCAGTCCAATTTTCCCAGCCGGTCCAGTATCTCCTTTGTCGCCCTTATTTCCTTTCGCGCCAGCCGGACCAGTCAGTCCGGTTTTCCCAGTCGGTCCTGTCGGGCCAGCCTCTCCTTTTTCGCCTTTCGCTCCTTTGGGTCCTTGTGGTCCAATCGCTCCGATCTTGCCAGCCGGTCCCGTGTCACCCTTGTCTCCCTTTTCACCTTTCGCACCAGCCGGACCAGTTGCTCCAATCTTGCCAGCTGGTCCAGCCGCTCCAATCTTGCCAGCCGGCCCGGGATCGCCTTTGTCGCCCTTCTCTCCTTTTGGGCCGATCGAACCAGTCAATCCGGTTTTCCCAGTTGGTCCCGGATCACCCTTATCGCCTTTGGGCCCCTGTGCTCCAATCTTGCCAGTCGGACCAGTCGCTCCGATCTTGCCAGCTGGCCCGGGATCGCCTTTGTCGCCCTTATCTCCTTTCAAGCCTTGGATACCCTGATCGCCGGGTGCACCTTGCGGCCCGGTCTTGCCAATCTGCCCGGTCGCTCCGGTAGCCCCGGTCGCACCTTGCGGTCCGATCGAGCCTTTTAGGTCAACCCAAGAACCCCAGGTGCCATCGGCATTTTTGATGCGCAAAAATGTATTGTTCCATTGATGTTCGACGATCGGCGCGGATAAATTGGCGTTGGGGAGCAACGCGTCCAAAAGCCAGCTCGACGATTCGGCATCTGCTGAGACACTGCCAAACCCCAAGAAAACAACCAGCGCCAAGGCAGTCAGCTGTCCGAATTTTTTCCCGATCACGACTCCTAGTCGCTCGGGGCGATTTCTTTTTGAGTGCATCGAGGGTGGCTTAAATTTATTTTCCCAATTATTCTAACAAAAAACATTTGACTTGATTATTGCTGGTTGGCATTTGTCTTTTCCTAAATAAAAAAGCTAGAATCCGCCTTGCTTTAATTTTTTCCAATGAATTTCAAAAAAATCCTCGCGGCAGCGACTCTGACGTTTCTGCTCGCGGGTTGCGGCGGTCTCTCCGAAATCGAGGCGAAGAATTTAGCCGTTAAATTTATCAACGAAAATCTGCTTTCGGGCGGAATGACTGCTGAGATTACCAATATCGCGGAGGAATCTGGTCTTTGGAAATTGGATGTCAAGCTGTCGGACGGTCGCGAGGTCAAATCTTTACTTTCCAAAGACGGTAAGATTTTTGTTCCTGAGGCGATTTACATCGATGAGGTTGAAAAAGCCGCGGCCGAGCAAAAAGCTGCCGAGACCAAGACCAAGACGGAGGCTCTGGCTGCGATTCCCAAAACCGCCAAACCGGTAGTTGAGCTTTTCGTCATGAGCTATTGTCCTTTTGGGACGCAGGCTGAGAAAGCGATTATCCCAGCTCTGGAGAAGTTGGGCGACTCAGTCGATTTCCGGCTCAAATTCGTAGATTACGCTCTACACGGTGAGAAGGAAATTAAAGAGAATTTGCTGCAATTCGCTTTGTCCGAAAAATATCCGGAAAAATTGATTCCCTATTTACAAGAATTTCTCAAAGCTGGGAATTCTGAGGCGGCGCTCAAGGCGATCGGCCTGACGGCGGATGATCTCAAAGGCACGATTGATGCGGCTGACGCTAAATTTGAAATTACCAAAAATTTCACAGACCAGACTCTTTGGCTCAAAGGCCAAGATGGCCAGCCGACCTATCCGCACTTCAATCCTGACAAGGAAGAAAATGCGAAATACGGAGTGCGCGGTTCGCCGACCTTGGTCGTCAACGGCAAAGTGATTGACAGCGTTGACCGTTCTCCGGCTGGGATGCTCAAAGCGATTTGCTCGGGCTTCGAGACTGCGGCGGCGAATTGCTCAGCCGAACTTTCGACCGAAACGGCTTCTAGCGGATTCGGACTGGATGCTGCCAATGAGACGGGGAGTAATGGCCAATGCTCCTAATCTTTGCTAAACTCCTCGCGCTCCAAATTCTAAAATAATTCTTTCGAGATGCTTTCCAAAACTCGCACACGCCATCGCGCTCGCGTGCATGGTTTTCTCTCCAAAATGCGCACGCCTGGCGGTCGCAATGTCTTGGCGCGTCGCCGTGCTCGGGGTCGCGCGCGCCTTTCGATCTGATGCTTGCTAGTCAGTTTCGTCTTCGCAAAAAAGCTGAAATAGATTTGGTTTTCCGGCGCGGTCGCTCGATTGGTTTGTCCGAGTTTGCTTTCCGGTTTCTCCCCAATTCGCTTCCCAATTCGCGCGTCGCCGTATTGGTTGGGACGAAACTTTCCAAAAAGGCGGTTGGACGCAATCGAATTCGCCGGCGCTTGCGCGAGGTCGTTCGTCTCAATTTCGCTCAAATACCCGTCGGTCTCGATTTGCTCGTCATCGCCCGAGATCTTAAACTCCGAGAAATCCAATTTTCTGAGCTGACTGCCAAGTTTCTCGCCTTACTTGCCAAAATTAATTCCTAAATTATGGATAAGCAAAAACTGCTCAATTATGCCCTGATTGCGATTATCGCGCTTTTACTGATCCAGACTTTCACCAATAAAAAAGAGCCGGTTTCGCCGGCAGCATTGGATGATTTGCAGATCGTGGCTCGTAATGAGGTTACCCTGGGCGGCACAGTAGCTCTCACGCTGCAAAATAATACCGACCAAGCGATGCAGCTGGCCAATGACTGTCCAGCCGAGCCTTTTGATGTCGCGGAATATCGTAATGGCGCTTGGCAAAAATTAACCGCTCAGGCGGATGCGGGACGTTGTGATGCCTCGGCAAACGCTTTGACTATTCCACCGCGGCAAAAAATCGCGGTCAGTTTTCAGCCTTGGCAGCGTACTATTTTTGCCGAGACGGGCAAATACCGGATCTCGATCCCGGTCGGAGAAAAGACTTTTTTTCACGAATTTGAAATCACCAATCCTAATCTAGTCGGAAAGGTTTGGCGTATTTTGATTTACCGGCCGATTTACAATGCCTTGGTTTTCCTGACCGATCTGGCCGGACACAATTTCGGCTTGGGTATCATTTTGCTGACATTGATTCTACGATCTGCGCTTTTCATTCCTTTTCAAAAAAGTCTGCAATCACAGCGTCGTCTCCAAAAAATCCAGCCGCAACTGGACGAAATCAAAAAGCGCTACGAGGGCAACCAGCAAATGATTGCGATGGAGACTGTCGCCTTGATGAAGAAGAATAATGTTTCAATGTTTGGAAGCTGTCTGCCGCTCCTGATCCAAATGCCTTTTTTGATCGCGCTTTTTTGGGTGACTCGAGATGGCTTGGGTGAAAATACTTTAGTCCTGCTGTATTCCTCCTTGCGCGATTTCAATCTGGCTGCTGTTGATACGCACTTCCTCGGACTCAACCTGCTTTTGCCGGGAGCTCAGCTTTATTTTGTTTTACCAGTTTTTCTGGCGGCCTCTCAGTTTGTCCAGATGAAACTGGCCCTGCAGCGCTCCAAGAATACCGCCCCAAAGAAAGCAGGGGAGAGCGCGATGGCTGACGCGATGCAATCGATGAACAAGATGATGCCTTATTTCCTACCACTCATGATCGGTTTCTTTGCGATTTCTGTTCCGGCGGCGGTTGGGATTTACTGGGGAACCTCAACTCTCTTTGGTATCGGCCAACAATTTATCGTCAATCGACAAATTAAATAGCAGGAAGCATGGAACCCCAAAGGGGCCCCTTCGGCGGGGCATGAAACACGCAACAGAATCTTTTCATTCTGCATTAATAATTAATCATCCTTAATTCAATAACATGGAACTCCAAATCAAATCCCTCTGCGAGGATTTTCTCGCTGGTCTGCAGCTCGATGAGGCGAGCTGTTCCGTTTCGCGCCGAGTCGAGGAAGAAGGCGAAGAGCTTGAGCATTATCTCGTCGAAATCAGGACGACCGATGCACCGCTTTTGATCGGCAAGCATGGCGACAATCTCGAAGCTTTTCAGCATTTGCTGCGGCTCGCTGCGAGTCAAAAAGCTGACGCTTTAAATCGTAAATTGACGCTTTTCGTCGATGTCGACGGTTACCGCAAACGCAAAGAAGAGGACGCGGTCGAGCTCGCGAAACGTCGCGCACTCCAAGTTCGTTCGACGGGTAACCCGGTCAAACTTCCGCCGATGAGCGGATTCATGCGCCGGCTTGTCCACCTCGAGCTGGCGAAGCCGGAGTGGGAAGATGTCGCGACCGAATCGACCGGCCGTGCCGGATTCCGCGCGATCGTGATCAAAAAACGCTAAAATTCGGGCGTTTTGTCACGAATTTTTCTCGCCGGAATCGCGCTCGATGCTCTGACCGAAGCCGAAGTTTTGGCGAAAGTCGAAGAATTTTTGTCCGGTCGGATTTCCCAAAATCAAAAAATTCAATCCGCGTGGGGGAGTTCGCGTTCGCCGCAAAAATTTTTGCTGACGACGCCAAATCCGGAGATTATTCTCGCGGCGCAAAAAAATCCGGCTTTCCAAAAAGTGCTCAATTCCGCCGCGCTCGCGACGTCGGACGGCATCGGGCTTTTGTGGGCGGCGCATTTTTTGGCTTTGAAAAAGCGCAATTTTTTCACTTTGCTCGGCTCGCTTTGCGCGATTCTGTTTCGGCCGGCCAAAATTCGCGATGTCCTGCCCGAGCGGATTACCGGGACGGATCTTTTTCCCAAAATTCTCGCGCTTGCCGCCAAACGCAAAAAGCGAGTTTTTTTGCTCGGCGCGGGCGAGGGGATCGCCGTGCAATTAAAAAATAAATTTGAAAAAGAAATTCCCGGACTTGTGATCGCCGGCGTTTTCGCCGGTTCGCCCGATCCAGCGGAAGAAGGGGAAATTCGCGCCAAAATTGATTCTGCGGGCGCGGAAATTTTGTTCGTCGCGTTCGGCGCGCCGCAGCAAGAACTTTGGCTCGGTCGTAATTTACCGCTATTAAAATCGGTGAAATTCGCGGCGGGAATCGGCGGCGCGTTCGACTTTCATGCCGGAAAAGTCGCGCGTGCGCCGCGGATTTTCCAAAAACTCGGAATTGAATGGCTGTGGCGATTATTCCGCCAACCGAAAAGAATCGGCCGAATTTGGAATGCGACTTTCCGTTTTATTCACTTGATTTGGCAAAAACGATAATCTCTTGAAAGATTAAATTTCACCAATTTTCTTTTTTAGATATTTTATTTTTGCGCGTAACTCATCAAATATTCTTACATCATATTTTTTAGGACTTCTTACCGCTAGATCAATCAAAGTTTCCTCAGCCTTTTGGTATGCTCTTATTGCCTCGTAAAATTTACTATCTAATTCCAGTGCAGCACCTAGGTTTTGTAAAGTTAATACTAGATTTAATCCGTAAGAATCTGGATTATTTTTAGCTAAATCTAGCCATAACTCCACAGATTTTTTAATGTTTTCTGTGGCTTTAGCGAACTCTTCTTTTTGTATATAAGCTGTGCCTTTCAAACCGTAAGCTCTGGCAATTGCTCTATTGGTCGATTCTTTTTCTTCTGGGTCGACAGATTCCTGTGCATATTGGATCGCTAAATCAGCTTCAGATATAGCATCATCAAACTTTCCTAAAGCTGAATAGGCTGAAGATAAAGCTGAATGGATCGTAGAAACGCGTGGAAACTTTTTAGATGCCTGATTAAAAAATTCGATTGCCGATTGATAATCGCCTTTTTCGTATTCCTCCAATCCTTTTTCGTAAAATGCTACAGCCTCCTTCGAGGAACTTTCGGCTTTTCTTTTGCTTTGGGATTCTACTTCTCCTTCAACTCGACCCTTGAGATATTGAAGGTCATGCCGAGTTTTTTCTTGTGGAGTTGTACTTGGTGTTTCAGACATATATTTTTATTTTTTAATTTTTTAAATTTTAACATTTTTTACTAAAAAAGTAAATGATTTATCTCAGAAATTTACACAAATTATTTTGTCGGAGAGTTTGCAATTTCTCGCTAAAATCTCTAAAATCGCGCGGCTTAATTTTTTCCAATGAAATCCGGAATCCACCCGAAAACGCAAAAGACGACCGCGACTTGTGGTTGTGGCGCGACTTTTATTTTCGAATCAACTGCGGTCGAGATCAGGACTGAAGTTTGCTCGGCTTGTCATCCTTTTTACACTGGCAAGCAGAAATTGGTCGATACAGCTGGCAAGGTCGATAAATTCCGCGCGAGGATGAAAGCGGCTGAAGCAGCCAAAACTTCCAAAAAGAAATCCAAGATTTCCGAAAGTATCAAGGCAGCAGCAGCGGCAAGTTCAGTGGCTCGGGTTAGCGCGGTTGATTCAGCTAAAGCGGTCAAAAAGGTGAAATCGGCGGTCACGAAGCGCGAGCTGGCCAAGGCTAAGCTGGCGGAAGAATTGAAGGCTAAAGAAGCTGAAAAAGCTACAGCCGAGAAAGCTGAAGAGTCGAAGCCGGAGGAAGCCAAGGCAGAGTAAAATCGCTTTGTGAAAATCATTCGAGCAGACAAGGCCGGTTTTTGTTTCGGCGTGCAGCGGGCAGTCGAGCTGGCTCGTTCGGCGAGCGAAAATTCGAACCGCGTCGCGACGCTCGGCGAGCTGATTCATAATCCTGAGATTTTGGAAGAATTGAGTTTGCGCGGAGTCAGGGCAATTTCTGCGATTTCCAAAATCCGTGATGGAGTGGTGGTCGTGCGAGCACATGGTATTTCTCGAAAAAAATTAACTGCGCTCAAAAAGAAAAAAATTAAAATCGTGGACGCGAGCTGTCCGTTTGTCCAAAAAATTCATCTCGCAGTTGCGAAATTCACATCCCAAAAAATTCCAGTCTTGATCCTCGGTCGGCGCGGTCATCCCGAGATGCGTGCGGTGGTTGAGGACTTCCCAGCGGTCGAAGTCGTCCAAAAAATTTCCGCGCCAAAACTCAAAAAATTCTCCGGCCAAAAAATCGGCGTGCTCGCGCAAACCACTGAAAATCCAGCGAATTTCGCGAAATTAATTTCCGTGCTTGAGAAAATCGACGCGCGAATCATCCCGCGCAATACGATTTGCGGAGCGACGCTTGAGCGCCAAAAATCCGCCGAGATTCTCGCGCAAAAAGTCGATGCGGTAGTCGTCGTCGGCGGGCGGAAATCAAACAACACGAAAAAACTTTTCGAATTGACTGCCAAAATTCGACCGACTTTTTGGATTGAAAACGCGGATGAAATTCAGCCGCGCGATTTCAAAAAATTCAAAACAGTCGGCGTGACTGCGGGCGCATCGACGCCGGAAAAAACCATCGCGGCGGTTTGCCGGAAACTAAAAAAATTGTAAAATAACCCTGTTTTAATCCCTCCAAAATGCTCGGCAAAAGAATTCGTCTCGAACGCATCATCGATCGCAATTCCAAAAAGACGGTTCTGTTGCCGCTCGATCACGGCGCCGGCATGGG
>JAZDPN010000057.1:0-12531 GCA_043797545.1 Patescibacteria group bacterium | reverse complement strand
GCCGGAAACTAAAAAAATTGTAAAATAACCCTGTTTTAATCCCTCCAAAATGCTCGGCAAAAGAATTCGTCTCGAACGCATCATCGATCGCAATTCCAAAAAGACGGTTCTGTTGCCGCTCGATCACGGCGCCGGCATGGGGCCGATCGAGGGTTTGGTGGATTTGAAATCGGCTGTCGACGCAGCGGCGGAAGGTGGTGCGAACGCGGTCATCGGCCATCTCGGGCTCGCGCTGCACGGCCATCGTTCGGGCGGCAAAGATATTGGTTTGATTTTGCATTTCTCGGTTTCGACCGAGTTGAATCCGGTCGACGGCAACGAAAAAGTTTCAGTCAATAATGTCCAGACTGCTTTGAAGCTTGGCGCGGACGCGGTTTCGATTCACATCAATTTGGGTAGTGAAACGGAAGCCGAGCAGCTCCGCGTTTTCGGTAAAATTGCGACGAATTGTATTGAGTGGGGGATGCCGCTCCTCGTGATGGCATACCCGCGCGGTCCGAAGATCGCGAACCCGAATGATGTTGAGAATGTGAAAAAAGTCGCGCGCATCGCGGCGGAGCTCGGCGCGGACATTATCAAAGTACCGTACACCGGCGATCCAAAAACCTTTAAAGAAGTCGTCGATGGCGCACTCGGCGTACCGGTCGTGATCGCGGGCGGCGCGAAAGGCGATGATCTCGCCGCGCTCAAAATGGTCGAAGGCGCGATCGCAGCGGGCGGCGCGGGAGTCGCGATGGGTCGCAATGCTTTCCAGCACAAAAATCCGGCGGCCTTCATTCGTGCGACCGCGGCCGTGGTTCATCAGGGGATGAGTGCCGAAGCTGCCGCGAAGAAATTTTTGAAATAAAATTTTTTGACTGGAAAATAAGTTCGAAGTAAACTTCCAACTTATAATTTTTTTGTGATGACAGTAAGAATTTTAGCTATTGGTAGCCTAGATGATCAACCCCAGCTTTTAAGTCTTGGCTTGCTGGAGGAGATTCTTGACGGATTTTCAAGGGAACAAAAAGCGGCTTTGCGCCTGGAAATTTTTCGAGTTTTGCAAAATTGTTTTGCCTACTGTGGTGAAGAGGTTATATTACTGCATTATGCAATTTTAGCCATTGCCAAGGATTTGAGAGCAAGGATCTTTGGTCTTGGTAATATTTCTCATGAGCCATGATTCCCTTTTCGCACTTTTTCAGCGAAAATCACAGGGATGCTGATTCTTGGAATTGAAACGAGCTGCGATGAAACCGCGGCGGCCGTGGTCGAAAATGGTGCGCGAGTTTTGGCGAGCGTCGTCGCGTCGCAAATTTCCATCCACCGCAAAACCGGGGGAGTCGTGCCCGAGGTCGCCGCGCGCGAGCATGTCGGCAAGATTATTCCAACGATCGAAAAAGCGCTCGAAATTGCACGAGTTCCGCTGAAAAAAATCGACGCGATCGCGGTCGCCGCCGGACCGGGACTGAATTCCGCACTGCTCGCGGGTGTCGTCACCGCGAATACGCTCGCTGCTTTTTCCGGTAAAAAGATCGTCCCGGTGAATCACATTTTCGCGCATGTCCGGGCGAATTGGCTCGAGCGCGATGCAAAAAAATTCCAATGTCCGATCGTGGTGCTCACCGCGTCCGGCGGACACAACGAACTGATTTTGCTCAAAAATTCCAAAGCGAAACCGAAGTTACTCGGCGAAACGCTCGACGACGCGGCGGGCGAAGCGTTCGACAAAGTCGCGCGGTTGCTCGATTTGCCGTATCCCGGTGGTCCCGAAATTCAAAAAATCGCAGCGAATTCGAAGTCGCCAGAAAATTTGCCGCGGGCATGGCTGCTCCCAAAAGACATCGCGCGCAATTTCGATTCAGCCGAAGTCGGGGAGCGGCTGCGGTCGGGCAAAATGCAACTCACGAATTTCGATTTCTCATTTTCCGGGCTGAAATCCGAAGTCCGACGCAGAACACAAAACACGAAACATGAAACACGTAGCAAAAAACAAAAACCAGATTTGGCGGCTGGATTTCAAGAATCGGTTGTCGATGTTCTTGCTACGAAAACTTTGCTCGCGGCGAAAAAATTCAAAGCAAAAGAAATTCACCTCGCTGGCGGCGTTTCCGCGAATCTTGCTCTGCGCGAAAAATTCACTGAGTTCGCGCAGATTCTCAAAGTCGAATTTCGCTGTCCAGCGCGTTTCGAATTTTGCACTGACAACGCTGCGATGATCGCCGGCGCGGGATTTTGGCTGCTCCAAAATTCCAAATCACAATTCGCTAAAATGGTCACGGCGAATCCCAATTTACCAATTTAATTTTCCCAAATGCCCACCTTCAAAAAATCGCTCGCCGGATTTTTGGCTCTTGTTTCGCTCGTCGGTTGCGGTGCGCCAACTCCCAAAATCACGGCCGCAAACCAAACAGAAGTTCTCAATTTCCTAGGAGTTCAACTAAGCGAAAATCAGCAAAATTTCCTCGCAAAAAATAGCTTTTTGCTCGTTCCACTCGAGTCGACGAAATTGACCGAAAAAATCGCCTTCAATTCTTTCGACGAAATGCTCGGCGCTTTTGACGCGGTTGGCGGGACTTATTTCGGTCGTGCGCCGGAAAATTCGAAGTTAGTCACTCCGGATATTGTGTTGCACGGTTTTCATAAATTTTTCGAAAACGCGCTCGAATATCTCGAGCAAAATGAACTTGCCGCCACGCTCAAAAATTTCACCGCGGATTCGCTCCAAAAATTGCTCGAGCTGAAAAAATCGAGCGATTCCGCGTCCGCGGCGCGCTACGAAATTCTCGCTGCGCAATTCGCCGCCGCGCGGATTTTGTTCGAAAACGCGAATTGGGAGGGCGCGCAAGTTGACCCGAATTTCGATTCCGGGCTCGATTATGTCGAGATCATGAAGCAGCAAGCCGAAGCGGAAAAAGTCGCCGACGCGACCGACACTTTCGCCAATGCGGAAAAATTGCTCGCGGATTATTCCACCGATTTTTCGCCCGAGATTTTGGAAAAAATTCGTGCCGAGCTCAAATTAATCTACACTGCTGACGGATCAGCGCCCTCGCCGCTTTTCGGCGAATACAAGCCGAAAAACAAGGCGGATTACACGCAGTTCACACCACGCTCGCATTATGCCAAAAATTCCAAATTGCGCGCGTATTTCCGGACGATGATGTTCTTCGGTCGCAACTCGTATTTCCTCAAAAATGATCTCGGTTTGTCGGACGCGATTTTGCTCAATCAAATTTTTGCCGATTCCGCGATCCGTGCCGACTGGGAAAAAATTATGAAAATCACAGGATTTTTCGCGGGTGAATCCGACGACATCACGCTCGCGACTTGGACGAAATTTCTCGGCGATTTACGGCCGACCGACGCATTCGATGCGGAAAAAATTTCCCAACTGCGCGCGCGACTCAGCGAGCTCCAGCCGCCCAAAATTTTGTCCGACGTCGTGATTGATGAAAATATTGGCGCAAAAACCAAAGAAGATCTTTTGAACGAATCGAAATCGGTGCGTGTTTTCGGTCAGCGCTTCACTTTCGACGCGTGGGTGCTCAATCGGCTGACGGCCGGACAGGAAAAAACTGAGACGAAATTGCCATCGACGCCGAGTGCGCTTTTCGTGCCCGCGGCTTTTGGCGACGCGACCGCACGCGATTTTGCAAAGCAATTTTTGCAAAAAACATTCCAATTTTCGGAACAAGATTTGAGCGGATTCGACAAGAAATTAGATGAGGTTGCGGCTGATTTGAAAAAAGTTTCGCCCGCGGAATGGAGCGGCTCGCTCGGCACAGCGTGGCTGAAATTGCTCGCGACTTTGACCCAAAAATTTGACGCGAAATATCCGCTTTTCATGCGGTCCGAGTTATTCCCAGTGAAACAAATTCAAACTTACCTCGGTTCGTACACCGAGCTCAAACACGACACTTTGCTTTACGCGAAACAAAGTTACGCCGAGCTCGGCGGGGGAGGCGGGGACGAACCGCCGCCGCCGCCCAAAGGTTTCGTCGAGCCGAATCTTGCTTTTTGGCAGGAATTGCAGAGTTTGATCGCGCTCACGCAAAAACTTTTCCGCGAAAATAATCTGCTCACGAACGAAATGCAGGAATATGGCATGCTCTCGCAATTCGCCGAGCAGGTCGATTTTTATGCGCAAATCGCTAAAAAGGAAATGGCGGGTGAGGCGATTTCGGACGACGATTTCGAGAAATTGCGTTCGCTCGGGCTCGACTACCTTGCGCATCCGCTCGAGCTGGGCAAAATCCTCACCGACGAAGACAAACGCTCCGAATTGATTGCGGATATTCACACGGACGCGCTGCTCGACCAGATTTTGTACGAGGCGACTGGTCGACCGTATGTGATGCTCGCGCTGGTTGATTCCGACAAATCGCCGCGACTCACGGTCGGTCTCGTTTTCAATCATTTCGAATTGACCGCGCCGCTCAAATCGCGTTTGACCGACCAAATTTGGCAGCAAAAAGTTTATGAAAAACCGAGCGAACTTCCGGCCAAAAATTTTTGGTACGAAAATTTGCTGGTCAAATAAATGCTGCGCTTTGCCGCGATTGCGATTTTTCTGTTTTCTCGGTTCGGCGTGTCGATGCCAGTCGCGCTGAATTTTCCGCCGCTTTATTCCGATCCGACGCCATTCGCAGCCGCGCTCGCGACTACCGATTCGCCCGCGATTTCCGCCAAAATTTCCGGAATCACGCTCCCGCACCATTTGCTCGCCGCTGATCTGATCGCGTCCGGGCTGTCCCAAATTTCTGCGCAAAAATACGATCAAATCGTGATTATCGCGCCCGATCATTTCGATCGCGGGGAGACGAAATTCTCGACGACGACGAAAAATTTCAACACGATTTTCGGCGAAGTCGCGGTCGCGCAAAGTTCGGTCGAAAAGTTGCTCGCCGATTCGCAAATCACCGAGTCGAATCTTTTTTCGCACGAGCACGGCATCCAAGTTTTTCTCCCATTTTTGAAAAAATATTTTCCTGACACGCCGATTGTCCCGATCGCGGTCAAAATTTCTGCCGACGAAAATGAGCTGAAAAAATTCGCCGCGTCGCTCGAAAAAATTCTCACGCCGGAAACTTTGATTTTGCAGTCGACCGATTTCAGTCATTATTTATCGGCAAAAAATGCGACGCTGCACGACGAAGAAACTTTGCGCGCGCTTGTGAACGGCGATCCGGACGCGATTTTCGCGCTCGACGAATCGGACAATCTCGATTCGCGCGGCGCGCAATTTCTCCAATTTTTCCTTCAAAAAAATTATTTTTCCGCGACGCCGACGATTTTTGAAAATCGCAATTCAGAGTTTTATTCCGATGAAAAAGTCGACGAGACGACGAGCTATCTCGTGCAGTTTTGGTCGCGCGAGCCGCTCGATTTTCCGCACGAAAAGTATTTTTTCGCGGGCGACACATTTTTCGGGCGCTCGATTTTCACCAAATTTTCCAACGGAAAACGTCGAGACAAAATGATTCAGAAAATTCTTGAAATTACGCACGGCGCGAAAATGATCGTGAATCTCGAAGGCGTCGTCCGCGAGAAATGCGACAAACCACGGAACGATTACGAACTGTGTATTCCGCTCGATTTCGCGCTGCCAATTCTCCAAAAATTGAACATCGTTGCGGTCGGACTCGCGAATAATCACCGCCACGATTTCGGTGTCGCTGGTTACGACGAGATGAAAAAACTTTTGGCTGAAAATAAGATTGCGTTTTTCGAGGCGGGCGAGATATTCAAAACATCCGAGTTTGATCTCGTCGCGCTCACCGATCTCGATAATTTCGGGATTCCGCGTTTTTGGCCGCTGATCCGAGATTCCGATTTCGAGTTCATTAAAAAATCAGACAAACCGCTGTTTGCATTTCTGCATTTCGGTTCGGAATTCGTCACCGAGCCGAACAAGCGCGATCGCGAGTTGATCGCGAAATTGCGAGGTGAAGGCGTCGAATTTGTGATCGGCGCGCACTCGCACCGCGCGAGCGAGCTTGACTGTCAGCCCGATTTTTGCCAAATTTTTTCGCTCGGAAATTTTATTTTCGACCAAACTTACGATTACACCTCGGGTAAATTGCTCGAAATCGATTTTTTCGCGAACGGCAATTATTTTCCACGTTTGCATACTATTCCCAATTTTTACACGCAGTTTTGAGTTAAAATTTTCGCGTGAAAATCTCCGTCATCATCCCGACTTTCAATCGCGCCGAGGTGCTCCGGCGCATGCTCAATTTACTCACGATTCAGACATTTACTGATTTTGAGCTGGTCGTGGTTGACGATGGTTCGACGGATTCGACGCCTCGAGTTTTGGCGGAGTTTAAAAAGAAAGTAGATTTCCCTTTCCAATTTTTCTCCCAAAAGAATTCAGGTCAGGCCGTCGCGCGCAATTTGGCGCTCCAAAAAATTTCCGGCGAACTGGTTTTATTCCTCGGTGACGATATGCTGCCCAAGAGTAATTTGCTCGAGGTTCATCACAATTTTCACCAAAAATTTCCCCAGCCCAATTTCGCCTGTCTCGGGCTGGTGCGCTGGCATCCCGCGATTCGTGTTTCGCGCTTCATGCGCTGGCTCGAAAGATCCGGAGTCCAATTCAAATTCGATGATCTGCAGAAAAATTCCGAGACAGATTTCTGGCGTTTTTACACCGCGAATTTATCACTCAAAACAGCTTTCCTCGATGCGGAAAAATTCTCCGAAAAGTTCTCTGGCTGGGGTTTCGAGGATGCCGAGCTGGGGTTTCGTCTGGCCAAAAAGGGCTTGAAATTACTTTTCGAGCCGGCCGCTTTGGTCGAGCATTTTCACGAGATTTCCGCCGATTCACTGGCTGAGCGCCAATTCGCAGCGGGACGCAATCTGGTCCAATTCCAAAAACTGCATCCGGAAAACAAGATTTTGCCAACTGGTGCGAAACTGTTCACCCAAAAAATCGCGGCTGCGGTTTTGCCTTTCACTTTTTACGGTCGGGCCAAAAGAAGCTTCCTGGCAGGAATTGCCGCCGCGCGTCGAGAAAGTTAAAATTTCGAGCGAATGCAGAAAAAACTTATCAAAATCGCAGCGATCATCGGAGGAGTTATCTTGCTTTGGCTTTTGGCTTTTTGGATTTTTGGCAGCAATAACAACACGCCCAAAACAACTCTCGAGTTTTGGAACGTTTTCGATACGAGCGACCAAATGCAGCCGCTCCTGGACGACTTCACAGCGCAGACTGATATTCGGGTCAATTACCGCAGTTTCGCCGACCTGGCCGAGTATCGCGATGCGCTTTTGATTGAGCTAGCGAGCGGGGAAGGACCGGACGTAGTCGCGATTCGGGGGACTTGGTTCCCTAAATACAAGAAATTTTTACAGCCTTTGCCTGAGACCTTGGGTTACACGCCTGAGTCTGTCAGAAAAGATTTTGTCGATGCAGTCGGAGAAGCGACGATTTTCGAAAATTCAGCAAGCAAGACAGCGACGACTGAGCAGGTTTTTGGTTTGCCGATGTATGTGGATTCGCTCGCACTTTTTTACAATAAAACTTATTTCCGCAGTGTTTTGAGCAAGCCTTACCCTGCGCCTGAGACGACTTGGGACGGAGTGCGCGATGATGCGATGCGCCTGACCAAGAAGGATTACACTGATCCATCTGGTTTTCGCTTGGTCGGGATTGCCCTGGGTCGCGCCGACAATGTCTCGCGCGGAGTTGAGACTTTTTACAATTTTTACCATCAATTCGGCGGAGAAAACTTGCTGGCAGGGGAGGGCGGTTTTTATAAGCCGGCACTGGATGCACTCGATTTCATGACTGCGTTTTCGCGCAATCCGCTCAATCAGGAATACTGCTGGAATCAGAAAATCACGGCTGGCGCCCCAGAAAAGGAATTAGCTACTTTCGTCGAGGGCAAAGTCGCCATGATTGCCGGCTACTCCTACTACTACGATTCGATCAGGAATGCCATCAAGCAGATCAGCAGCCCGATTTCTCTGGACGAGGTCGGGATTGCTCCCTGGCCCCAAATTCAGGATCCTCAGGTTGGCAATCCCAAGGTTGCCTTGGCTGATTTTTTTGCACTCGCGGTTGCCAAATCTTCCAAATATCCCAACGAGGCCTGGCGCCTGATCCTCGATCTGACTTCGAACGCGTCGGAATCAAAATATCTCGAGGCGACCAAAAAACCGGCCTCGCGGCGCGATTTACTAATCAATCAAAAGGGCGATCCGGTTCTAGGTGTTTTCGCCGATCAGGCGGTTTATGCCGATTCTTTAATCTTGGCTGATGATCAGATTTTTGATCCCAAGATTGCTGAAGTTTTGGATCGTATCGGAGATGGCGAATTGCAAACGGCTGATGGCGCGCGCGAATTGGACGCGACTTTTCGCTCGGTAACTGACAAAAAGGAATAATCCGGTCCAGTCCTGAGGTAAAATCGCAGCGATGCTTTTTTGGCGCAAAATCGCCCGCCCCGATTTTCTCAGGCTTTCCCAAGTTTTTTTCGGACTCGGCCTTTTCTGTTTGCCTTTCCAAATTCGCTCCCTGGTTTATTTCGGCCAATCTTACTCAAGGGGATTTTTCGATGAATATCTTGCTTTTTTTATCCAAGCCAGCGAAATCTTTTTCCTGCTTGCCTTCGTCTGGCTCGGGCTGGCTTTCATCTTTCAGCGAGTCGCGACCAAGATCCCACCGGCCAAGCTCTTATTACCTTTTGGAATTTTGTTTGCGTGCGAGATTTTAATTTTACCTTTGGCGCGCGATCCGCTGCTCGCATTGCTGCATTTTTGGCGGACGCTTGAATTTGCCGGGACGGCTTTTTTCATCGCGAGCGGAATTTTCGGTTCGCGCTCGGTCGTTCGGATTTTGGCAGCCGCGCTGTTTTTTCAGGCTGCGCTGGGGACGGCGCAATTTTTTGCCCAGGGCGATCTCGGCCTGCATTTTTTGGGTGAGCCTTTTTTCGACGCCTCGACTTTCAATATTGCGAAAACTTTTTCCGCGCTTGGGGAAGTCTTGCCGCGCGGCTTGGGGACTTTGGCCCATGCCAATATCCTAGGCGGGCTGGCGGCTCTGACTTTGCTCGCGCTGGCCAATTATGACCGCAAGCACCATTTGGTTTATTTCGTCGCGGTTATGATTCTCGCCGGTTTGTTTTTTTCTTTTTCGCGCGCCGCAGTCTTGGCCTTTTTTGCCGGTTTGACGGTCTTACTGATTTTCCAAACGCGTCGCCGAATTATCTCGGCTCTGGCAGCTTTTGTGGTTTTCGGAGCTTTACTGCTAGCGTTCCCGGCACCATTTTTCGCGCGCTTCGGCGCTGCGGCCGGCGATTCGATTTCCCGACTTGACCAGATTTTCCAAGCTTTGGAAATTTCACGCGAAAACCCCTTGGGAGTCGGGCGCAGTGATTTCACTGCCGCTCTGGCCGAAAAATATCCCGATTTACCTTTTTACGCTTTGCAGCCAGTTCATAATTTCTTCGTGCTCAAAACTGCAGAAGAATCTGTTTTTGTGGCTCTAGCTTGGTTAGTGATTTTCGCCTGGCTGGCTTTTTGGTCTTGGCGGGAAAAGAAATTCGAAGCTTTGGCTTTGTTAGTCGCGCTTTTTTTATTAGCCAATTGGGACCATTATTTCGCGAGCAATTTCGCGGGTGAGGCGTTTTGGTGGATTGTGTTCGGTTTGGTCATTGCCGAGATTTCCAGCAAAGCCGAATTTAAAAAAAGTTCGCTAAAATCGGCTAGAACCTAATTTCATAAAATGCTTGGAACTCCTCTGACAGCCAATGCAACCAAAATTCTCCTGCTCGGCTGCGGCGAACTCGGCAAAGAAGTCGCGATCGAGGCACAAAGATTGGGCGTCGAAGTGATCGGCGTCGATCGCTACGCGCACGCGCCGGCGATGCAAGTCGCGCACCGCAGTTTCGTCGTGGACATGCAGTCGGCGGAGGAATTGCGTCAAATTATCGAAGCGGAAAAGCCGAACTTCATCGTCCCGGAGATCGAGGCGATCAATACCGCTCTTCTGCTCGAGCTGGAAAAAGAGGGCTTCACGGTGATCCCGACAGCGCGCGCGGCGAATCTCACGATGAATCGCGAGGGGATTCGGCGACTCGCGGCGGAGGAATTGAAACTGCCGACGGCGAAATACGCGTTCGCGGAAAGTTTGGAGGAATTTAAAAAAGCGGTCGCGGAGATCGGAATTCCGTGCGTCGTGAAACCGATTCAATCTTCTTCGGGCAAAGGCCAATCGACGGTTGAGTCCGAAGTCGACATCGAAAAAGCCTTCAATTACGCACTCTCCGGTTCGCGCGGCAAATCGGAAAAAGTGATTGTCGAGGAATTTATCAAGTTCGAAACGGAAATCACTTTGTTGACTGTTCGCCATTCAAATGGAATTTCTTTTTGTCCGCCGATCGGTCACATCCAAAAATCGGGTGATTATCGGGAGAGCTGGCAGCCGCAAAATTTTTCGGACGAGATTGTCAAAAAGTGCGAGGAGATCGCGGGGAAAGTGGTCGAGAATCTCGGTGGGCGGGGAATTTTTGGCGTCGAGCTTTTCATCGCGGGCGAAAATGTCATTTTCAGCGAAGTCTCGCCGCGGCCGCATGACACGGGGCTGGTGACTTTGATTTCGCAAAATCTCTCCGAGTTCGAGCTGCATGTGCGGGCGATTCTCGGGCTGCCGATTCCGGAAATCAAAAATATCAGTCCGGCGGCGTCGCGCGTGATTCTCGCGGCGAAAAATTCCGAGAAGATTGCGTTCGAGGGGATTGACGAAGCTTTGAAAGAAAAAGATTCGTGGATTCGCCTTTTCGGCAAACCGAATTCGCGGCCAAATCGCCGCCTCGGCGTGATCCTCGCCGCGGATGAAAATGTCGAAAAAGCGCGGGAAAAAACGGCGCGGATGTTGGAGAAGGTGAGGGTGGTGGAAGAGTAAATTATGACAGAGGTTGTCTCCTTTCAAAATATCAATCAAGATATTTTGTCATTGCCTATTGTGTTTTAAGATCAAGTCTTGATAATAAATCTTTTCACAATTAGTAAATACTCTATTTTTTGTCCAGTCAGACTTACTGTTTTCTAGAGAAGCAGTTTTCATTGACGGTAAGTTGTCGGCTGCACTATTTTGACTGTAAAAGTTTGAAAAGTGCCTAGTAATTATTGTTTCCATATAAATTTGGGCTAATTGTCATATTAAGTGTAGTGTTTCCATCCTTCAAAAGTCCTATTGTCCTGAATGGCTATTTGTTGATTTATTTGTGATTGTGGTAATTTCGTTAGAGTTCCTTCGCTAGTGAAAATATCTGCACCACCGTCTATAGATTCTAGTATGCCTCTGTGAAATGAATAATTGATAGTGCTGTTATTTCCTAGTAGTGTGGCTGGCTGATACGGAGTTTTTAATTCCAATTCATTCTCGATATCGTCATAAATAGCTTTGATTATGCTATACAATGCCTGATCTGGCTTTTCCATATTTAATCCCAAGTCGTCCCTAACCTCTTTTCGATTTATTGTGTAATCGTGGCTACCTGAGTCAGAGCACAAGAACTTAATAATTTCTTTTATATTTTTCTCTCCAATACCTTGGTTTTTTAAAAGCTTACGTGCAAGCATTTGTATTTGCGCCTTTGATCTATACACTTCTCCGAGAGATAAAGGATGGATTTTTTCACTTAATTTTAGATAGATCTCTTTTAGATCACCACCTTTTTTGATACTAAAATCATTTTTTGCCATATCAAGGTAGCCATTAACATGTTCTACGCTAACAGGCACTTTTATTTGCTGATTATTAATGACCGCAATCGGATTAAGTAATCCATTAGTGCTGGGGTCAATTGGGCCAAGTGTCGCCTGTTTCGTCATTATAATTTTATTTGCCCCTAGGCAGATTAGTGTTCCAGCACTATGGCAGTTGAATGGAACTATTACTTCAAGATCTTTGCAAAAACTTCTCAGTAAGTTTACAAAGCTCCACGCGGCTAAAGTTATTCCTCCTCTGGTGTAAATAAAAAGAGTTATTTTTTCTACATCGCCTATTACATCTAGATGATTGGTAAGTGGTGAGATGATGTCCGGCGCGATTATTATTTCTAAGCCAGGCCTATCGCTCGTACAAAAAACTATTAGTTTTGAATGACGTAACGACTCTATTTGCCGATATTTGCTGATTCTATCTTTCCTCATGTTTTATACAGCCTGATGGTATACGAACTATTTATTTTGCACAACAAAAAAACAGCCAAACATTAAACATAAATTAAAACCCAAACTAGCGTTTCGACCACTGCGGTGCGCGACGCGCTCTACTATTTGCGCTTTTCTAAAATTTTTCTCAGTTCATTGATAACAGCCTTTTCCCATGCTTTCATCGCGAACCAACCGATCAGTGGCTTGGCGATGATTCGCAACCACTTTTTGTGAATATCAACTTCGTAAACATAATTGATTTTTGTGCCGCCCTTCACCTTTTCCAACAAAAGCTCTTCGTGCCCCGACGTGCCGAATTTCGGACTCTGATTGTCAGAAATAAAACCTCTTTGCGGGAGAATTTTGGTTTTCATTTTGACCGGA
>JAZDPN010000042.1:0-7258 GCA_043797545.1 Patescibacteria group bacterium | reverse complement strand
CGCGTCGTGGGGCGGCCGAGCGAAGCCGCAAAAGCTGAAATTACCGGACATTCTCGAGCTTGGCCCTTCGACAGGCTCAGGGCAGGCTATCGAGAAAGAAAAAAAATTGGAAGAGGAGCGGCGACTTTTTTTCGTCGCGCTGACTCGCGCGAAAAATGCGCTCACGATTTCGTATGCCGAAAATTACGAATTTCGCGCGACGACCGCGACGCGTTTCATCGCCGAGATCGAGCCGGATTTGCTCGAATTTTCTCGCGCGCCGGAGGCCGGTTTCGCCGCGCTGCCGCTCGCCGGCCAGCAAAAATTTTCGCTCGACACGCAAAAATTTCTCGCGAGTTTGCTCGAAGAATTTCGCCTTTCGCCGACCGCGCTCAATAATTTTCTCGCGTGTCCACGCAAATTTCTTTTTCAAAATTTGCTCCGACTGCCGACCAAAATTTCCGTCGACGAGCGACTCGGTCAAATTTTCGGCACGGCGGTTCACGCTGCATTTGAAGCGTTTTTCCGCGAATACAAAAATTCCGGCAAGCTGCCGAAAGTCGAAATCGCGCTCGAAAGTTTACAAAAAAGTTTGCGCCGCGAGCCGCTCACGCAGTCGCAATTCGCGGCGGTCGAGCGCGACGCGGAGTCCGCGATCGAAAAATATCTCGCGAGTCATCCCGATCTGCCGCCGCCCGTCGATGTCGAATTCAATTTCGCGCGGCACGAAGTGCGCCTCGACGATATTCCACTGACCGGCAAAATCGACCGCATCGATCCGATCCCAGAGACCGCGAAAGAAGTGCGTTTCATTGACTACAAATCGATGGCGCCGCTGACTCCGGCGGCGATTCGCGGGGAGACGGTGAACTCGACGGGCGATAGCTATCGTCAGCTTTTGTTTTACAAAATGCTCGCCGAGTTGGATTCGCGTTTTATTTTCGAACCGCGCGAACTCGTTTTGAGTTTCGTGCGACCGGACAAAAAAGGGGAGTTCCGCGATGAAAAATTTTCTCCGCAAAAAGCGGAAATCGAGGAACTCAAAAAAACGATTCGGGAAAGTTGGGCGAAGATTCAGAAATTGGAATTTGATTGCGACGACTGCGCGGATTGTCGGAAATGCGATTTTAAAAATATTTGCGGGAGAAATTAGTTTTCGAAAAGTCGACGTCCAATTCTCAGCTCCGTCGCGCCGCACTCGACTGCGATTTTCCAGTCGTCCGACATTCCCGCCGAGAATTTCGCGAGTCCGAATTCGTCGCAAAGTTTTTTACCTTCTGTAAAAATTTCGCGCGTCCGATTTTCATTTTCGAGAAGTCCGATCGTCATCAGTCCGACGATTTTTAAATTTTCAAATTTCGCGATTTCAGCAATCGCGGCGGCCAAATCTTCCGCTAAAAATCCGTCTTTTTGTGGTTCACGCGCGAGATTCACTTGCAAAAAAATCGGCAGGATTTTTCCCATTTTCGCCGATTCGTCGTCCAAAATTTGCGCGACTTTCCGACTCGCGACCGACTCGACGACATCGAAATTCCGCGCGATTTCCGCGGCTTTGTTCGACTGAATTCGCCCGATGAAATGTTTTTCGCAATTCGCGAGTTCAGATTTTTTCCCCAAAAATTCCTGTAAACGATTTTCGCCGATTGCCGAAATTCCGTTTTCGAGAAGTTCGTTAATTTCGGCTGGCGACCGATTTTTCGTCACCGCGACGACCGTGATTTCCGACCGGTCGCGTTCAAATTTTTGGCAAGCCTCAGATAGTTCGCGTTCGAAACTTTCGAGATTTTTGGAAGTATTGTTCATGGATTAGGTACTGTCATCCTGAGCCGTAGGCGAAGGATCTAGGGATTCTTCGCTACGCTCAGAATGACAAAATAGGAGATTTTGTTCCACTATTCCGCTAAAATTATCGCACAAAATGAGTTTCAAAGTCGCCCTGATCGGTCGTCCCAATGTCGGCAAGTCCACGCTTTTCAACGCGCTCGTCGGCAAACATCTTGCGATCACAGCACAAGAAGCCGGGACGACGCGTGATCGGATTGAGCAGGAGGTTGTCCTCAACCGGGTTAAATTTACGCTGGTTGATGCGGGCGGGATCGAGACGGCTTCAGGCGGCGATCTCGACGACGATATCCAGAAGCAAGTCGCCTTCGCGATCAAAAATTCCGACCTACTGATTTTCCTAGTTGACGCGAAATCTGAAGTGACGGCCGAGGATGCCCATGCCGCTGAGCTGCTGCGTCGGACTTCCAAACCGGTTCTTTTCGTGGCCAATAAATTTGAGAATGGTGATGCTTCCAATCTAATGAATTTCGCGAGCTTCGGTTTCGGCGTGCCGCTCGGGATTTCCGCGATTCACAAGAATGGCCTCGACGAGCTGAAAAACTTGATTTCCAAGAATTTACGCAAGTTGCGCGGGCAACAAAAAGACAGCCCGACAATTGCTGGAAAAGAGTCCGAGAAGATTGCGGCTCAGGTCGCGATCGTCGGCCGTCCCAATGTCGGCAAATCTTCGTTGGTCAATAAAATTCTGGGCGAGGAGCGTTTTGTCGTTTCCGAGGTCCCCTGTACGACGCGCGATGTAGGCGATGCTTTGGTCGAGGTGGCTGGTCAGAAGTTCCGTTTGCTCGATACGGCTGGGATTCGCCGTGCGGGGAAAATCGGCACAGGGATTGATCGCTTCGCGACCGGTCGGACGCTAAATGCGATTTCCGAGGCAGACGTCGCGCTTTTGCTGCTCGACGGTTCGGAAAAAGTGGTTGCTCAGGATTTGCACGTGGCGGAGAAAGTTCTTGCGGCGGGTTGTGGCGTTTTGCTCGTGGTCAATAAAATCGATCTCTGGGAAGATTACGAGACAGAGCAAAAGAACTGGCTGGATGATCTCACTGTGCGTTTCCAGTTCGCGCGCTACGCGCCAGTCGTGATGATTTCGGCGCAGTCGGGCCGTAACCTCAACCATCTTTTCGACCAAATTTTGGAAATTCAAAAAGAAAGAACCAAGCACATACCGACACCCGAGCTGAATCGTTTTTTCAAAAAAATCGCCGCACAGCATTCGCCGAGTCAGACAGACAAAGCCAAATCGCCGCCCAAGATTTATTACGCGACACAACTCAAGAATGCGAAGCAGCCGACCTTCGTCTTGGTCGCGAACCGCCCGCGCGCCTTTCATTTCAGTTATCGGCGTTTCATCGAAAATCGCTTGCGCGAGGCGTACGGTTTTGCGGGCGTGCCGATTAAGTTGGAGTTTAAAGAGAGGAAGAGAGAGGCGCGGAAATAATTTGCAAGAAAATAAAAGTCCAAAGATGGCTCGGCAACAGGTGGTTCTGGGAATTCAGAACCGGAATTTTTTTAGTGAATCTCAAATTTGAGAAATTCACCACTTCTGAGTGATCTGTGCTTTCTGCGAATTTTTTTAATAAAAAACTCGTCTATTCTTAGAATTTCGCATTCTAGTATTTGGTCTTGGATGTCGTAATTACCATCTACTTTTTCCACGCAGTGGAAAACTAATAATGTGTTTTTCATATCAATTTTGGGTTAAATTTAAGGCCAATGTTTCCTAAAAACATTTCGTTGCCGAGATGTCAAGGAAACCAGAGGTCAACGACGATTTTATTTCAGACAAGGTTAATTTCAAGCAAAAATGGCCAAGTTCGGCTTGCAACAAGTAGTGTTTTATTTCTTAGTTTGTAAATTTGGGAAAATTATCGTATAGTCTCTGTATTTTTTTAGATAAATTTTTTAATTTTAGCCTATAAAAATAGTGTTTAAATAATTTTTATTATGAAAAATAATTTTTCATACTAAACAATCGATTTACATAACTTGTAAATACTTCGCTGCGCTCGGCTTTCCACTTTTTGACAGCAAAAAGTGGAGCAAAAACTGTCCGCCTATCGCGAAAATTTGGCGAGCTTTGTCGCTCGCGCGCTAAAAATTCGAAACTCGCTTCGCTCAAACATCGAATTTTTTGACGCGCGCTCGCGAGTCGCCGCCCCAATTTTCGCCAATGGTGGAGGACGGTTTTTATTTTTTTGTTAAACTCCCCGCAGTAAAAATTCTTCAAATGCTCGCTGACGAAATCGCCAAAATCTTGCTCGACCAAGGCGCGGTCAAAATTAATCCGACCGAGCCATTTACCTGGACGAGCGGAATTCGCTCGCCGATTTATTGCGACAATCGCGCGCTCGTTTCTTTTCCTGACGCCCGCGAAAAAATCCTCGCCGGTTTTTTGAAAAAGATCGAAGAGGCGGGGATCGAGTTCGATGCGGTCGCGGGAGTCGCGACCGGCGCGATCGCGTGGGGCATGCTCGTCGCCGACCGCTTAAAGAAGCCATTTTGTTATGTTCGACCCGAGCCGCGGGATCACGGGACAGGCAAACAAGTCGAGGGATTTCTCGAAAAAAATTCCAAAGTTCTCGTGATCGAAGATTTATTCTCCACGGCCGGTTCGACGGTCAAAGCCGTCGCCGCGCTGCGCAAAGAAATCGAGGCGGAGGTTGTCGGCGTGATCGCGATCTCGACTTACGAATTTGAAAAAGCCGCGACGCGTTTGTCCGAAGCCGAAGTGAAATGGTGGACGCTCACTAATTTCACTGCGCTCGTCGGACAGCTCGAAATTTCCGAAGACGAAAAAAAGGCAGTTCTCGATTTTGCGAGCGACCCCGCGGGGTGGTTCGGGAAACAGTAAAGACGCAATATGTTGCGTCTCTGCGCATTTAAACGAAAAATATGAATCCAGTTGCTACCAAACTTCGCGAAATAATTCAGGCCAAAGAATCAAATCTCTGCATCGCGGCGGATGTCGCGACTTGCGGAGAAGTGCTCGCGATCGCGGAAAAAATCGGCGACAAAATTTGTGTGCTCAAAACACACGTCGATATTCTCACGGATTTCACTCCCGATTTTCCCGCGAAATTACGCAAAATCGCGGACGAAAAAAACTTTCTCATTTTCGAAGATCGTAAATTCGCGGACATCGGCAACACCGTTTCGCTGCAGTTCGGCGCGGGGATTTACAAAATTGCGGACTGGGCGGATCTCGTCAACGCGCACACGATCGTCGGGCCGGGGATTGTCGCTGGTTTGAAAAAAGCGAATAAAAAAAGCGGTCTGATTTTGCTCGCGCAGATGACGCCGGAGGGCAATTTATTCGACGAAAACTACGCGCTGAAAACTGTCGCGATGGCGCAAGCGAATTCCGACTTCGTCGTCGGCTTCATCGGTTCGAGTGATCGTCCGGCAATTCTCCAAAAAATTCGCGTCGCGGCGGGAGCAGAATTAATGATTCTCGTCCCGGGAATCAAACTTTCATCCGAGTCGGACGGACTCGGGCAAACTTACAACACGCCGGAAAAAGCAATTCAAAATGGCGCGGACATCATCATCGTCGGCCGCGGAATTTATGAAGCCGCTGATCCGGTCGCCGAGGCGGAAAAATACCGCGCGGCGGGTTGGGGAGCGCGAGGTTAAATTTGCTCCAAAAAACTATTTGCCAAAATTAACATTGATAGTTAGACTACCGCCTTTTAATAATTTATAGATGGCTCTTACAGCAGATCAGCAATCAGCCTGGTTAGAATTAATGAATATTTGCTACAAAGATGGTCAAGACAGGCCGCAAACTATGTTTTCAGCAGAGAGGCTTGCAGAGATTGAGAGCCAATTTGATGAGGCTAGGCAAGGTATCAGGGACGCTGTAGGTGCTGTAGCGGTTGCTTCTAGTTCAGCAGCGGCGGTTTATAAACTTCCTGATGTCTTATCTCCTGCCGATGCAGTAGCTTTGGGCATAAAAGGAATTTACGATAGCGGGATAGTCAATCCAAGCATTTTTGCGGCTGGTAAATTGCTATTGCAACAACCGGAAGTTGTGGCGGCTATTCAGGCTAGTCGCAACATTTTGGCATTACTTAGGGAAAAGGTTTTACCGGATTTAGACGCTAAAGCAGCTGATCCAAAAGCTGGAATTAGAAGATTTGGCACAAAGGAAATTAATTTTGGTGACGGCAACAGACAAAGAGCTGAAGAAATCTCCGCTATTATCCGCGAAAAAATACTTGCAATTTAATCACTCGCCGATAAAACCACCCGCCTGCAATTTCCTTCGACAAGCTCAGGACAGGCAATATTTTATTCTCCGATAAATCCGCCCGCCTGAAGTTTCCTTCGGCAAGCTCAGGACAGGCGAACAATTTATTCGGCAATAAAACCTCCGGCTTGGAGCTCGAATAGTTTTCGGTACATTCCGCCGTCTTTTTTCAGCAAAGTCGAATGCTTACCTTCTTCCACGATTTTCCCTTTCTCAAAAACCAAAATCCGATCGGCCGAACGAATTGTTGCCAACCGGTGCGCGACGACGATCACGGTTTTGCCCGCCATCAATTTCTGCAACGCATCCTGAATCAAACTTTCGCTCTCGGAATCGAGGCTCGAAGTCGCTTCATCCAAAATCAAAATCGGCGTGTCCGCGAGCATTGCGCGCGCGATCGCCACGCGTTGCCTCTCTCCGCCGGATAATTTCACGCCGCGCTCGCCGACGAAAGTCTCGTATTTTTCCGGCAATTTCTCGATGAATTCCGCGGCGTGCGCGAGCTGCGCGACTCGGCGAATTTCACTCAATTTTGCATCCGGCCGACCGTACGCGATATTTTCCGCGAGCGAGCGGTGAAAAAGAATCGGATCTTGCGGGACGACGCCGACCGCGCGCCGCAGACTTTTTTGCGTGATCTTCGCGATATTTTGTCCGTCGAAAAAAATTCCGCCCGACTCGACATCGTACAATCTCTCGAGCAACTTCACGAAAGTCGTTTTGCCGCCGCCCGAGTGTCCGACGAGCGCGATTTTTTCGCCGGGCTCGATGCGCAAATTTAAGCCTTTGAAAATAGGCTTTTTTTGATTCGAGTACTGGAAAGTCACATCACGAAATTCGACCGCGCCTTTTTTGACTTCCAAAGTTTTCGCGTTCGGCTGATCAGCCACGTGAAAATTCGTCAAACTGAATTCGACGAGATCTTCCATTTCGCTGCTCGCCTTTTGTGTTTCGCGAATATTCTCGCCGATCGAACGCAAATGACTCGCGATGAGATTGTAGCTCGCCAGCACGAAAACCGCGTCGCCGACCGAGGCCAGCCCGCGCGCCCAAAAAATAATCACTGGAACTAGCAGCGCGAATTTGAATGCCGTCATCACGAAAGACTGGGCGATATCAGTGAGATTGAAAGCGAGCCACAACCGAAAATGCCGCCGACCCCACTGCTCGACTGTGCGCGTGAAGCGA
>JAZDPN010000035.1:0-18902 GCA_043797545.1 Patescibacteria group bacterium | reverse complement strand
TGAACGCAGCGAATAATCGTCGCCCGTCATGCGCATCCGATTTTCTTCGGAAATCAGGTTGCCTGTCTGGACGCAGAGCAGCACATCCTGCGCCTCTGCATCCTCACGACGGACATAGTGGCAGTCATTCGTCGCGACGAGCGGGACTTTCAGTTTGCGCGCCAATTCAATCACGCGCGCATTCGCGATCTTTTGCTCGGGAATCCCCGGATGATTCTGAACTTCGAGGTAAAAATTCTCTGCACCAAAAAATTTCTGGTAGCGGCGCACCGCCTCTTCCGCTTCGGCGTAATTTTCGGAAAGCAACATCTGGGGAATCTCACCCTGGAGACAGGCCGACATGCCAATCAAACCACCGCCAAATTTCTCGAGCAATTCGAAATCAACTCGCGGCTTGTAATAAAAGCCTTCTAAATTGGCCTGTGTGACGAGCTGGAGAATATTTTGGTAACCCTCCAGATCGCGGGCCAGCAGGACGAGATGCCAGGGTTTTACGTCCACGCCGGGACGTTTCTGGAAGCGACCGAAGCGCGCCACATAAGTCTCGACTCCGAGAATCGGTTTGATCCCGGCGGCCTGGGCTTTTTGGTAAAAATCAACCAAACCGTAGGCATTCCCATGGTCGGTAATCGCCAATGCCGGCATCTGCAATTCACGCGCCCGCGCCAGATAATCCTCCGGTTTACCGAGGCCGTCCAACAAAGAAAAATGCGTGTGAACGTGAAGATGCACGAAACTCATCCCGCCGATTTTAACACGCAAAAATAGGTGGAAACGCCGCGTCTGGCGCCATTAATAATCAGCCTTGGTCCAGCTTGTAGATCTTCTTTTCTCCGCTCGGCAATTCATACTCTACCTCCGTAGCCGACAGCCATTTGGGCTTGGTAAACCACATCGGTTCGTCCGTCTCATAGACCAGCACTTTCTCCCCCGTAAGTAGGTTGTAGAGATAAAATTTCGTGCCAATCCCCTGCTGACGGTGCTCGGTTTTGATGTCTTCCTGCATGTCGGCGAAACCAGTCCACACCAGATCAGTATGGTGAGTGACCCAGCCGTTTTCTGTATTGAGCTGTTCGCCGCCCATCTGGCCCTCGGGCGCATCGAATAATTCATAAGTCCAGTTCTGCGTGTCTATACGGAAATAAGCCGACACATCCGCACCATAAAAAATATCTCCCCAGAAATACCTGCCGTCAGCACTCCAGTCTCGCATATTGAACCCACCCGTTATCTCCGGATGCTCCTGAAATAATTTCTGATAGCTAAGCGTATAGACGTCTTCCTTGGTCCCCATATCCTTGATAATCAGAGCGTAATCTTTTTCGCCCAAATAACCCTTCTCTAAAACCACATATCGCTCCAACGGATCGACACGAAAGTCAGAATTATAATAAGAAACATACTCATCCGGTTTTTCTGACAACAATACAAGCTTCTCCCCCACCCCAAGATAATCATATCTCCAAAATTCATTCCTATACCCAATATTCTTTTCCGACTTTTTAGAATCATAATTAAATTGCCTCAAAACATAAACTCCGCATATACGAACTTCCACGGGATGATAGCTTTCTTTGATGTCTTCCACTCTAAATTTGCTCAATTCAGCCTTGGTGGTTTTGTCCCTTATAAAAATCTCCAAAGGATATTTTTCTGGAATACCTTCTGCAATTTTGAATTGGGCTAGCCGGTCGTAAAAACCAGCCTCTTCGTTATCTCCTAGGCATCGCCACTCCGGCGTATGAGTTTTTTGATGCTGTTTCACGAATACGACTAAGCCTAAAACTACAAGCACTCCAAAAACCAGAACCGAGAAAATAATTTTTTTAGACATGCGACTCTCGGATCGGGGGCTATTTCTTTGATACATCGGCAATCAGTGATTGAATATCAGCTTTGAGCAGATTATACCCCGCATCGTTAATCCAGTGCTTTTTATGATATATGTCCAGCTGCTTCAAAATACCTTCGTACATCATCGTGACTATTTTTTGGTGGATTCTATTCAGCACATAGGTAAATTTTTCGTGCCACTTCGGCAAAATATTCGAGCATTTTTTAGAATTTTTCTTCGGAATACATTTGTCCAGTCTCTGATCAAATTTAGCCTTCTTCTTTTCTACGCGAGTTCCGTATTTTTCAGTATATTTTTTAATGCTATTGAGCTGTAGCATTAGTGTATTTTTGACTATTGCTTTCGAGATCATGCCCTCAGCGTAAGCATGCTCTACGTCTGCAATCACATCGTCAATGGTTTTTTGCGCTGGCGCAATTTCGGAATTTTCCACATTTTCAGGATCGTAGTCGAGCTCGTAGTCGGTCTCTAAATTAATCTGTGTGGTGTCTTGGAAAGCATCCGTTGCGATATTGCCGGATTGATCTGTGATGGCACTGTACAGAGTGTAATCTCCATTACCCGTACCGATTACTTTGATCTGATACTTACCGTCACCAGGATTCGGAATCCAGATACTCTTCAGCGGGTGGTCTGACAATGTGCCAGTCTCTATATTGCCGATGCCTTCACTGGTGTAGGTACCACCTTCTATTTCCGAATATTCCACTCCGCTGATCGGATCCTTGCCCAGTCTCTTGCCATTCGCATCTACGACCAGCAGCTCAGCCGGAGAAGCTATCGTGAAATCCAAACTGGCCGACGAAGCCAGCGTAATATCGTCAGTATAGCGACGAATTCCATCGTAGTGATTGTTGTAATCGGTTTTATAATTGTTGAAAGGTAGCGATCTGTCGTCTGCCGTGATTTCCTGATCCAGTGTCGCGGTATTGTACCAATAAGGATCTCGCACTCTGTAGGTATCAGCTAATTTCTCAGTGGCCAACAGAAAATGACCGTGGTAAGTATCATCACGCAAGATCACAGGATGACCGCTATCTAAATCTGAGTCTAATAATCCCTTAGCTTTTCCGTAACCGTCATATCGTCCATTAAACACGATTCGGCGATTACCCGTTAGTGGGTCTCGCGCATATTCTGGGATCGCGGACCAATTCACGCTGCCACCCCAATAGCCGATTAAGCTAGTAGCATTTTTTAACCATGCATTTATTGTTTTCGGATTGATATCACTTCCATCTACGTTCTTGGTAATGCCGTAATACCTCATCGTCATCACTGCTGAAGTAATGGCACAGCCACACTGAGCAATAGTTGAACCACAATAGTAATTTTGTGAATATCCATTTGCATATTCAAGTCGGTACCATTCGTCCGTTTCTGCAAACGACGGGTGATTAGAATAGTTTTGTGTATATAGCGGCACAGTTTTAACTTCAAAATCTGTGTTGCCAAGCTCGCCAAATTCCTGCCAAGCACTGGCCTCCCTGTGCTCGTCAACTACTCTCGCCCGCCAGTGATATTTACCATCTGATAAAACATCGGTCGTGATACTCGCCGTACTGCCAATCGGGAGCAAGTCGGAACTCAAAATCGCGTCACTCTCGCCTGTGAAATCAACCCCGACCATACGCAACTCGACTTGCAGCTTTACCTGATCGCTATCGAGGTCATCCAGCAAGGCTGAGAAAACTACGGTGTCACCAGCAGTTTTGCCGGACTCCGATAGCTCAGTCGCACCATCCGATTTGTATTGCGCGAGAGAGCTAAAAGTCGGTGGCTGATTCGCAGCCAAATTCCCATTGATCGTCTTGACCTCAGACCAAGGAGAATACACTCCGCCAATATCAGCCCGCACACGCCAGTATTTCGTCTCGTCGAGCAAACCAGTAATCTCGTAGGAATTTCCTGCGATCAGGATCGGATCGGGCCATGCAAATCCGTCGTCTGAAATATTGAATTGATATTTTGAAGATGTCTGATCCCAAATCAAATCTGTCTTTATGTTGTTCCAAACTCCATTATTTTTAATATTCCCCGAAATCTGAACGTAGAGCGTGTTAGAGGTATTGTTACGAATTGTCCCATTATTAATGATATTTCCGTTAATGATAAGTTTGCGGACATAGCCGTTCCAATTTTGGACGACAGTATTGGGCGCAACTTCCACATCACCGTTGATCACGGTCTCTTCTGCAGAAATCAGAGCATCCGTCTCAAAAATAACTTTTGGAACCGTAATCTCCGCGCCGACATACCTGTAGTAGAGATTCCCCGAAAGATGCAATTCTGAAATGTCGCCAGCGATTACTCCTCGGACATCTCGCATCAGATAAATGACTCCCGTTCCGTTGAAAGTATTGGTGCCGTCTATGTCTCCGTCGAGAGTAAGAATGTTCGGAGCATCGACCGTCAAAGCATGGCCGTTGCAATCCAAAAGTCCTCCGAACGAAGTGGTATTCAGTATTGCGACATCATCGAGCAGAGTTGTTTTCGACGGACGGAAGGTGCCGTTGTTTTCGATATTCCCAGTGATTTGAATGAAGAAACTGCTATGTGGGTCATTCTCGATCACACCGTTATTGATGATATTTCCATCTACGGCCAGATTGTAAGCGTAGCCACGGTGATTTTGCAGCACGCCTGTTTCGCTGACCAATAGACCCGAAACAGCTCTATTACCATCCACAAAAACAGTCCCATTAATTTCGACTACGTCTTCAAGCTCTGGGACTGCACAACTATCAACCGAGCAATTTTTGCCGACGTTTTCCTGCCAAGTATCCAGATTCCCCCAGTAGCCTCCCGCAGCTACGGAATGAAAATTGGGAGTGAGTGCTGTCTCGGCATGCGCCGAGAAGGAAAAGCAAAGTAGCAATAATGCTACAAAACCAACATCGAATAAAACTCTTACCATGATCGGCTTGAGGCTTTTTATAAAGCACGAGATGAGTGGATGCATAAAATTTTGTTAAATCCACGACACTTTAACAAAACAAAACTTAAATCTAAGTTAAATTTAATCTAAATTACAGATTGGCAAATACGCTGGAAATCACAGGTAAAACCTCCTAGCCCATCCCAAGGAAGCCAAATTTCTAACGCCAAAATTCACCTCCCCAAACTCTTCAGCGTCGAAGCACCCGCCTGAATATCTTTCAAAAATCCGCCGACCGATTGAAAAAACTGGCCGACGACCGGCACATTGCCGAGCACCTGGACGAGGATATAAATAGCGATCGCGATCAGGACAGTCGCCCCAAATACGAATCCTAGACCGCGAAAAATCCCCGCCAGAAAATTCGACCACATAATCTGCCAGGGTGAGCGCAAATACCTCACGAAATCATCTAAACCGGTTTCGCTGACTTTCTCGGCAACCCGGCGCTCTGAAATTCGAACCTGCCGCTCGGCGCGAATTTTTTTGATTTGCTCAAACATCGCTTGGGATTTTAGCAAATTCTTCCGCTACGATTCGACGAATTTTCTGCTCGAAAACCTGACGCGAAAATTGTTTGGCGTGATCCCGGATTTTTTTGGCATCGAACTTTTTTTCCTGAGCGAAAAACTCGGCTAAACCATTTTCGAGGCTTTCCGGAGTTTGAGAATTGAAAAGAATTCCGGTTTTTTTGTGCAGAACTGTCTCAGTCGCTCCACCCTTGCCGAAGGCAAGAACTGGCTTGCCCGCCGCCATCGCCTCGACCGGTGCGATGCCGAAATCGTCCTCTCCCGGGAAGATGAAGCCGCGACAGTTTTGCAGAAGCTCGGCCACTTCTGGATCGGATTTCCAGCCGAGGAACTCGATGGTCGGTCCAGCGATTGACTCGAGAAAATCGCGCCGCGGACCATCCCCGACGATCACCAACCGCCGCCGCAATTTATTGAAAACCGAAATCGCGAGCTCGATTTTTTTGTAGCCCGCAAGCTGGGAAACGATTAAAAAATAATTTTCCTGATTTTGGCCGAGACGAATTTTGCTAACCTCGACTGGCGGATGGACGACTTCGGAATCCGCGCGGAAATATTTTTGAATTCTTTTTTGGACGGTTTGCGAATTCGCGAGAAAACGGTCGACGCGTCGGGCGGAAAGTCGCGACCAAATTCGCAAATCTTTGAGCTTCGTATTGAGGAAGATTTTCTTCAAACCGCCGATCTGATTTTCTTTCAAATACTCGTTCGAATAATCCCAGAGAAATCTGGCGGGCGAATGACAATAACAAATATGCCTCGTTTTCAAGGGTGAAACGAGACCCTGCGCAAAAGCCGAACTCGAAGAAATCACGAGATCGTAAGCCGAAAAATCAAAAGCCTCGATTGCAGTTGGTAAAAAAGGCAGCAGAAACTTGGGTCGCTGGCGTAAAAACCTGGGTAAATTTTGGAGGCGCGATGTCTCGACCCGCCAAGCTGGAAAGTCCGCGCCACATTTTTCCGCATCGTAAAGCAAGGTAAAGATCCGCGCACTCGGGAAAAGATCGGCCAAAACTTTGGCGACTTTTTCGGCCCCACCCATCCGAGTCAGATACTCGTGCACGATCGCGATACGCGGAATTCTTTGCATTTCGATTTTGGCAATTTTAAAGCATTTCGATTCGTGGTTTGGCCTGATTGACTTTTTTAGTAAAAAATTGTAAAATGCAAGTGAACAAAAATAAAAATGGGTAGAGAATTTTTATCAGCAGCGCAGGAAGCACTTGAACCAGGCTCATTGAAACAAGAAGCTTGCCGATTTTTGAGAGGCAAAACTAGAGAATTGATCGGACATGCTTTCAAGACTACAGCCAAACTCGCTTTAGCAGCAGTCCTTTAAACCTTCCTGAATGAATCATAAAAAAAACTTTCACGCTCCTCCCGGATTCGAAATCGAGCGCGTCCATCTCACTCCGGAGCAAAAAAATTGGCTCACGAAAGCTCGAGAAGCCGCTAGACGGCTTTTCCCAAAACAAAATTCAGTCGAGTAATCTTTGAAACTCTGATTCAGAAAGCACTTTAATTCCGAGCTCCTCGGATTTTTTCAATTTCGAACCAGCGTTTTCGCCCGCGACGAGGAAGTCGGTTTTCGCGGAAATGGAACTCGCGACTTTTCCGCCGAATTTTTTGATCGTGTCCTTGATTCCCTGCCGCGAAAAATTTTCGAGCGTGCCTGTCACGACGAAAGTTTTGCCGGACAATTTCTGCGGCGCGCGTTTTTCAAAAATGATTTCCAACCCTATTTTTTCCAGCTTTTCGAGCAACTTCAAATTTTCGGTATCGGCGAACCAATCAGTCAAACTTTCCGCGACTTTTTCACCCACGCCTTCAATTTCGCTCCACTCTTCAACTTTTTTATTTTTCGCGAACTCGACGAACTCAGATAAATTTTTGCCGCCGGAATTTTCGAACTCGCGAGCGATGTCCCCCGCCGCGACTTCCCCGACGAAGCGAATTCCGAGTCCGAAAAGCAATTTTTCGAGCCGGGTTTTTTTCGCTTTTTCGAGTGCGGCGAGTAAATTGTCGGCACGTTTTTCTTGGAAAAGCGGGAGCGCGAGCAACTCGTCTTTTTGCAGCAAAAATAAATCGGCGACATCTTCGATCAAATTTTGGTCGAGTAATTCGGCAATCACTTTTTCGCCGAGTCCATCGACATCGAGCGCGGCCTTCGCGACGAAGTGCAAAAACTTTTCGAAATGAATCGCGCCGCAATGCGGATTCGGACAACGCAGCGCGACTTCGCCCTCAGTTTTTTGCACTTTGGAATGACAAACTGGGCAATTTTTCGGTCGTGCAATTTTTTGGGAATGACTCGGCCGCAGCTCGTGAATCACGGAAACCACTTCCGGAATAATGTCTCCGGCTTTTTGAATCACGACTGTGTCGCCGACCCGGACATCTTTTTTCTCGATCTCGTCGAAATTGTGCAGCGTCGCGCGGCTGACGATCGAACCCGCGACCGCGACCGGACGGAGAATCGCGACCGGCGTCAGCGCGCCCGTGCGGCCGACTTGGATTTGAATATCCTCGATCAAAGTCGAAACTTGTTCGGCCGGAAATTTGAACGCGATCATCCCGCGCGGTGTTTTCGCTGTCGCGCCCATCCGCGCTTGCTGCTCGAGCGAATTCACTTTCACGACGACGCCGTCGATATCGAAAGGCAAACTTTCACGCTCGCTTCCCCACTTTTGAAAAAGTTTTTCGATCGCGGAAACTTCGTGGGTAGCTTTGTGAAATTGGGAAACTGGCAGACCCATTTTGGCGAAAAATTCCAAAACTTCCGACTGTTTTTGCGGCGGATGTGGAATCGAATTTTGACCGAGCGTGTAAAAAAAGATTTGCAGATTGCGACTCGCGGCGACACTCGGATCAAGCTGGCGAACCGAACCAGCCGCGGCGTTGCGCGGGTTTGCAAACGCGGAAAGCTCTTTTTTTTCAGCCTTTTTCAGCTGAATGTTCTTCGCGAGAATCTCGGAATTGATTTCAGCGAAATCTTTTTTCGCGAGAAAAACTTCGCCCGAAATTTCGAGATCGATTTTTTCTGGCAGCTCGAGCGGCAAATTTTTGATCGTGCGAATCGAGTGCGAAATATCCTCGCCGATCACGCCGTCACCGCGCGTGAGCGCCCTCACGAATTTGCCTTTTTCGTACCAAACCGCGACATTCAGGCCGTCGATTTTTAGCTCCGCGAAATATTCGATCTGCTCGTTCGGAACGAATTTTTGTGCGCGCTCCGCCCACTCGCGCAATTCCTCGATCGTGAAAACATCGGCAAGCGACATTTTGCGTGTTTTGTGTGCGACTTTCGGCAACTTGCCGGACAGCGGCGCACCGACGCGCTGCGTCGGCGAATCGGGCGTAATCAGCTCGGGAAAAACCCTTTCGAGCTCTTCCAGCTCGCGCTTGAGCTGGTCGCGCGCGCCCTCGGAGATAGCCAAACTCGCCTCCCCGGCGAAATACTTTTTATTCCAATCTTGAAGCCATTTTCGCAGCTTCAGGATGCGCTCTTGGGCTTGTTTTTTGTCCATTTTTGTGATAAAATAATCGGATTTCAAAAACTTAAAAAGTCGACCTTGTCGCAAATTTTAACACCAAAATTTTGACCAAAGACAAAAGCTTCATGTTCGAAATTGGCGAAAAAAGACCCGTTTGGCAAGTCGTAGGAGCCCAGGGTCTTGAGCAAGCGATCAGTGCGGCAGGCGAAAATATTCATCCCGAAGACGGCAATAAAGAAGCTTTCGAAAATGAACAGAAGAAAGATGATCGACCTGATACCGAAAAACCAGCCGAGGATACCCATGAGAAATCTAAGGAAGCTTTAGCTTTATTGAGGCAAAAAGAAAAAGTCACAAAGTTGACCAAAAACCAGCTTGACCAATTAAAAAATGAGATCGGGAGAGTGAGCAAAACAGATGGAGACGCCGCGCTGGAAACGAGTGAAATTAACGCAATCGGAGCAGCAGTCGATAAATTGCAGGATGAGCCTCAAGAGGCTGCCAAACCTGACGAGCAAATCCTGCCTTTATCCCGATTGGAGCGCAAAGCGAAAGATAGCTGGATGGATAAAAAAGTCGATAAAAAAAAGACTGACAATGCCAAAATTTTTCTTAATAATTTAATTGATAAAAATCTCGGCGACTTTAAAACTAAGTTCGAAAAAGGCATTAATGATGCGAACGCTTCTCTGGGTAAATTCGGTTTGGAAATCAGCGGCGTAACTATGCGCGCCGCTTTAGCCGAAAAAATCGCCCAAACTGGTATCTCTGATATCGAAAATCCACTAGGCGGCATAAAAGACTGGTCCACCGGAGTACAAAAATTGGAGGCGTGGTGGGACAGCTCAAATAAAATTGCGAGGATTCTTGATGCAGTTCAAACCAACCTCACCCACAACATCACAACAATCAATCAGGCTTTTGAAAATGTAGATTTAAGAAAGTCCTCTCTTGATCTAAAAGCCTTGCTGACAAAACTCGGTGAAGCTCAAGGCGTTAAAATTATTAATGGAAAGGAAGTTGCTCCTCAATTCATTTTTGATTACTTACTCAGGGGCGGAGATCTCGTCGGTGATCTGAAAAAAATCGCAATTACTCAAGAATGGGAAAAAATCCGGCCACAGCTGACTGGCTTCCTTGGTGGGATTCCGGCTGAAGGGGAAAAGGAATTTCTCCAGGAATTAGCCAAAAAAGACATTAACGAGATCCTAGAGTTCCAAGCCAATGCCAAAAAGCTTTTTGGCATTCTGGAAAATCTCAATAAAAATGTTTCGCAAAATCCTGAAATCAAACAAAAACTTTTGGGAAAATTTGGATTGCTAAAAGATGGAAAGCTCGATTTGAACCTGATCGATAATGCTTTGATCGAGAAAATCAGCAAAAAAAGCGAGCAACTAATCCAACAAATCGAAAAGCTCAAAAAAATAACCCAAGAAACAATTGGCGTTGTGAATCAAAAACTCGATCAATTTGGGGGCAAGCTCGAGGCAAGAGAACTCGAGGGCGGTATCATTAATAAAATCTTGGCTGGCAATGATATTGGAGAGATTTTTGATGATCCGACAAAGCTCGACAAGGCTATTTTGGAAATCATGAAAACAAAATTCAAGCTAGAAGGCGTGAGCAATATTGAAGCTATTCCGGCAAAATTTAGTGAATTAATCGATAACTTCCTCGGAAATCTCGAGAAAAAATTGGTCAAAAAACTCGGGGACAAAAATTTTGAAATCGATGGCGTCAAACCGGAATTGAAAGAGGCAGATATCAATAAAATTTTGCCCAAAATCAAAAAGCAGATTTTGCCGATGTTGTCTGACTTTTTCGCAAGCAGCGAAAATTATGGCAGCAAGGGTCTGAAGCTACTCGAGAACGGCAACCTGAATCTCAATGTCTTTGAAAAAATCGTAAAGAGTGAAGAAATGACAAAAGCTCTTAATTTCTTCAAGTGTAACGGGGATGATATCGATAAAGCTAATGCGGAAATTACAGATGAAAAAAAGGGTGCCAAGGTAAAAGGTAGCGAGGCGAAAGCCAGCATTGACCTGATCGAGAGAATCGGAAAATTTGTGATTGATCAGAAAAATCCAAGCGCGGCAGTCAAAGCGATTCAAGACGAAGTTATCTCGATCGTCCCAATCGATAAAAGAATCGCGCTGGGGGCGCACAAATTTGAAGATGCTTTTACAAAATCGATGGATGCCATCAAAGAAAAAGGATTTTTCGGAGCACTCGGCGAAATCTTTGCTTTGCTCTTGCCAGCACTCAAAAAAATGCTTTCTGCGCTTTCGGGCTGGTGGAAAGGCATCAAAGCAGAATATATCGAGCCAGTAGCCAAAGCGGTCGAAGAGGTTTCGCCCGATGCTGCAAAAAATATCCGAGAGGCAGCTGGCGTAAAAGAAAAATCCGATGCCGAAAAAGAAAAAGCGACCGAAGAGGCCATCCAAAAACTTTTCCCAGACAAAACTATCAATGCCAAAGGCCTGAAGGAAATTTCGATGAAAGAGCTTTTTGAGGCCAATGATGCAACCAAACTGGACGCTCTTGCCAAAAAACAGAATTTGAATTGGACCAAAGAAGATTTGGAAACTCTGCGCAAAAAACTCGATGGAAAACTCGACAAGAATGACAGCAATCGCACAGATGTAAACAAAAAAGTTTTTGACCTCATCAAGGAAAAACCTGAGCTCTTAAAATAACCAAATAACAAAAACCAAATGACTCTCTACCCCAAAAACCAAATCGAAATCCAGCCGAATCGACTCGTGCGTATGAGTCTGGAAAGCGGACCGACAAAACTTGTTCGCGCGCCAGACGCGCTAGTCGAACAAAGCCCGCCGGAAAAATCAGATAATAAATTTCAAACAGCAAAGTTCGAAAAACCTAAAGAGCCAACTGATGAAGATATAGCGAAAACGGCAGAGCTCGAGAAAAAATTAGGGATCTCCCCCGAAAGTAAAAATCCAAAAGAAACAATCGAATCAAACATAAAGACTTTGGAAGATGCTCAGAAACTCAATCCGGAAAAAATGGAACCGGCCGAGATTCGGGAAAAGCTTGCTGGTCTGACTGCCGCGCAAATCCGAACTTTGGAAGTCACCAATCCAGCTTTGCTTTTCAAGGCCTGTTTCTCAGTCCAAGAAAAGAAGTTAGTTTTTGATTCAGGTGGAGTCGATTGCTTAGAAAAAGGAGTCGGCCTGCGCGTCCTGCCACAGAAATACCAATACCTCAAGATAGACGGTCAAAACGCTTATCGGATCGCCAATGGAGTTTTTGTTTACAAGGATGGCAGCTATGCCAGAGTCAATACTGGCAAACAAACTATCGACATTCCAGATACGCCTCCGGACGCCAATGAACTCGCCGAGCTGAATGCTAATAAAAATATACAAAAAAACTATGAGCGACGCGATTTGAATCATTTCCTAGAGGCTTATGGCGGAGCGGGTACAGGCTCCGACTCGGAGAGGCTTAAGATTTTCCAAGAAATGCTCAGAGACGGCAAGATCAAAGGCATCCCGGAGGATTTGCAAAAGGAGCTGGAAAAAGGCATCGATGGCCGAATCAAAGATAATCAACAACTCGCCAAACTCATGAACATGAGCGAGCAGCAATATGCTGAAATAATGAAACAGGGAGGAAATGCCCAAATCGCTTTTGAATACCTCAAAGCCAGCGGTCTCGGACTAACAAACGAACAAATCGCCGGCATCATCGGCAATCTCCAATCCGAAAGCGGGATAAATTTGAATCCTGGCGCGGTCGGAGACAGTGGAACATCATTCGGTATTGCACAGTGGCACAATGAAAGATGGGCGAAGCTTAATGAGTTTTCCAATAGCAACAATATGGATCCCGGCACGTTGAGGGCCCAGCTAGGTTTCTTGGTTTATGAATTACAGACGAGCGAAGCAGGTGCTCTGTCTCGGCTGCAGGGAGCGCGCACACCGGAAGAAGCTGCAAATATTTTTAACGCAGCTTTTGAAAGGTCAAGAGACACCAGCAGCGCCAGGGCAAATCAAGCTCAAAGAATTTACGGACAAATGAGAAAAGCCGCTTGAAACACTTAAACCAAATCTGCGTTTTAAGAAAGCAAAAAAAATAATTTCCCAAAATGACTGACCAAACCACAACCACCGCTTTCACTCCCCTGCCCGACGAATCGAAATCCGGCGGGACGCCACTCGCGCAAATCGCTACTAAACAAGTCGCGATCACGCGCGAGGACATGGAGAAATTCGGCATCAGTGAAGAACTCGCGAAATCGAATCCAGTCCTCGTCGATTTGATTCTCAAAACTGAGTCGATGAAAGACGAAGAGCGCAAATATTGGTTTCAGCTCTTGCCCGCGATGACTGAGGAACAGGTCGCGAAACTGCAAAACATTTTGCAAAACGAGCGCGACCAGCTCACCGAGCTCGACAAAAAATACGCTAGTGAAATCGACAAACTCAACGCACAGCCGAAATGGGATCCGACGAAATTCAAAGCCAAGCGTCAGAAAGTCGAAGAAGCGGAAAAGGAGGCTCAGCAGGTAGAACAAGCCGATGAAAAAAATATCTTGAACCAACTCGACAATCTCTAAAAAATGCTGTTTTTAAAAACTTTTGACGAGAATAAAATCGGAACGCGCGCAGCGCGGCTAGTTTTCGTGGATGCTGCCGCAGCCACTGCTGGCGGCGAGCAAGGCCAGACTAGGGAAAGCTCCGATTTTATTTACCGGCCAAATGTCGAGGATTGGAAAAATGAATCTTACGAAAAATACGAGGAGCATATCGTAGAAGCCAAAAACCTTGGCAAGATCGATGGCAGCCAAGCTTTCAGCTTGCTGCGCAACGCCAAATCCAAATTTGAAAAATGGACAGCGGAAAACTCGCAGAGGCTCTCTGTCGAGGAATACCGCAAAAAAATCGAGGAAGGCCGCAAAAATAAAGTCGGTGAAAAAATCGCCGGGAGAGTCGTCGATGCCGTCCGCGCGCGCTATCTGACCGAGATCGCCGACATCAGAAATTTAGTCCGCAAGGAACTAAGAGATTTTTTGGAAATCCCGAGCGGAGAGAAAATCGAAGAAATCATCAAAGATGAATCCTGGAGGGAGTTTTTGCAATTTGAGAACGAAATTTTTACGAGAATAACCGAGCTGCTTCAGGAAAATGACTACGCCGTCATCAATGCAACAATTGAACGCGACAAAAAAAGATCGCGCGAGTGCTACCAAAAGCTGAAGGCCTTTTTCACTGACGCGGCGCGCAAAAACTTTTTACTAAATGTCTTGAAGCTGAAGGGCATCCCGGCTGGTGACAGGATGAATATCAATACCCTGAATGTCTTTGCCAAACAAATGGAAGGTCGCTGGGAAAACACCGACTCACTGGTCGGCGTCGTAAAGCCAGAAGAACTAATCGCCCTCGAGCAATCACTCAATGCGGTCGAGAGTTTTTATCAGAAATGGAATTCCATCACCGAAATCAAAGAACGCAATACGCTAGAGCGCGAACTTTTCGGATTTGAAAAGACCCTCCAGAGCTTCAACGATGACATGCGGGAGAACCCGCCCAAGGCGGTCGAATTGGCCTGGCTCGTCGAAATCTGGCCCGACCTGTTCAAACGCTTTCAAGCCGATTGGAAAAGATTGCGCGCACTGCTGGCCGAGGATCAGAGCGAAGCCAATCGTCGGCTCGCGCAAGCTTTCTTGGAAGGCAGCGCCGAGGAGCTGAAGAAGCTGAAAGACGCACGTGGTCAGGTCGAGATTCAATCGCGACCCAAAACTAAAAAAGACGAACAAAGCGAACAGGCCCCTGAGCAAAATGATAGCAATATCGTCGTCGAAGCGCCCAGACTTGGCATGACCGAGCACGGCGGACACGGCCACGGCGGACATGCTCCAAACGCACTCAACAAACTCGGCAAAGCCGCCAAAGAGTTTTTCACGGCACGCGGCCGAATTCGCTGGTACAGCTTCCACGATATCGAGGAATCTTTTAAGCTCATTGCTCAGTCTTGGAAGAAACACACTGAATCACACACCGAAGACAAATCGGGAGTCCTAGCTGACAAGCTGATGTTCTGGCGAGAAGAAGTTCGCCGCCGCGTCCACGAGACCGACTTGATCAAAGAAAAAGGCCGAGCCGACGAACGCAAAAAACGCTACAAAAACGTTGCTTACGAAGAGCTGATCGCCGAAGCCATCGACTTGCCAGCCAAAGACAAGCGCCGCGCCATTCTCGAAGTCTTGGCCGAGCGGGGCAATCTGCGGATGAGCGACCATCGCTTGATCAACGCAGTCACAAATAATTCGATTTCTGCCGGGGAATGGAACTACGCCGATCGAACCTGTGACTATGCCAATATCATTACCAAATTCAAAAGATCGGTTGATACTTATTACATCGGGGAAATCGGCTACGGCCAGCAGCTCATCGATATGCAGACCAGCGGCCAGGCGAATAAGGAAAGCTTGGGTGAAAAACTAGGTGATCACACCGTGGCTGGCTCGCCCGGAGCAGAATGCGGCATGGTCGCAGTCCAGATCGACAATGCTGGTCTCGAAGGCGACAATGTCCTGACCGGCATCTTGAAAAAAGGTTTCGGGCGCGGCAATAAACACACTGATAATCTCAATTTCTGCAAAATCAACATCCGAACAGACAAAGGCGATGTGGTTTATCGAGAGAACGCGACCGCTGGCCTGGATGCGCTCAAGATCGTGGATGGCTACCTCAAAGGCCTAATCTCGAATCAGACTATCGCTGGTCTAAGTAAAAAGAATGAGGCGGGCTATACTCCTTATGCCGCTTTTCAAGATATTTTAACCAGCAAGAAAAAAGATCCTGATAATCCGGACCGCTACATTTCTGATATGGAAAAATGGGGCTGGATCGAACATGGGGTCATCACCGAGCTGGGCAAACAGCAAATAATTAATTTCTTCGATAGTCGCGTCGCTTTCGACAAGGATGGCAAGATCATCCACATCGCCAGCGCCTCAGCCACCTACTCTCGCCACTCTACCAAATATACTTCGATTTCCGATTTCCGCGGTCTCGGCATCCCGGTCGCCGATAAAATGCGGACGACCTGTATCAAGGCTGGTGGTTTGGAAATCTATGACAATGCGACTCAGCGCGCTCAGGGCACCAATCAGCTTATCGGTCAGCAGCAGGAAGTTACATTCCTCATCAAAGCAGCTTGTGAGGAAATCGAGGATGGCATCACGATGATCCGCCATGGCCAAGACGACACAGTCAAAGCAGACGGCAAAAATCGCCTGGAGAAAGGAACGAAGGCGATTGAGATTATGCTGGGAAATATTGTCAAAAATACCGAAGACCGTCGTACCTTCAGCCGCGGCTACGGCAACCCGGCCTACAACATCATGCAGCGCAAGAAAAATATCGAAGACAAAGTGCACTATGGTCGCGTGGTTGGCAATGACAACATCAATACGGGCGGGCTCTGGGGATTTTTGGAATACTATCTCACGACCCTGACTGGAGCCGATCAAGATCCGGCTTTTCGCGACAATTATTTGCGTATCAAGCGCGCTTACGAAAACTTCGAAGATGAAAGTAATATTCTGCCACGCGATGTGCGCGATGCCAAAGCGCGCAACGAAGAAGAAGCCCTGCGCAAGAAATACAGCGAAGTCGCTTAGCCGCCGATATATTTCGCGAGAATCTGATTCAGTGTTTCGATCTTGGCTGCGACTTTTTCGGCGAGATCAGCCGCGACGAGTGGCTGGAGTCGCTGGAGCGCCGGGAGGAAAATCGGCTGATCCTGCATCTCGGCTAAGAATTCGGTCACCAGCTCGGTTGAATTTTCTTTGGTCAAAGTGAGCGACAGCTCGGCCACCAATTCTCCTGACAGTTGCTCGACCAGTGGACGCACCTCGGCATGCGCCAGCTCACCCGCGCGCAGTGCGGCGAATAAATTGCGCAGCCGACCGGAAGGCGTGTAGTGGTCGCGCGCGAGAATCGCCAGAGCTGGCACGCCGCGCAGCTTTTGCGGAGCGGTGAAGTAGTAATTCAGGATCTGTCCGACCTCGACCGTTTGCTGCAAGTTTTGGAGCGCCAGGGAACGCTCGGTGCTGTCGGCGTAATTTTTTTGCAGGAAGCTCGTCAGGGCTACGGCCACGCCGCTCTCGCCCGACTCGGCCTGACCCAGCGCGAGCAAATCGGCTAGCTTCTGCTGGACGCTCTCGACAATCTTTTGCGCGACGGAGACATCTCCGGCCTGAGCCGCGATCAAAGCATCGAAGCTGCGAATCTTGACCAGCTCGAGATCCCCTTGAAATTGGTCGAGTGAGGGCAGCTCGATGGCGGCTGGGACGGACGCGACCGAATCAGCCGCGACCAAAACCTCTTCTTTGTTCTCCGCGAAGACGACGCTCTCGCCCGCGAGCAAAGCAACGGCTTCTTCATTTTTGGAAGACTTGACCGCGACCATGTCTTCGGAAGTTTCGATCTTGGTGCTGCCATTGTCTGGATTGACCGCGACGGAAAATTTGGCGCTCTGCGCCTCGACGCTCCCGGTCGGCGTCTCGACAGCGAAGGAAGAATCCGCTTTGGCGACTTCGGCATCGACCGCGCCGGAGACGAGGGCGACTTTTAGCTCGCTCTTTCCCCGGGAAAGAAAGTCCGGCTTGAAAGCCGTGATCGCGACTTCGGTTGATTCGGTCAAATGCATTTTGCTCTGATCGTAAAAAGCCAACTCGGCAGTGGCGTTGGCTTCGACACGGATCGTATCACCCAAACGGACGGTTGCGACTTTTTTAACTTCCTCGAAAAATGGTGAATCGGCAACGCGGATTTTGACTACGCCGGAATTGACTGAGAGCTGCGCGGCGACGGCCTGGGTCTGGGAAATGAAAGTCGTGAGCGTGACGCTGCCAGCGACGATCAGCAGCATCGCGAAAGCAGTCGCCTGGCGGAAAAAAGCAAAAAAACGCGGTCCGCGGCTGGGGCGGAAATTTTGGCGGGCTGATTCGCGCCAGCCGACCTGCGGCCAGACTCGGGGCAGACTGAGCAATTTCTCAGCTAGCGCCGCGAGCAAATCGAGCAAACCGGAACTGGCGACTTTTTTGCCGGATAATTTTTTATCGAGAATTTCCGCATTGCGCAGCTCCTCACACTCGGCCACGATCCGATTGAGAATCCGTTTTTTGACGTTGCGGCGGAGCGTCGCGTCGAGGCTCGGGACGGCGAAAATCCGCCCCAGGACAAGCTCAAAACTACTCGGCTCGGGCGAATTCGAAAACTGGCGCCAAAAGTTAAACATCTTTCAGTGGTTTGAACGTAAAAGCGGCGTCTTTGTTACTCTCGGGCTGGGCTTGCTCGAGCAAATCTTTTAGTCGATTGAGCGCGCGAAACTGGATGACTCGCACTGCCCCGACGGATTTTTCGAGAATCTCGGCGATCTCGTCATTTTCGAAACCGTTGACGAATTTGAGGACGATGACCTGCTGCTGCAGCTCGGGTAAATGGCGTAAAGCCCAAATCAATTTCTCCTGCTCAAATTTACTTTCCAGATTGGCGGCTGGATCGGCGGAGGTTTTGAGCTCGGGTAATTCATCGGAAAGTTCGCAAATTTCGGTCTTGGCATTGAGGCGGTAAAAATCGACAACGGCATTGTGCGCGATGCGAAAAAGCCAGGAATTGAAAGAGTTGCCTTTTTGTTTGTGGTAGGAATGTCGTTTTTCCCAAGCACGGAGAAAGACGGTCTCAGTCAAATCCTCGGCTTCGCTCTTCGCGACGCGGTAGTAAATGTAGCGGTAAATGGAAACGACGAAGCGATCGTAAATCTCGCCAAAAGCCTCGGCATCATCGCGCTGCGCTCGCCGGACGAGCGATTCGATTTCGCGAAGCTCTTTCTTGCTGAGTGCCATCCTGCAAAGAGTTTAGCGAATTTTTTCGGAGAAAAGCGAATTAAGCCTGAATTTTTCACCCAAACTTCCCCGGAAAAATTTGGCAGTCTAACTGCAGCTCTCCCAAAAATTAATTGACCGAGAACAAAGTTTGTGTTCGAGAATGTTGACAAGGCAAGCCGAAAAGCGGAAATTCTGGTTGGATATGTTTTAGTATGTTTACTAA
>JAZDPN010000024.1:0-12030 GCA_043797545.1 Patescibacteria group bacterium | reverse complement strand
GTCCAGGAAATGCTCGGCCACGCCTCGATCACGACAACTCAGATTTATACCCATGTGACAAATAAAAGACTGCGTGAAATACACGCGAAATTCCACCACTAAACATTTTTTAGAATTATTTGCTGTTTAAGTCAAATTATTTTTAAATATGGTTGATTTTCAAAAAAATCGGTTAAGATTGTCGAAATCTTTAACCTTTCTCCAAATGTCCAAAAAGATCTTTTCTCCCCTAATCATCGGTATCGCGGTCGTAGTAATCTTAGCGATTGGCGCGATCACGAGCTACAACTCGCTCGTCACACTTGAAGAGAATACCGACAATGCCTTTGCCAAAATTGAAACGCAATACCAGAGAAGATTCGATCTCATCCCGAATGTGATTAATTCGGTCAAAGGCGTTGCGAATTTCGAGCAATCGACGCTCGAAAATGTGGTTGCGGCACGCTCAGCCTGGTCCGGAGCAGGTAATTTCAACGAAAAAGTCGGCGCGGCAAATAGCTTCGACAGCGCTATTTCTAGATTATTAGTCACGGTCGAAGCCTATCCGGAGCTCAAAGCCACCCAGGCTTTCCGCGATTTGATCACCGAATTGGAAGGCAGCGAAAATCGAGTCGCCTTCGCCCGCAATGAATACAACGATGCGGCCACGTCTTACAACAAAGCCGTCCGCGTTTTCCCGAGAAATCTGATTGCCAATGTTTTTAATTTTGAAAACGAAAAAGAGCTCTTCAAAGCAGCGGCCAATGCGGATGTCGTCCCAGTCGTGGACTTCGGAACTAACCAGTAATTTCAGATGCGCAAAGCTTTTCTAGCGGTCTTGGCGCTTTTGATTTCCGGAAATCTGGCCTGGGCGGTCAGTTTCCCTGATTTCGAGAATTTTGTGACGGACAAAACTGGGACGCTCTCGTCCGAGGAGCAGGCGAATTTGAATCAGAAGTTGGCAAGCTATGAGTCGGAAACCGGGACGGAGATCGCAGTTGCTTTGATTGATTCTACAGGCGGAGAACCGATCGCGCAGTACGCGACCGAGCTCGGGAATAAATGGGGCGTCGGGAAAGCCAAGGTCGACAATGGCGCACTTTTGGTCATCGCAAAATCCGATCACGAACTTTTCATCGCGACTGGATCGCAGCTCGAGGGCGCACTCACCGATCTCGCAGCCAAAGAAATTATTGATGAAATCATCACTCCCCGCTTCAAAAATAATGATTTCGCGGGCGGGATTGAGAGCGGCGTCGACGGAATGATCGCCGCGATCAAAGGTGAAAGCTTCACCGATTTGCGAATGGATAATTCAGGTTCAAGTGAAAATTCTACGAATATCATCTTCTTTCTAATTTTCTTCATTTTCCCATGGCTCGCCGCGATTCTCGGACGTTCGAAAAAAATTTGGCCGGGCGGAGCGATCGGCGCAGTCGGCGGCGGCATCGGCGGCGCTTTCCTTTTTTCTGGAATTTTGGGAATCATCGGAGCGGCGGTCGGTCTCGGGCTTTTCGGATTATGGTTTGATTTCATTGTCTCGCGCAATTACGCGAAAGCCGGAAAACGGGGCCGAGTAGCTTGGTGGGCCGGCGGCGGCCGCGGCGGTTTCGGAGGAGGTGGTGGATTCGGTGGTTTCGGCGGCGGAGGATTTTCCGGCGGCGGCGCGGGCGGACATTGGTAAAAAGTCCTCCGCCATTCGAAAAAATTGGGGCGGCGACTTGCGAGTGCGCGTCAAAAAAAATTCAGTCCCGAGCGAAGTCGCGGGACGATTGAATTTTTTAGTGCGCGAGCAACAAAGCTCGCCAAATTTTTGAGAAGGCGGACAGTTTTTTGTACTACTTTTTTGCTGTCAAAAAAGTAGCGGCATCGCGCAGCGGAAAATTATTTCAAATTCCAAATAATTTTTCAGCGTTTTTCGTTGTCTTTTCGGTAATTTCTTCGACCGATAAATTTTTGAGCTCCGCAATTTTCGCCGCGACCTCGACAACGTGTGCTGGCTCGCAACGCTCCCCGCGAAATTTTTGCGGCGCGAGAAACGGACAATCTGTCTCAATCAGCAATTTTTCGAGCGAAATTTTGCGCGCGACTTCGTGCGTATTTTTCGCGTTCGGGAAAGTCACGATCCCGGTCAACCCGATCAAAAATCCACGATCGAGGATTTTTTCAGCGAAATTCCAATCGCTGCCGAAACAGTGAAAAACCGCCTGAATTTTGAAATTCGCGAGCACTTCCAAAATTTCGTCGTCAGCATTTCGAGAGTGAATAATGACTGGTTTGGCGAATTTTTCGGCCAAATTTAATTGTTTTTCGAGCGCCTCAATCTGCATTTTTTTGGAATTTTGCTTGCGAAAAAAATCGAGTCCGATCTCCCCGATCGCAACCACTTTGGGGTTTTTAAGCATTTTTTCCAACTCAGCTAAATTATTCGCGGTCAACTTTTGTGCTTCGCTCGGATGAAATCCGACCGCCGCGAAAATGTTGTCGAATTTTTTGGCGAGCGCGAGCGCCTTTTTCGAACTCGGCAGATCGACGCCCGGATTGAGAAATTTCGTGACGCCAGCTTTTTTCGCGCGAGCGAGAACTTGAGCGAAATCTTTTTCGAAATTCGGGAAATCGAGATGGCAGTGCGAGTCGATCAGTTTCATTTTTTGATTTGGCATTTCGGACAAAAACTCGTCGTCCGTTGCACGATTTTAATTTTTTGCATTTTCGTTCCGCAAGCTTTGCAAGCGAGTGAATGTCTTTTGTAAGCCATAAGCGAGTGTTGATTGCTCCCGCCCTGACCGAGCGTGTCGCGATATTCCCCGATCGTCGTGCCGCGGTTGCGAATGCCTTTTCGCAGCTGTTTTTTGATCTCGCGGAAAATATTTTTCAAATCTGCGTCGGACAAATTTTGAATTTCGGATGCTGGGTGAACTTTCGCGCCGAAACAAATTTCGTCGGCGTAAATATTGCCGATCCCGACGATATTTTTTTGGTCGAGCAAAAACGCTTTCAATTTGCCTTTGCGCTTGCGAATAATTTTTTGGAACTTCGAAAATGTGAAATCTGCAGCGAACGGCTCGATTCCCAACTTTTCGAGCGAGCGGGAAACACTATTTTTCTCGAGTAATTCGAGCGTGCCGAATTTGCGAATGTCCGAAAATTGGAGAACGATTCCGCCGGAAATTTTGAAAAAATGCCGAATGCATTTTTCGAGCGGGACGGAATCTTTCGCGAGCAAAAAGTGTCCGGTCATCCGGAAATGCACCACCATTTTCAAATTTTTGCTCAATTCGAAAACGAGAAATTTCGCGCGACGCGAAATCGCGTGAATTTTTTGACCGCGAATTTTTTGGCGAAAAAGCTCAAATTTTGGTGAGAAAGATTTCGGCGTGTCAGTCGCAATTTCGAGAATTTTGTGACCGACAAGAACTTGCAAATCGCGCACTTGGGTCTCGACCTCTGGAAGCTCCGGCATAGATTGGATTCTAAATTCAAAAGTCGAAAGTATAAAGCAGTAAAATTGTTAAAATGCTTTAGCTTAATCCTTTGTTCTTAATCCTTTGTCCTTCCAAATAATTCCGGCGATCGACTTGATACGAGGCCGCTGCGTCCGACTTTACAAAGGCTCTTTCAGGCAAAAAACCGAATACTCGGTCTCCCCGTCCGGCCAAGCGAAAGTTTTTGAAAATGAAGGCGCAGATCGGATTCACTTGGTCGATCTCGACGGCGCACGCGCTGGCGAACCGCGGAATTTGAAAACAATCGAGAAAATCTGCAGCTCGGTGAAAATTCCGGTCGAAGTCGGCGGCGGGATTCGATCAATCGAATCAGCTGAAAAGTTATTTTCGATTGGAGTCGAGCGCATTATTTTGGGAACGCTCGCGATCGAGCAGCCTGAACTTTTGGGCGAATTTTTGGCGAAATTCGGGAGCGAAAAAATCGTGGTCGGACTCGACGCGCGCGCCGACGGACTGAAATTGGTGACGCGCGGCTGGGAAGGTCGTACTGAATTGAATGTTTTGGATTTTGCGGAAAAGCTGGAAAAAATTGGTGTTGGGAGGATTATTTACACCGATATCGCACGCGATGGGACTCTGACTTTCCCGAATTTCGATGTGAACGAACGACTCGTAAAAACGACCAAACTGAAAGTCATCGCGAGCGGCGGCGTCACCGACGTCGCGCACGTGGAAATTTTGCGGAAAACTGGCTGTGAAGGGGCGATTCTCGGCAAAGCTTTGTATGAAGGCAAAATCTCAGTTAGTGAAATTAAACGATCCTTATGATCCTTCAAGCTCTTTATTTTCCCCGAATGGGCCCCTTCGGGGTTTATAATCCTTCTCGATGATCGGATTTTTGCGCGGTACCGTTTTGCGAATTCGCGGTAAAAAACTGATTCTCGCGGTCGGTGGCGTAGGCTACGAAGTCTGGGCCAATTCCAAAATCCTGGGAATCTCCCCAGTCGGACAAGAGCTGCAATTATGGATTTACACTCACCAAACTTCGGATTCGACAGCGCTTTTTGGCTTTAGCGAGGAAGACGATCTGAACTTTTTCGAACTGCTGAACTCGGTCAATGGAGTTGGTCCCAAAACGGCTTTGGAAATTTTGGAAACGCCCAGCGCGAAACTCAGAGCGATCATCACGAATGGCGATGCCAAGAAACTAGCTGAAACACCAGGAATTGGTAAAAAAACCGCCGCGCGCATCGTCCTAGAATTGAAACCGAAAATCACGGGAGACGATCCGGAAATTCCGCTGGAGTCGGCAATCGATCAGGAAATTTTGGAAGCGATCGTCGGCTTGGGCTATGCCAAAAAAGCCGCTGAGAAAATTTTGGCTCGCAAACCAGCCGAAATAGAAAAGCCTGAGCAAATCGTGAAATGGTTTTTGCAAAATGCCTGAACTGCTAAAATTCTGGCAATTTAATCCTCCCGAAATGAATGCTCGCAAAATTCTTACGATTTTGGTCGGCGCGATCATCGCGCTAGGTGGTCTCGCCTTCACGATCAGCCTTTTATCCAATGCTGTTCCGGCCAGAAGCTCGACTGAGACTGTTTTTGTCAGCTCGGCAAGCAACGAAACCAAAGTCGCCAAAGCTGGCAGCGCGATTGCTGAAAAAGGATCGCTCCAACTTGGGAAGTTCGCCGTCTTCCAGCTGACCAACGATGCGACCGCGCTTGAGTTCGTTTCAGCGAATTTCGATGAAAAAACGGAAGCTCTCAGCTCGGCGCGCGGACGGGTGAATTCGGGCAGCGTCCTAGCCGTAAATTTACTTTTCGGGAACGAATTTACTTTGCTGGACGACCGAGTCGCCGCGACGAATCATGGCGGCAGTTTTGTCTTCGAGAAAGATGCTGAGAAAAATTCCACCCTAGTGCGCGTCTTATCGGGCAGCGCCGAATTAGCCTTTTCGAATGCAACGGACGGGGAAACTTTTTCAGCAGTTTTGTTGGCTGGTGAGGAGGTCAATCTAGACGACGCTGCCATTGCTGGAATTTTTGCAATCAAGGACGGACTTGCCCGGACAGAAGCTTGGCGCGAAAAAATCGGCAGATTTACGAGCAAATTCGAGGGCGAGAGTCGCCTGGTCGGGAAAATTTTGGAAGAACTGCCGGACGGAAAATCGAACGGATTGATTGATCTCATCAAAGAAAGTTTGCTTTTCAATCCGACTAAAAAAGAGGATTTTTATTCTGGCCAATTGGCTGGTTTCCTCGCTGCAGCGGCCAACGGTGATGCGAGCGCAATCGGCGATTTGCTCGCGACCAGCAATGCGACCAAACGCGCCACTCTGCAAACCGTGGTCGCGCGCGCGCTTCCCTTCACTCGGCTCTTCATGAGTGAGGCACTCTCTCCAGCTTTGAAAGAAAAAATCGTGCGGCTAGCTGAGCTTGCGACTCCGCTCGCAAACTTCGCGGAAAGCGCGAACCTGACTGCGACCGATGATTTGAATCGAAACCTGCTCTTCATCGCAGATGATCCGACCAATACCAAACTAACTCAAAACTTTTTGGAGCGAGCCAAGAACGGAATCACGGAAACCGACGCCGCGAGTGTCGCTTGGTTGCTGAGAATTTTGGAACGCGACGCGAAGAGCACAAATTCAGACTGGCTCGACGCTTGGTCAGCCGTGAACCGTGCCCGCATCGTGGACAATTTCGATTTGGCGGAGGCAATTACCGATCAGCTTGAATTGGCCGATGCGCTAGTTAAGGCCGGACGAGAACAGCTCGCGAGCAACACGCTCAAAGATTTAGCTGGTCTGCTCAACCGCGGCAGCCAGGGATTTGATCAGGCTTCCTTAGAAAAAATCGCTGCAGCTGGAAACGAGCTGCGCAATCGGGTGCTCTTTCTCGCGAGTCTGCGCGGCGAGGGCGAATTCGAAGAAAAAGCTTATCAGGCTTGGCTGCTAGAACAAGCAAAAACTGGGGAAGAAAATCCGACTGAGGAAAAGCCAGCCGAGGAGCAACCGTCTAGCCAGCCGGACAATCCTAACCGGATCGCTCGGCCGGAGTCTGAATTGACCAAATTCCTGAAAATGGGTGATCTGCCGACATCCGATACTCAGATCGAGGAAGAGAAAAAGCTAGAGGAAGATTCGAAAAATAAGGATGCTGCTGCGGAAAAATCTGAACCTAGTCCGACTGAGCAAACCGAGCCGGCTGCCAAAGCCACTGAGCCGACTCCGACGACTGAAAGCCCCGAAAAACCAGCTGCCGAGACACCGCCAGTCGAGTAATTTGATGCTAAAATCCTGAGCAATTTTTTGACATGAAACTCGCGACTGTCACAGTCACCGGCCCGGATCGTCCTGGGATCATTGCCAAGACGACAACCACTCTTTTTGAAAACGGGGTGAATATCGTTTCGCTCGACGAAAAAGTCGTGAATGGAATTTTTTCGATGGTGCTCGCAGCTGATGTCTCGAAAAGCGATTTCGAGCGATTAAAGAAAGATCTGCAGAAATGTGCGCGCGAGCTAAATCTGGAAATCCGGGCAAATCTGCACGACACACGCGAGAAAAAAAATCTGGCGATTTTAGTCACTCGTGAACCGCTGTGTTTGGAAGAATTAGTGAAAAATTGTCGCAACGGAAAAATTCGCGCCGAGCCGGTCGTCGTGATCGGCAATCGTCCCGATTTGAAATCGGTCGCGGAAAAACTTGGTATTCCATTTCAGCTCGCCGACGGCGCGAATAAAGAGGAGCGCGAAAGAAAAATGGTCGCGCTTTTGAAAAGATACAATGCCGACTTCATCGCGCTCGCTCGGCACATGCAAATTTTGTCGCCGGAATTCGTCGCGCGCTACGAAGGCCGCGTGATTAATATTCACCCGAGTCTGCTCCCCGCTTTTCCGGGCGCACGACCCTACGATCAGGCACTCGAAGCCGGAGTCGAAATCGTCGGCGTGACCGCGCATTTCGTGACGACTGATTTGGATCGCGGTCCGGTCATTTGCCAAGACGCTTTTCGGGTACGAAAAAATGAGCCGATCGAAAAAATACGCGATCGCGGGCAAAAGCTGGAAGCCAAAGTTTTGGCGCGAGCTTGCGAGCTGTACAGCAAAGATAAGCTGTACATGCAATGGGGAAAGGTCCACTTTAGATAAATCTTTAACACATTAAGTGCGAAGCCCGCCGAAGCGCAGCGAAGGCGGGCGAACTTTATTCGAAAGACAAACTTTACATGCAGTGGGGCAAAGTCCACTTCAGATAAAAAATCTGAAGTCCGTCGTAGCCCGCCACGGCGGACGAAGATGGACAAAAGCGTTTTCGGTAAAAATCCGCGCGGCGAGCGCTAGCGAGCCGCGCATAAAATAGTGGTCCCGACATTGGGAAATTTTTGCCTGCCTGCCGGTAGGCAGATCCATCCGAACTGCCGACGAAGTGAACGTAAAAAAAATCCAGTCCTGAGGCGAAGCCGAAGGGCAATTGGATTTTTTAGTGAACAAGTCGATGCAGTTCGCAAAAATTTCCCACAGTCGGGCGGTTTTTTGTGCTACTTTTTTGCCGCCAAAAAAGTAGCGCTCCCTGCTAAAATAGGACTGCTCTGGATGTTGAGTCAAAAACAGTTAATTGCAGCTGTTTGCTTTTTGCGTTGATGACAATCAACAGATTGAGCTATAATCTCATCGGTTCGGAGATTGGCACCGGACACACAGACTGAAAGTTGCCCTACCTAGTGTGGGGAATCCGAGTGGAACCTCCCGATGCAAATCGGGACTCGGAACGAGAAATCGTTTCGAGTTATTTTTTAAACATTTAAAATGTTGACTCTAAAAATCCGCGCCATCGTCTCGACCGCACTCGTCCTGAGCTTCCTCGCCGTCGTCGCAAGCATTTTTGGAATGGAATCAAGCGCGGCCTGGCATGAAATTCACAAAAGTGCAGGCTGGATTTTCATCGCGCTCGTCGGGCTTCATTTGCTTCTGAACGCGAAAATTTATTTTGCGGAGGTTCGTTCTTTTTTCCTGAAAAAATAATTTCAAATTATGCAAAAACTCCTCACTGCCTTCCTCGCCGCAATTTTCCTCGCCGCGTGCGCGCCGACTTCGGTCGAACCGAGCAAAAAAACCGCGACTGAAAATCAAACGACTGATAATTTTGAGAGGAGTCTAGAGTGCCAAAAACGAAAAGACAACGCTCGAGAGCAAATTTCTAAAATTACAAAAGACACGACCGGGACTTTAGTTTTTGAGCTGGAAGATATTTTTTACAGCCCAAAAAGAAATTCTTGCCTTTATATTTACGGCGGGTGCACAGAGGGCATGTGGTGTGCTAAATATCTAGTAGACCTTTTCGCAAACGGAGAGAAACTAGCGGCATTTTCAATGTCAGACAGCGAAAGTGCTGATGAACGCGTATCAAACTCAAATAAATTTCAAGAAAAAGTTAAAGAATATCAAAACTAATTTCAGATCTTCTTTTACTTGGTTTCCCGTTTTCGCGGGAATGACAAACCCAAAAAACTTATTCCTTATCAAATTAATCCTTAATCCTTCATTATGTCTGCAACTTCTTTGGATCAGATTGTAAGTCTGTGTAAACAACGCGGCTTCATCTTCCCCGGCTCGGAAATCTACGGTGGACTCGCGAACACTTGGGACTACGGCCCGGTCGGAGTGGAATTGAAAAATAATGTGAAAAGATTTTGGTGGGATTATTGGGTGACGAACCGCGACGATGTCGTCGGCGTCGACGCCGCAATTTTGATGAATCCGCGCGTGTGGGAAGCGAGCGGCCATGTCGCAAGCTTCGCCGATCCGCTCGTCGACTGCAAAGCCTGTAAGAAACGCCATCGCGGCGACAAACTTTTGGAGGAAAAATTTGGCGTCGAGGAAATCGCGGGCATCGCGCTCGCCGATGTCACGCCCCGGCTGCTGAAAGAAAAAATCCCCTGTCCCGACTGCGGCAAATGCGATTGGGCCGAAGCGAAACAATTCAATTTGATGTTCCGCACTTCGCAGGGCGTGACCGAGGAAGATTCACGCGAGATTTATATGCGACCCGAGACGGCCCAAGGAATTTTCGTGAATTTCAAAAATGTGCTGAATGCAACGCGCAAAAGATTACCCTTTGGCATCGCCCAAATCGGGAAAGCTTTTCGGAATGAAATCACGCCGGGTAATTTCACTTTCCGCACTCGGGAATTCGAGCAAATGGAAGTTGAGTATTTTTGCGCCGAAAAAGATTGGGAGAAAATTTATCCCGAGCTGGAGAAAGCAAGCTGGGAATTTTTCGCGAAATTGGGAATTGACCAAAAAAATCTGCGCTGGCGTCAGCACGATTCGGCCGAACTCTCGCACTATTCGAAACTGACCAAAGATATCGAATACAAATTCCCGTGGGGCTGGGGCGAATTGCAGGGTCTCGCCTACCGCACAGATTTCGATCTGAAGCAGCACGAAAAATTTTCCGGCGAGCCGCTGAATTATCTCGATCCCGAAACGAATGAAAAATTCGTGCCGCACTGTATCGAGCCGAGTTTCGGCTGCGATCGGACGGTGCTGGTGACTTTGCTCGACGCTTACTGCGAAGACGAAGTGAATGGCGAAAAACGCGTCGTGATGAAATTCGCACCGGCCATCGCGCCGATCAAGGTCGCAATTTTGCCGCTCTCGCGCAAAGAAAATTTAACGAAAAAAGCGCGCGAAATTTACGACATGCTACGCAAAGAATTTCGCTGCGAGTATGACGAGACGCAATCGATCGGCAAAAGATACCGCCGACAGGACGAGATCGGCACGCCGCTTTGCGTGACGGTCGATTTCGGCACGATCGGCGAGGACGACGGGCAGTCGAAAAAAGATCACGTCACCGTCCGCGATCGCGATTCGCTCGAGCAGTCGGAAGTGCCGATCGCGAAACTTTTGGCATTCGTCCGCGAGAAACTGAAAAGCTGATCAAACCCGAGCAGCCTCGGCCGGCACCCAACCCAGCACAAATTTTTGTAAAGTGTTTGAATAAAATTTGGCCTCCAAATAAATCTTGTTTGGACCAAGCAAAATAGCCTTGGCACCAGTCAGAATTACATTCTGACCGCGCGGAATCAGGAATTCGACAATTTCACGATCATTCACTACGGGGTGCTTCATCGTAACTTTTTCTTTCAGTATGACAGATTGACCGACAAGCCGTGGGTCGAATTCGTCAAGATCGGACAGGTTAAGGTTAACCGGGAGAGGCATATCTAATTTCACAACTTGTTTTGTTTTATAAGCATCGACCTCAGGCTGCGAGCCAATTCCGCCTTGTCCAGTTTTGATTTCACTTTGAGTCAAAGGTGGACTTTGTTGGATCGCTTGGATATGTTGGGTCGCACTCGCGCGTGGATTTTTGGGAACCTTATGACTCGCCAGTTGAACCGTAGTAGGTGGCTGAATTGGCAATTTAAAAGGATTTTCGGCCATGACTTTTCCAGAATATTGTCTGGCCTCATCCCTATCCAAATAGCGTTTATAATCTCTATATTCACCGGTTTTTTCAAAAGCCAAACGCAAGGCATCCACTACTGCTCTCGGCCCAGCATTGTAAGCTGTCAAAGCGCAGTCTTGGCTACCGTTGAAACTTTTAAGCAGAATTGCCAAATACTTGACCCCTTGCGGTACGGCGGCACGCGGACTGAAAGGATTGATTGCCTCAAAGCGCATGTCTTCCCCTGTAAAAAGACGAGAAGTCAAACCCATGACGCCCAAAGCATAGCCTGTGGAAACAGCATACGGATCACCGTGTGATTCGTGTGCCAAAACACGAGCAGCCAATCGATAAAGTAGTTCTGCTTTTACTCCATATTTTTGTGCAAAAATTTGAGCGCTCTGCCGCAAAAGCTGCTCATAGGTCATCTCGGGATCATCCTTGAGAATTTTTGGAACTTGTTGGGACAAAAAATTCGGATTATCGAGAAACTCCCCTCGAACCAAGCCCATTTTCTGCAAAAGCCTATCCATTCCTATTTCTCTTCGCAGGGCGAGAAATTCGCCTCGGCTAAGTCTCTGATATTTCTCACGAATCTGCTGATAATATTTACTGGCCAACTCTTGACGTTTATTTTCACAAAGCGCCTGAAAAGTTACGCGATTTGGGATGGCTCTGTCGTTACTTTTTGACAAACTGGCGCGAGCCAAATCAAATAAGACTCCCTGCAGTTCGCCTTGGGGAACTTTCGGACAAATAATCTTGGCACGCCGCAAAGTTTCATCAATCGCGCGATGATAACCCACTAAAATTTCTTTTTGAAGTACACTGCACTCCGCACACGTACGGGCTAAAGCCGCCTCTCTAGAGGCTGGTTGTTGTCTCGAATTTTCTAGGCCTTTATTCATTTTGTTTTCTCGCTATTCTAACATAAATGATTAATTTGGGCAATAATTGGAAAAGCGCTTAATTTGCTTTAAACTCACGGCACTTTTAAATTTTTGGAAATGCAAACCACCCTCGTGATCTTCAAACCAGACTGCATTTTGCGCGGACTCGTCGGCGAAATTTTGGCGCGCTTCGAAAAAAGAGGTTTGAAAATAGTCGGTCTCAAAAAAATGAAACTTTCGAATGAGATTCTCGAAGAA
>JAZDPN010000023.1:0-2844 GCA_043797545.1 Patescibacteria group bacterium | reverse complement strand
CTTCACTTCGTCGCCAAAACCGCGCGTGCGATTTTCGAAATACATCTCGACCAAATCTTTGGCTTCTTCGTTTTTAATCGTCGGGCCGTAGCGAATCCCGTCGAAGCGCGCCATATTCGCAGAAATCTCGGAACTCGCGACCACGTAATAAGTCGGGACGGCGAACTCGGTGTGCGGGAGAGAAATTTCAATTATTTCCGCGCCGAGTTTTTTCAAATTTTCAATCGCGTCGCGAATCACTTTTTCGACGCCCGCATCGAGACCTTCGACGAAATATTCTCGCGGAATACCTATTTTTAAGCCTTTTAAATCAGTGCGCAGGTTTTGTGAATATTTTTCGACTTGCGCCGAGCCAGTCGTCGCATCGCGCGGATCTTGTCCCGCGAGAATCTCAAGCGCGATCGCGGCATCTTCAACTGATTTCGTGATTACGCCGATCGTATCCAAACTCGAAGCCATCGAAATCACGCCGTAGCGCGAAATTCGACCGTATGTCGGCTTGAGTCCCGTCACTCCACAAAATGAACTCGGCTGGCGAATCGATCCGCCTGTGTCGGTCGCGGTCACGAAGACGCACAAATCGGCGGCGACTGCGGCGGCCGAGCCGCCCGAGCTGCCACCCGGCACGCGCGACAAATCCCACGGATTTTTAGTTTTTTTGAACGCCGAAGTTTCGGTCGACGCACCCATCGTGAATTCGTCGGTGTTCACTTTGCCGAGATTCACCGCTCCCGCTTTTTTCAATTTCGCGACTGAAGTCGCATCGAAGGGCGGAATGTAATTTTCGAGAATCTTGGAAGCGGCGGTCGTCGGCATCCCAATCGTATCGAAAACATCTTTGTGCGCGATCGGAATCCCGCCGAGCTCCCCCGCCGAATTTTCCGATTTTGGATTTGTCGCAACGAATAAAAAACTGTCGATTTTCGGATCGATTTCGGCGATTCTTTGCGAATACGCCGCGACGATTTCTTTTTCACTCGCTTTTTTTTCGGCGAGAACTTTGCGAGTTTCAACGAGATTTAAAGCTGTAATTTCGCTCAAATTGATTTTTTAATTTTAATTTGGCCGTGCTCGATCGGATGATTGGAGCGTTTAATCAAATCTCCCATTTTGTCGAATTCTTGAATTTCGTCCTCGCGCAAAACATTTTCCATCCCGTTGACTTGATTCGTCTCCGCGACCCCGGCGGTATCGACCGAATTTAATTTTTCGACGAAACCGACAATCGCGCCAAGTTGAGTCGTGAATTTTTCAGCCTGCGAATCATCAAGCTTGATCCTGGCAAGCTTCGCAATTTTCAAAACGAGATCGCGCGTAATTTGCATTTCTGGCGGATTTTAACTGCTAAAATTGCGAGGTGCAAAAAGTTTTACTTTTCGGAACTTTCGACGGCCTACATCCCGGGCATTTGAATTTTTTTGCTCAAGCCGCTCAATTCGGAAAAGTTTTTGTGATTGTGGCACGATACCAAAATGTTTGGAAAATCAAAAATCGTAAACCGCATTTTTCAGAAAAAAGTCGCTTAGCCAAAGTCGCAGCGCAAAAAAATATTTTTAAGGCTCAGCTTGGTGAACAGAAAGATTTTCTCCGGCCAATTCAAAAAATCCGGCCCGACCTAATCTGTCTCGGTTTCGATCAAAAGACTTTTGGGATTACTGAATTAAAAGTAAAATTAAAGAAAATCGATCTCTCCCCAAAAATAATTCGGTTAAAATCCTTTCATCCAGAAAAATATAAATCCTCCCTGATCCCAAAAAAATGATTCTGTTTCTGAGAATTTTGCGGATGACTGGCCAAAATATTTGGCGCAACGGGCTGACCAGCATGGTGGCGATTTTGGTCATTACTCTGCTTTTTATGCTTTTTAATAGTATTTTGTTTGCCAATGAGTTTCAGAAAACTGCTTTGAATTTGGTTAATTCGCGGCTCGACCTGGCTTTGAATTTTGTCACCGAGGTCAATGACTTCGAGGTTAGCGCGATCGAAAGCGATCTGCGCGCAAACTTCCCAGCGATTCGCTCAGTAAAATTTATTTCAAGCGAGCAGGCCTTTGCGAATTTTATTGAAAATTTTGGAAAGGCAAACCGACAACTCTCGACTTGGCTACGCGCCAATACGAAGGAGTCTCCCCTGCCCTCGACCTTGGTCATCTCGGCCGATGCCGAGATACACGAAGAAATTATCCAATTCTTGGACGCGAGCCGCTACAGCGGACTTTTCAATCTCGATGCGCCCGCGACTGGCAAACTCGCGACAGTCGCAGCCGACAAAATTATCGCTCTCGACAGGACTCTTTCGCGCGTGAGCCTGCTAGCCGTCTTGATTTTCTCGGCTTTGGGGATCCTCATCATCGTCGCTGTCTTGCGACTCGCGATCCTGACTCGCGGACTGGAAATCGGCATCATGCGGCTCGTCGGTGCAACCCGACACTTCATTCGTCTGCCTTTTATTTTGGAAGGAATTTTTTTCGGCTTTGCGGCCAGCCTGATTGGCGCTGGTTTTTTCTTTTTAGGTATTGCACACTTCGACACTTCGGCTTTCGCGACTGGCGTTTATGGCAGCTTCGGCCAAATGCTAGGAACCACGATTAAAAATTTCGGCGCGAATTTTGGCCTGATCTTGGCTTGGCAAATCATCGCAGCAATCGCAATCGGCACACTCGCCAGTTTGATTGCAACGCGAAAATACCTCGCCAGCCACGAGGTGATTTTGCACTGAGACCTACCTGGTCGCATCACTGATAATTTTCTCAACCTCGGCAACCATTTGGTCAACCGCATTTTCGCCGGAAATCACTTCGAAATCGGCTAGATCTTTTTGCGCCAGTTCACGACGGGCTGATTC
>JAZDPN010000019.1:0-3996 GCA_043797545.1 Patescibacteria group bacterium | reverse complement strand
CGAAGGGTTATAGCGAATATCGGGAAAATGGTAAATCGAAGCAATTTCCTCCGCTCCTAGAATCATGCTCGTCTCGAAACGGCGCAGCATTTTGTACCAGGCGATAAAACCGCGCTTGAAATTGCGAAAAATGAAAGATTCAATCAGCTTGCGATTGGAGTGGTATTCTGTGAAATAGAGTGAGTTGTGGGACGGCGCAGAAAACTGCTCGCAGCTCGCCCGGATGGCTTGGAGAATCGATTTGGCCCGAGGCAGGCTCGGTGCGCTAGTGACGATCCGGATAATCGAGTCAAAGCCGACGTGCTCCGACTTATCAGCAATGAGCTTGACCATGTCTTGGACGTTTTGGGTGACCTGAGCTTTGATCGAGCCGTCTTCGCCGCGCGAAGAAATGTATTCGTTTTTCGGGCCGTGAATCAGGATGCCAAAGATGCTGGCGAGAAAACCAAAAGGGTGGGCAAAAGACCTTCTCTTTTTACGAGTAAAAAGATCATCTGCGAGCTTGCGACATTTTTTGCGCCAACCTGCCCGAACCGGCCGCAACATGATCTGGAAAGCCGCCCCTTCTTCCAAATTGATTTTGGAAAAAGCATTCAGGATCGGATTGATGGTTTCCGATTCAAGCTTGTGAAAAGTCAAAAGCGGCTCGGCGTAAGATTTATTGAGAATCAGATAAGTCCCCACGGAGCGATTACCTTGGCGAAAAATATTATAGTCGGGGACTTGGTCGATGACCGCGTCTTTGTAAAAACCGGTAATTTGCTTCTCGACTAGCTCGCGCATCGCGCGCGGTACGACCACAAAAAAATTCAGCTCACCCTCAATCATGGCGTATTCGAGCGAGAAAAAATTCTGGCCAATGAAACGATTGCGAAATTTACGCGAAAACACGATCTGCATGTTCTCGAGGAAGTGCACCATGATGCCGGTAATTTTTTTGAATTCCTTGCCAGTGCCAAATTGCTCATGCGAGGCGTCACCGCCCGATTTATCATCCTTGGAATCTTTCTTTGGGATCAGAACGCGCAGAAAAACCAATTCCAAACTTCTTTTGAAATTCATCCAGCGCGTCAGAATCAGCGAAATCAACCAAATCGCAGCAATCGCCGCGACTGCCAGTCCGCCGTAAAAAATAACGAAATTCCAAACTGCCGCAGCGCTCATGAGATTTTTTTGGGTTTAAATTCCTGGAATTTTAACATTAAATTGTATTTTTAGCAAGCAGCTCACTCGGCAGCTTTTAGGTCAGCCCGCAGATAAGTCGGCTTTTCAACTTCGACCATTTTTTTGAGAATGCCGGACTGTTCAATCGCGTTGAGCGACTTCGCCTCACTCACACGCTGCTCCCAAATCTCAGACTGAGTGCGCAAATCGTTTTTCTCGATCTCTAGTTTTTTGAGAATATAACCACGTGTCGCAGTTCGATTGGCATGGGCGAGGTAAATCAGGGAAACCGCCAAAGCCAGCAAAATCACGATCACCATCAAAGAAAACGTCCCGACCTCGACTCGATTGGACAAAGTCCTGCGCCGGATTCCCGGCCGAGCTTCGCGCGAATTCGAGAGAATTAAGTTCAAGGTTTTGAATGTTTTAATGTTTTGAAAGTTTTGCAAGGAAGCTTGATCAACCTTCAAAACTTTATTCCCGTTGTTATCTTTTCTCCGCTGCGCGCAGTTTGGCTGAACGCGAGCGCGGATTTTTTTGAATTTCGGCCGCGCTAGGGGAGATCGGTTTTTTGGTTAAAATTTCCAGAGTTCCGATCTTTTTTTGGTCGCGGAAAAAATTTTTGACGATTCGATCTTCGAGCGAATGAAACGCAATGACCGCAACTCGACCGCCCGATTTTAGAGCTTCCAAAGCAGAATTTAAAGCGATTTCCAAACTGGCCAGCTCGTCATTGACGGCGATGCGCAAAGCCTGAAAAATCTGCGGCAATAGACTCTTGGCTTGGACTAAATCAACTAAATCAAAAGTTTGAACGAATTTTTGTTTTTTGCGCCGGTCGCAAATCTGTCGGGCAAGTTTTTTCGAAATGCCGATTTCACCAAAATCACGCAAAATCCGGGTAATTTCACTTTCGGGCCAGGTGTTCAAAATCTCAGCACCAGTCAGGCTTTGCCGTTGGTCAAAACGAAAATCGAGCGGACCATTTTTTTGAAAAGAAAAACCACGATTCGAGTCGTCGAGATGAGGCGATGACAGACCGAGGTCGAGCAAAATCCCATCCAGAGAATTGGGTTGGGCGATCTCAGCCAACTCGCGGAAATTGCTGTTTTTAAACTCGATATTGGTAAACTCGGCCAGATTTTTTTGCGCCAAAATTAAATTGCGCGCGTCGGCATCTAGACCGATTAATTTTCCGGTCGGCCCGATTTTCTCGAGGATCAAACGAGCGTGTCCACCGAGTCCGAGCGTCCCGTCGAGAAAAACCTCACCTTTTCGCGGGCTAAGTAAGGCAAGAATCTCATCTGACAAAACAGGTAAATGCACATTCACAAGGGAATTTTAACATTCGAATGGGTGTCCTAGCTCATAATTCTAGGGAAGCGCTAGCACTCTTTGCATTTCAGATATCAACGCTCCTGTTGCAAACGGCTTCTGCATAAATCCATCTGCACCCAACGCTTTTGCATCATCCAATTTATGCACGTTTGGATGATATCCGGTCATGAGAATAATTTTCAGCCGCGGCCTAAGCGTATTTTTAATCATCTCTGATTCAAACGCGCGAATCCTCTGCAAAAGCTGAACCCCGGTCATACCGGGCATTTGCAGATCGGTTAAAAGCAGCCGAAATGAACTCGGGTTAGCTTGATAAGCGGCAAACGCATCAGCTGCAGAAGAGCACGCTAAAACATTTTTGATATCAAATGGTCTTAAGCCTCTTCTCAGACCTTCAAGTATGCTTGCTTCGTTATCTACTATAATGAATCTATCTTCTGGCGACATTCCTTGAATTTCCTTAGGCATAAATTCGATAATCGATTAAATTTAGGATGCTGATATTTTAATGTTAAAACTAAAATTGTCAAGTTTTGTGTCTGACAGATGTAGCAAATTCAAATTTGGCAAGTTTGTTAAACTTAAAAAAATGCTGCCTCAACTCACAACTTTTCTCTTCGGCGCTGCTCCGGTCGGGGAGCTGCGTGCTGCGATTCCTTGGGGGCTGACTTTCGGGCATCTCAGCTCGGCTGAGACCATTTTTTGGGCCTTGGCTGGCAATATTTTCGCGACCACCTTGGTCGTCCTGCTTTTACCTTTTGTCGCCGCTTTTGCCGCCAGGAATTTCAAACCCTTGGATCGAATTTTGCAAAAAATCTTTGCCAAAACCCGGGCCAAACATTCCAAGAATTTCGAGCGCTTCGCCAATCTCTTTTTGATAATTTTTGTCGCGATTCCTTTACCCGGGAGCGGCGCTTGGACGGCCGCGCTGATCGCCTGGCTTTTTGGTGTTCCACCGAAAATCGCAATTCCTCTGATCGCGATCGGTTTGGCCATCGCCGCTGGGATTGTTTTCGGGATTACGACTGGCGCGATAGCTTTCGCAAGATCAGTTTGAAATCAAGCTCGCCTCGGCGGATTAGTCGCGCTGGCTTTTCGGCAACGTCGACCAAAGTCGAGGCTTGATTCTGAGAAAGCGAACCATCGTCTAAAATCAAATCAATTTGCGGAAAAATCCGAGCAACATCTTGACTATCATTAGCGACTTTTCGGCCAGCCAAGTTAGCCGAAGTCGTGACCAAAGGTCGCCCCATTTTCTTGGCCAAAGCTTGAGCAATCGGGTGATTGGAAAAACGCACACCAATTTTTTGACTGGGATTTTTTTTCGACCGGACTAGCAAACTCAAATTTCCCGGCCAGAAATTTTTGATCAGAATATGAGCCTGACAAAGCTTCGCGCCGATTTTATTGAGATAAGTTTTCGAGGGCAGATTCAAAAGCAGAGGCTTGCCAGGATCGGATTGCTTGAGGGCATGGACACGGGCGACAGCTTGG
>JAZDPN010000077.1:0-10659 GCA_043797545.1 Patescibacteria group bacterium | reverse complement strand
GAAACCCTCGGCGTGGATGTAGCTCACTTCCTGCAATTTGATCGCGGCTTCGAGCGCCATCGGGTAGTCCGCGCCTTTGCCAATGATGTACAGCGACTCGACTTTTTTAATTTTTTCCGCGATCTCGGCGAGGTGTCGCGAATAGCGCGGATTCAAAAAATCGTTGATCGCGCTCGCAGTTTCCGCCAAAAGTTTTTTGCCTTCTTCGAGTTTTCCCGCGACGGCGAAAGCGAGCAAAGTCAGGATCGCGAGCTGCGCGGTCGTCGCTTTCGTCGAGGCGACGGCTTTTTCGACACCCGCATTCACCGGCAAAACCACGTCCGACTGCCGCGCGACGGAGCTGCCCGCGACATTCACGACGCCGACAGTTTTCACTTTTTTCTTTTTCGCGATTTTGTACGCCTCCAAAATATCCGCGGTTTCGCCGGACTGTGACACGGAAATTAAAAGCGTCCGGTCGGTCAAAAACGCTTCCTGCGTGTCGAATTCGCTGCCGAAAATCACATTCACATGGCGGCGCGCGATTTTCGCGAAAAGATATTCCGCGGTCGCGCACACTTTTCCGGCTGTCCCGCAGCCGATGAAAAATGTGCCGTAGCTTTTGTGAATCAATTCCGCGACGCGTTCGATGGCTTTTTCATCTTGATTCAGCGCGCGGGCGATCGTCTCTTTTTGCTCGAAAATTTCTTTCAACATGAAGTGCGCGAAGTCGCCTTTTTCCGCGCGGCTCGATTTCAGATCGATCGAAATCACACGTTTTTTCACGGGTTTTCCGTCCGCGATTTTGCAAAAGTGCGCGTGAAAATGATCTTTCCGTGGCGACTCCTCGATCTCGACCAGTTCGCCGTCGTCGAGATAGACGACATCGCGCGTGAATTCCAAAAAGGCGGGGACATCGCTCGCGATGAAAAACGCGCTTCCGTCAGCCTTTTCCAAAAGGCGGTCGTCAGATTTGGGGCTTGTCCGTCGAAGCTTTAGCGAAGGTGGATAGAATTTTTCAATTCCGAGAATCAGGGGACTGCCGTTGCGCGCGGCGAAAAGTTTTTCTTCGCCGGCGATCGCCGCGACGAACGCGAAGCGCCCGTCCAGTTTTTCGGCAGCTTTCCGGACGGCTTCTCGCGGCGAATTCCGTTTCAAAAAATCCGCGATCAAATTTGGAATTACTTCGGTATCCGTTTCGCTCACGAATTTCACACCCTTTTTTCGCAGCATTTTTCGCAGAACCTCGTAATTTTCGACGATGCCGTTGTGGACGATGACGACTTTTCCATCCGCCGAAATGTGCGGATGCGCGTTAACTTTGTTCACTTTGCCGTGCGTTGCCCAGCGCGTGTGCCCGAAGGCGAGATTCGTTTTGGCGAAAGTTTTCGCGGTCGCGCGGAATTCCGAAATCTTCCCGATGCGTTTCACGACGCGAATACCCGCGCCAATTTTCTCGGCAAATCCGAACGAATCGTAGCCGCGATATTCCAATTTTTTCAAACCGTCGACGACGATTTTGCCGGCGTTTTCGCGGTTGCCGAGATAGCTAAAAATTCCGCACACGGGAGATTAAGGATTAAGAAATAAGGATTAAGGAATAAGACATGGAAACTATATTTTAGTTAAATAGCCAGCGGCCGGATGGTTGAAGAAATTTTGATTCATCGCCCTTTTAAATTTCTCTGCCGAGTCGTTCGTGCCCCACAAAATTCCGCTCGCGAAATTATGCACCAAATTTCCGCAGAGCTGCTGATTCAAACTCGCTGCGCGCGATTCATCGAGACTCGTTTCGTTTTCCCGCGCGAGAATTCGATTTTTCGGGAGCGCAAATTTCGCTGCGACGAGTCCGTGATCTTTCGCAAATTGCCAAACTTTTCCTCCGAACTTCACAAAAACAGCTTCTTTCTCCGTGTTTAAAAGCGAGCCGCCGCGGATGATTTTTTCGAGTTCCGCTTCTCCGCCGGAGAAATCGAAGGCGAAAAATTTGAATTTCTCGAGATTCACGCCGGCGGCGCGACCGACCGAGAGTGCCTCGTTGTCCGTGATTTTCAATTTCACGAAAAACTCGACGGCGACTTTCGGCGCATTCGCGATTTTCACGACCGGACTTTTGAAACTGATTTTTCGCGGTGCGGGTTTCGTAACCTCGCCCAAAATCCATTTTTTGATTGATTGAAAAATCGGATCGCCGACTTCGGTTCGCTCGGGGTGGGGCATCAACGCCATTACATTTCCTGCCGAGTTCGTCACGCCCGCGAGATTCAAAATCGAGCCGTTCGGATTTGTCGGAAATTCCGGACGAATTTCGCCATTCGCATCGCAGTACACAAAAGCATTCAAATTTTCGTCGATGATTTTTGCGATCGTGTCCGCGTCATTCGAAAAAAAGCGACCCTCCGCGTGCGCGATCGGAATGCGCAAAACCTTCTCGTTGAATTGATTAAACGCGTTCGCGCGCGCGCGATTCGCTCGCACGAAAATCCACTCGTTGAAAAAATTTTCACCGACGACTTCGCCGTTTTTCACGCGGCGATTGCGGGTGAGTGCGAGTACCGATTTCCCAAATTCGAAATTTGGCACGAGCCCGGTTTCGACCAAAATTTGCGCGCCGTTGCAGATTCCGAGCACGACGCCGCCACGTTTTGCGAGCGCGAAAACTTCCTTCAAAAGCGGATCTTTCGACGCGATGAGTCCCGAGCGACCGCGATCTTCGTAGCTGAATCCGCCGACCAAAATCGCGCCGTCGAATTGTCGCAAACTCTTTTTTTCATTCCACCGAAAATGCTCGGCCGACATTCCGTTGCGCTCGACCGCCCGCGCGGTTTCGAGCTCGCAGTTCGAGCCGGGGAACTGAATCACCGCGATTTTTGGCTGTTTTTTCACCGCGACATTTTAGCAGGCGACATTCGTGAATGTCGCTTTCGATTCGAATTTTCAAAACCCTCAATTTTTTCGGATATTTCGTCAAAACTTCCGCACAGTTTTTTTCGACGACGAGCGTGTCTTCGATTCGGATTCCGAATTTCCCGCGAAAATACAGACCTGGTTCGATCGTGATCGTGTCGCCGATTCGCAAAGATGATTTCGACTTCGGGCCGACTTTCGGATTTTGGTGGATTTTTCGGCCGAGTCCGTGGCCGAGCGAGTGGATGAAATTTTTCGCGAAGCCTTTTCGTGCCAAAAAATTCCGCGCAAATTCATCCAAACTTTTACCTGAGACTCCCGCGCGCGTTTTCGCGATGCCGATTTTTTGCGCCGCCAAAACAGCTTGGTAAATTTTTTTCTGAAAGTCAGTCGGTTTAGCCGTGAAAAAAGTTCGCGTGAGGTCGCTGCAAAAACCACCAACTTTCGTTCCGAGGTCTATTTTTATGATGTCTCCGCGCTTCAACTTTCGCGCACTTGGTTTGTGATGCGGCGTCGCTGAATTCCGTCCAAACGCGACGATCGGTGGGAACGCGATTCGCGCTTTGTTCAATCTCGTCAATTTTCGGATTTCACGCGCGACCGCGATTTCACTTTTGCCAAACCTCAAATTCGCGACAACTTCGGCCAAAATTTGGTCGGTGAGGAGACAGGCGGCACGGATATTTTTGATTCTCACCGCGGAATTTTAGCAATTTGTCGTGATAAAATTTCCCGAGCGCGGGCGTAGTATAACGGCTATTATGCGAGCTTCCCAAGCTCGAGACGCGGGTTCGACTCCCGTCGCTCGCTCCAGCCTTTGCCTTTCGGGCTTCGACTGGCTTCGCCACTTGCTCCCGTCGTTCAACGGATAGGACACAAGTTTCCGGAACTTGCGATGCAGGTTCGATTCCTGCCGGGAGCACCAGCTCAAATTTTGCTAAAATTCTAGCCAAATGATCGACGACGAACCCAATTTATTCATCTATCTCATTCTACTCGGACTGATCGCGCTGTCCGCGTTTTTTTCCGCGTCTGAAGTAGCTTTCGTTTCGCTGTCGCCAGCGAAAGTCAAAGTTTTGGAAAGCCGAACTAGTCGCGCTTCAAAATTTGTCGTCGGGCTCAAGTCCCGGCCGCAGCGTTTTCTCGCGACTATTTTGATCGGCAATAATTTGGTCAATATTTTCGCAGCCGGTCTCGCGACGATGGTTGCGACCAATCTTTTCGGTTCGTCCGGACTTGGGATCGCGACTGGCGTGATGACTTTGCTCATTCTGATTTTTGGCGAAATCGTGCCGAAAGCTTTCGCGCAAAAACACGCCGAAGGTTTTGCAATGATCTCGAGTTATCCGCTTTTCCTCCTCGACAAAATTTTATTTCCTCTGACTTTTTTGATCGAAAAAGGCCTGCATTTTCTCGGCGCGGAGCACACCGACAAAATGTCGGAAGAAGAAATCGTCGCGGCAGTCGATCTCGGGACTGAAAGCGGAGAAATTAAAAAAAGCGAACAGGAACTGATTCAAAACGTTTTGGAATTCACCGACACCCGGGTTGATGAAGTGATGACTGCGCGGGTCGAGGTAGACGCTCTCGAAAAAGGAACTTCAGTCGCGGTCGCGCGTGACTTTTTCCGCAAAAGCGCGCACTCGCGCTTACCAGTCTTTGATCGCTCAATCGACAAGATCGTCGGCATCTTAACCTTGCGCCAAATTTTCGAATTCACTGGTGCCCCCGATACACCGATTGGCAATCTCGATCTTTTCGAGCCGGTTTTTGCACCCGCGAGCCGGACGATTCGTTCCCTTTTCCAAGAATTGAAATCGCGCCGCACGCATCTCGCGGTTGTTTTGGACGAGCATGGTGGCACGCTCGGTATCGCGACCCTGGAAGATTTACTTGAGGAGATTTTTGGCGAGATTGAGGATGAGAAAGACATTCCCGAGGACCCAATTTTTGTGCTCGATTCTAGGACGATTCTGGTCGATGGTGATACTCAGCTCGCCGCGATTGACGAAAAATTGGGTACACATTTGGCAGTCGATGAATTTGCCAGTAAAAATGCAGCTTTTCTTTTGCTCGAAAAATTAGGCAAGCTACCGCAGAAAAGTGCTAAAATCAAGACAGATTCGGCTGAGCTTACGATTGAAGCCGTCGCTAAGAACCGTATTCAGAAGGTCAAAATCGAAAAAATTTAACCACATCAAAGTGAAAAAAACTCTTGTTGCGCTCTCACTTTTACTACTGGCTGGTTGTTCGGTCGGCGGAGTAGCGCTGACCAAACCGGCTGTTTCTTGTGAGTCAGATGGACTGACTTTTGCTCCAGGCGAAGAAATTCAGCTTGCAGACGGCTGCAATACTTGTCTCTGTGGTGCGGATGGCGCGGTCGGAAATTGCACAAATAAAGATTGTTCTCAATTGTCCGAGCTGGCCAATCCGGCCGCGGTGAAATGTTCGGTTGACGGCTTTAAAAACGAAATTCGTACAGCCGCGGACGGTTCACAGTCCGGAATCTGTATCGATGCGAACGGCAAAGAATGTGATGACTGGGCGTATTTCCGTGGAGAGTGTGCGCTCGGTGCAGCCGCCAGCTTGGACGAAAATTTAAACGCTGAGATTCCGGCTGCGGTCGAGGACAAAAATGCTTCCACTGAAAAAGCCCCGTCCAACGAGTCCGCTCCAGAGACTGCTCCGGCTGAAAGCGATTCTTAATTCTTTTCCAATGCTTAAAAAAATCTTACTCGCTCTTTCGGCCGTGCTTCTGCTGGCGGGTTGCGGCGCAGCGACCGATTCCGGGTCCGAAGTTGTCTTTTGCCAGCAGGATGCCAAGATTTGTCCAGATGGATCATCGGTCGGTCGCGTACCGCCGAGCTGCGAATTCGCATCTTGCTCGGTTAATACTTCTCAAATGCCTACCCAAAAAATTTCTCTGACCGAAGTCCCGGTTTCTGATTGCGGTTCCTTTTCCGACAATCAGCGCCGTTGTGCCCAAGTCGGCGACACGATTGCCAAGATCTCGACAAGCCAGGGCGATATTTGGCTGAGATTATTTCCTGAGTCGACTCCCAAGACAGTGGAAAATTTTGTCGGTCTGTCCGAGCGTGGTTTTTACGACGGCTTGATCTTTCACCGCGTCATCCCGGATTTCATGATTCAGGGCGGTGATCCGCTGGGCAATGGGACGGGCGGCGAATCGATCTGGGGTGGAGAATTCGCAGACGAATTTGTGGCTGGTGTTTCCAATCTGCGTGGCTCGATCGCGATGGCGAATCGCGGCGCGAATACGAACACTTCGCAATTTTTTATCAATCAAGCCGACAACACTTTCCTCGATTTCAAACATACGGTTTTTGGCCAGGTCATTTCTGGTTTGAGCACGGTTGATAAAATCACGAAAGTTGACCGCGATGCGAATGACAAACCGAAAAAGGATGTGACGATGCAGGTGAAAGTGTTTGAGGTGGCTGAGTGATTTTTTATTGAAAAACCTTTTTTAGGTGATCCTCTTCGACCAGCTGTTTGCGGCAGACTTTCTTCAGCCAGAGGACATCGTATTCTTCCGTCAAAATCATTCTCAGGATTTTTAGCCAGCAAGCACGCAACATTGGTCTCCGCCCTATCCGATTACTCTTTCTTGCCGCCGCGCTTTTCGACAATCTTCTCGGCAACGTTTTTTGGCACGGGCGAATAGTAACCGAATTCCATCGAGTAGTTCGCGCGTCCCTGAGTCATCGACCTGAGGTCGGTCGCATAGCCAAACATCTCAGCTAGAGGCACGTTCGCGCGAATCACTTTCGCTGTGCCGCGATCAGTCATCTCATTGATCTGACCACGTTTTGCGTTCAAATTGCCCATCACGTCGCCCATGAATTCCTCCGGCGTCACGACCTCGACTTTCATGATTGGCTCGAGAATATTCGGGCTCGCGGTTCGCGCGCCCTTTTGGAAGGCTTGTGAGCCGGCGATTTTGAAAGCCATTTCGCTCGAGTCGACGTCATGGTATGACCCATCGTAAAGCTCGACCTTCACATCGACGACCGGATAACCGGCCAAGATGCCGCGAGTCAGGGCCTCTTGGATTCCTTTGTCCACGGCCGGGATGTATTCGCGCGGGATTTTTCCGCCGACGACCTGATTATCAAATTCATAACCCTTGCCCGGCTCCTGGGGGATCAGCCGTAGTAAAACATGACCGTACTGACCACGACCACCAGTCTGCTTGGCGTATTTTTCCTCGACGTCGACCGCTTTTGTGATTGTCTCACGGTAGGCGACCTGTGGTGCGCCGACATTGGCTTCGACCTTGAATTCGCGCTTCATCCGATCGACCAAAACATCGAGATGGAGTTCGCCCATACCCGAGATGATTGTCTGACCAGTTTCCTCATCGCCGCGCACATTGAAAGTCGGGTCTTCTTCAGCTAAGCGATTCAGGGCGATACCCATTTTTTCCTGATCGGCTTTCGTCTTCGGTTCGATCGCGATCGAGATGACAGTTTGCGGGAAAGTCATTGCCTCCATCGCGACCCTTCTTTTTTCATCGCAAAGCGTGTCTCCGGTTTTAGTTTTCTTCAAACCGACGACAGCACCCAGTCCGCCGCACGGAATTTCAGCAACCTCTTTGCGGTTATTGGCGTGCATTTGCAGGAGGCGACCGATGCGCTCTTTCTCGCCGCTCGCGGTGTTGTAAACATAGCTACCAGATTTCAAATTACCGGAATAAACTCGGACGAAAGTGATTCTCCCGACGAAAGGATCAGCGGCGATTTTGAAGGCAATCGCCACGACCGGCTCATTCGGGTCGGGCTTCACTGTGACCTCTTTTTCATCGTCGTCTGCGTCGAGTGCTTTCCATTCGACTACGTCGAGCGGTGAGGGGAGATAAGCATTGACCGCATCAAGCATTGGCTGGACACCTTTATTTTTCAGCGAAGTACCACACAAGATCGGATAAAACTCATTTTTCACGACGGCCTTGCGAATACCTTTATGCAGCTGCTCAGCGGTCGGATCTTTGCCTTCCATGAAAAGATTCATCAAATCCTCGTCATGCTCAGCGACTTTTTCGACCAATTCCAACCGCCACTTTTCCGCATCGGCTTGCATTTCGGTCGGAATTTCGGTTTCCTCAAAAACTTTGCCCTCATCATCTTTGTAGATAATCGCTTTGCGCTCCACCAAGTCGACGATGCCTTTGAAGTCGGCCTCGGCGCCGATCGCGAGCTGGATCGGGCTGGCTTTCGTCGAGAGCCGCTGCAAAATCGAATTCACTGACATCTCGAAGTCCGCTCCGGTTTTATCCATTTTGTTGATGAAGCAGATACGAGGAACTTTGTATTTATCGCTCTGTCGCCAGACGGTTTCGCTCTGCGGTTCGACCCCCTGCGAGCCATCGAAGACGGCGACGCCGCCGTCGAGGACGCGCAAACTTCTTTCGACCTCGACAGTGAAGTCGACGTGGCCCGGAGTGTCGATGATATTTATCTGACAGTCTTTCCAGACGCAATAAGTCGCGGCGGAAGTAATCGTGATGCCGCGCTCGCGTTCCTGCTCCATCCAGTCCATCGTCGCCTCGCCATCATGCACTTCGCCGATCTTGTGAGTGCGGCCGGTGTAATACAACACGCGCTCAGTCGTGGTGGTCTTACCGGCGTCGATGTGCGCGATAATGCCGATATTGCGGACGTGTGCGAGATCAAATTCAGCCATTTTGGATGAGGATTATTAAGTTAATAAACAGATTTAAGGATGATAAGGATTATTTTTGTCTCAGGTTTCATGTTCCATGCTCCCCCGAAGGGGCACCCTTGGGACATGAAAACAGCCGGGGGATTTTAAGAGAAATACACAAAAATGACAACTAACTACAAGAAAGTCATGTTGGGAAAATCTTCCATTCGCGGTAGTAATCCGTGCTCAGTTAAAATATTTTTTGCTTCATTAGCTCTCCGAAGAAAATCCGACCCAGTATAATTCGGATTTTGCCGAGCAGGACAAGTTTCGTTTGGGTTGGCAACAATAATTCCTTGCTGTGGATATACGGATATTTCCGGGAAAATACGACAAGCTAAAGGTTTATATTGCCCCAAAGAGAAGATGAGTTTGCTGCAATCGAAACATTGTTTTACAATTCCGCGAATTTTGCTTCTCAACAAAAAAAGACCTTCTTTTTGTCGCTCGATTAAAAAATTTTCTTCCCCTGGGAAAAGGGCAGGACCTAGGTCACAACAGCCTTCGCATAAACCATTTTTTATTGCGTCCGTGCAAATCGGAAATGAGCCATCGCCCAAAATTCCACTTAGTTGGTAAATTTCATCCGGTCCGAGTCTTTTTTAGAACATGGCCGACTATTTTCAGCCATTTCGCAAAAAGCGCAAGTTTTAAAAAGATTTCACTCCAAATATTGGTGCAGCGATCGTGACGAGGTTTAGCACGATCAAGATTCCAGCTGCGCTCCAGCCGAAAATCCGCAAAATACCTTTCAATCGATAGCGCCCCATCAGTTTTTCGTCTTCGGCCAGCAAAATCAAATAAACCAAAAAGAACGGCAAAAGCAGACCATTCGCGACTTGGGAAATGAACATGATCGAGAGCAGGGGAATTTGGGGAAACAAAATAATCAAAGCCGCGATGGCGATCATTCCGGTGAAAACACCATAAAACTGCGGCGCACTGCGAAAACCTTTATCAATGCCAGTTTCCCAGCCGAGCGCTTCGCAAATCGTGTAAGCCGTCGAGAGCGGCAAAACCGCCGCGCCGAAAAGCGAAGCATTCAACAAACCGAAAGCGAACAAAAAGCCGGCGTATTTTCCCGCGAGCGGGACGAGAGACTGGCCGATATCCGCGACCGTTTCGACCGGCAGATGATTCACAAAAATCGTGGCCGCGACTGCGACAATGATAAAAAACGAAATTATGTCGGTCGCGATGCTGCCAAGCAAAGCATCGATCCGGCTCGCGCGTAGATTCGCCTCGCCGACATCTTTTTCGACCAAAGTCGAATTGTGAAAAAAATACATCCACGGCGTGATAGTCGTTCCGATCACGCCGACCATCGTCAGCAAAAATTTCGGATCAAGATCAAAAGTCGGGACGACCAAACTTTTCAAGGCTAAGCTCCAATCTGGTTTCGCCAAAATTGCCGAAACAATGTAAGTCACGTAGAAAAGCGCCAAAACAATAAAAGTTTTTTCGATGCGTTTGTAAGTTCCTTTCAAAATAAAAACCCAAATGAAAACCGCGCAAAGCAGGATAATTCCAGCCTGAAACAGTCTTTCCAAAAGCGGAATCTGGGCAAAAGTTTCCGCGAAAAAAATTTTGAACGACGACGAAATTCCGGCAAATTCGCTGGTCGTCGTGCCGAGATTCGCGATCAAAACCAAAAGCAAAAGCGGGAGCGTGAGCCGAACGCGAAATTTTTCGCGAATCAAAGCGGCCAGTCCAGTTCGTGTCGAGATGCCCAATTTCGTCGAAAGGTCGAGTGTGAAAATCAAAAGCAGCGTGATCGGAATCAAAGTCCACAGCAGGCTGTAGCCGAAATGCGCGCCCGCCAGGGCGTAAGTCGCGATCCCGCCCGAATCATTGTCAACCGAAGCCGTGATTAGCCCAGGCCCGAGAATCGCCAAAGCGATCATCCACTTGCCGCGATTTTTTTTCCAACGCTGGAACATGATTCAAATTTAAGCGTGCGGCACGAGCTGACGCATGAGATCGTCGACCGTGATAATTCCGAGTAATTTGTGCGCGCTGTCCACGACTGCGACCGAGGAAAGATTGTAT
>JAZDPN010000065.1:0-9701 GCA_043797545.1 Patescibacteria group bacterium | reverse complement strand
GACCGATCCGATCATTTTTACATCCAATAATCAAAAAACACCGCAAGCTGAGGACTGGGGAAGTGTTTTGCTGGATTCGCGCGACAATGAGGTCGAATGGGTTGAGTTTCGCTACGGCGGGCAGCGCAGCAAACGCGCTTTTATCGAGGTTAATAATTCTCTATTTGCCAATAATTTGATTGAAAACAACGGTGCGACGGTCGAGATTTACGCGACCAGTCAAAATCTCGACAACAACGTGATTCAAAATAATGCTGGACCAGCGATCGTCTGCAACAACCAATGCGAGATTACCAACAACTATATTGCGCAAAACACCGGCAACGCTATTGAGCTCGATACTTTGCTACCGACCAAAATTTCGGGAAATTTTATCTATAAAAACACCGGTTACGCGATTTCGAATAAAAGCGTGTTGACGGTCGGAGTGACTGCGGAGAACAATTACTTCCGCGAAAACGCAGGCGGGATTTATTCGCACCGCTCACACGAGCTCAATCAATTCAATCACAACAATTTTCTTAAAAATAAAGAGTTCGCGATCAAGTCCGAGATCAACAATCAAGTCGGCAAAATCTATCCTGCGATCGGCAATTGGTTCGGCATTGACACTGGCTCCAAAACCACAGCCGGAGAATATTTCGTTTCGGCCGATTACAATACGACTGATTTTTCCAAGGACGGTAATAACCTCTCAATCGATGGTAGCGGGCGGGCGGCGCGCGCCTACCGTGATTACATTTCAGCCAATAATTTAGAGGAAACTTTTTTTTCGACCAAAGTTTCCCGGTCAGTTTTGACTGGGGCCGAAGCGATCCCTGGTTCGCTTCTCAAATATTCGATTACTCTGACCAACCGTACGACCAAGGCGAGCGGCGCGGTCTTGGCTGTTTCTCTGCCAGCCGACCAAAATTTACTGCTCTGCAGCGCTCAGCCTGCGACTGCGAATTTCGATTACAATCTCGCGACAGCCTGCTCTTCGACTCTGGCGAGCGATCTCTCTTTCAAAAATAATCAGCTTGTCTGGCAACCTTCCGAAATTCCAGCTGTCGATGAGAAAACTTTATTTTTTGTCATGGCGACTAAGCCAACTGCGACTACGACTGCTTCGCTGCCGCGTCTCGATTTTTCCGGTAAACCATTTTCTTATACTTTGGGTACCGCGATTGAGCTTAAAAAATCGGGCGGTTCAGCAGCTACGAGCAGTTCAGCTCCGATCACGAATTCGACACCAACACAGCCCCCGGTTCAATCAACTTCTCAGCAGACGGTTCAAAGCAGTACGGCTGCCAAGGTCGACACTTCCGGTGCGCTCGCGACCGGTCAGGTTTACCGTCAAATGCTGAATGGTGCGCTGACCTATTTGCTGAAGACTCCCGATAAGAAATATTACGTCCTCTTCAATAAAGACAAATGGCGCGAGCTCGATGCTTTTACCAAGTCAGCCGACAAGGCAAAATCGATTGCGGTTTTCGGTGAGTTTACCTACAAGAATGGTCGACCGACTGCAATTAAATTCTCGCGCTTCGAAATCTTGAATTAACTCGCCAGATTTTTTTTCGTTGCGGCTAGTTCAGAGCAGGAAAGCGGCGTGCCGTGGTAAGCGAAGTTGTTTTCAGCGCAAGGTGCGCCTTTGCCTTTTACTGTCCGCGCGACGATCGCAGTTGGTTGATTTGATTTTTTTGCGTTTTCGAGCGCCGCCAAAATTTCCGTAAAATCGTGGCCGTTGATTTCAATGGTCTCCCAACCGAAGCTGGCAAACTTTTTCCCAATCGGATCGACGCGCATCACGGCATCTGTTGCGCCGTCAATTTGCAAGCGATTGTGGTCGATGATCGCGGTCAAATTGCCGCAGCCAAATTGAGCCGCAGCCATCGCTGCTTCCCAATTTTGACCTTCTTGCAATTCGCCGTCGCCGAGCAAAACGAAAACGCGCTGTTCTTTTTTTGCGGCTGCGAGTCCGACCGAAAAGGATAGACCCTGTCCGAGACTGCCTGTCGCGACCTCGACCCCCGGCGTGTGCGGTGTCGGATGACCTTGTAGATTCGAACTAATTTTCCGAAAATTCGCCAATTCTTTTTTCGCAAAAAATCCTTTCTCGGCGAGGACAGCATAAAGCGCGGCCGATGCGTGACCTTTCGACAAAACAAAAAAATCGCGGTTCGGATCATTCGGTTTTTTCGGATTGACATTTAAGATCCCGCCGAAATACAGCGCAACGAGGAGATCCATCGCAGACAGGCTGCCGCCGGGGTGGCCCGAGCTGGCGCCGCAAATCATTTCGAGCGCGGTGATTCTCATTTGGTTCGCGAGTGTGGCAAGTTCCGAATTTTGCATCGCCGCGATTTTACCCGAAAAATTTTCAGCGCGTTTTGAATTTCAATTTCCATTTTTGCAGCAGGAGCGAGAAAGCAACAGGGATGATAAATTGAGAGACGATCATCGCGCCAATTAGGACGGAAAACAATTCGCTATTGATGAAGTGCCGCTCAAAAAGCATGGTCAGGATTACAATGCTCGTACTGAATTTTGCCGAAAGTCCGATACCTAGGAGGACAGATTGACGGCCGCCCAGTTTTTTGCGTGCTCCGAAATAGCAAATGACCATCTTGGTTATAGTCGTGATTAGCAAGACAGCCAAGATCAAGACCGGAGCGGAAACAAGGTATTTCAAGTCGACTTCACTGCCGACCTGCAAAAAGAAAATCGGAACAAAAAAACCGTAAGCTACAGTTCGAACGCTCGACTCGAAGCGTGCGAGTCGTTCCTCGGAAAGCAGATTTTTGAGTGCGATGCCAGCGAAAATCGCGCCCAACGCGGCAGATTCGACGAAGCTGCCAACCCCGACAAAAGCAAAAAGCGAAATTAAGCCGAATAGAAACAGAGGCGGAATTTGTTTGAAATGCAGATGCTCGATCTCTGATTTGAAAAAATGCAAAAAAAGCGGTGCGAGGAAAAGACCGCCCAAGACAAGGGCATTGCCGGAAATTGAAAAATCGGAATGACCAGACGAAGCGCCAAAGAAAACAGCCGCCGCGATGATGGTCGCGAGTTCGACGATGTCGTCCAAAGTTCCGATTCCCAGAATCATTTGTCCGAACTTAGTTTTGACAAGCCTGAATTCATCCAAGATGGGGATCAGGATTGCCTCACCGACGGTCGCAAAACTCGCTGCGGCCAAGATTGCTACACCCCAAGAGATTTCGAAAAATAAATGGGTGAAAAACGTCCCCAAGATACTTTCGGCCAAAGCGAGACCGATTGCTAGCCCGAAGATGAGTCGGCCCTGTCGGAACATTTCTTTGATATCGAGCTCTAGACCGATCATGAAAAGCAGGAAATACATTCCAAGATCGGATAAAAAACTAAATGTATCCGATTGCGTGATTATCCTAAAAGGATTCCAGAGCGAAAGAATCAGTCCCAAAAAAAGCGAGGCAAAAACCCAAGGCACGCGAATGCGCTCGATCAATTTTCCAAAGACTAAGGTAAATGTAAGGGCGCCAGCGAGCAGCAAGAAAATATTCACGCCGAGATTTTACTCTCAATCTTTGAATTCCCACCAGCTCTTGGAATGTGGTTTCCGTGCGAATGCGACGGCCGAGCGAAAAACATACAACAGACAACGATCGACTTTCTGATTTTTCAGCGCGCAAAATCGGAGATACAAATCTTCGGGATTTTGATTTTTGAGTTCCGCGATTTGTGAAAATCCAAGCTCAGCGAAATCTCGCGCGATTGATTTCCCGACGCCGGGAATTCTTTCCAGCTCGGATTTCATCGTGCGAAAATAAAAGCGTGAATCGCGGTTGCGCCGAGAATCTCGGGATGACAGCTAGTCGCGAAAATATTTTTTTGTCTGACTAAAATTGGAACATTTTCAAATTCAGCCAAGACCTCGACCGACTTTCCGACGGAAATAATTTTTGGTGCACGGATGAACGCGACCGGAATTTTCTTTTTCGAAATTTTGGGAATTGATAATTCCGCCTCAAACGAATCGACCTGGCGACCGTAGGCATTGCGTGCGATCTCGACATTCAAAAGTCCGAAGCGCGCGAGCAAAATCAGCCCGGCGCAGGTTCCCAAAATCGGTTTCCCACTCGCCGCGAATTTTTTGATCTCGGAAGTCAGTCCGAATTTTTCTGCCAATTTAGAAATCGTCGTCGATTCGCCGCCGGGGAGAATCAGTCCGTCCAGTTTCGCGAAATCTTTTTTCGCGCGGACTTCAACAGGCTCGATTTTCAATTTTCGCAAAATCGCGGCGTGCTCCGCGACGTCACCGTGAATCGCGAGAATTCCGATTTTTTTCACGCGGGGATTTTAGTCCAAATTTTTCACGGCGGGAAAATTTTTGTCGGAATTTCTTTGACTGACGCAATCGCGGATCAGGTAGGGGTGGGTTTTAAACCCACCCCTACATTATGTCCTACACTGCAAAAATTCCGCTCGCTTTTTTATTTTACCAACCACGACCGGCGAGTTTTGTCGCGAGTGTCGCTATTTCTAGTCCCGGCATTGCTTCGCCTAATCCGGTCGAAACTTCAGTCAGGATTTTTGCGTCGCGGAAATTCATCGTCGCCGCGACAATCGCCTTAGCAAATTTTTCAGGATTTTTTGATTTGAAAATCCCACTGCCGACGAAGACGCCGTCGCAGCCGAGCTGCATTAAAAGCGCCGCGTCCGCCGGAGTTGCGACTCCGCCCGCCGCGAAATTAACGACTGGGAGCCTGCCGAGTTTGCGAATTTGTTCAACAAGTGCGAGGGGAGTTCGAATTTCCACCGCATATTTCTTGACTGCGACCGAGGACATTTTTTGTAGTTTCGCAATTTCCGCATTGATCGTCCGAATGTGACGCACTGCCTCGACGATGTTTCCGGTGCCAGCTTCTCCTTTAGTTCGAATCATTGCCGCGCCTTCCGCTATGCGTCGCGCAGCTTCGCCGAGATTGGTCGCGCCGCAAACGAAGGGAACTTTGAATTTAGACTTATCAACATGAAACTGTTCATCTGCCGGAGTCAGAACTTCGCTCTCGTCAATATAATCAATTTCGAGCGCTTCCAAAATTTGCGCCTCGACGAAATGTCCAATGCGGACTTTCGCCATGACTGGTATTGTGACGGCTTTCTGGATTTCGCGGATCATTTTTGGATCGCTCATCCTTGCGACCCCGCCATCTTTCCGAATGTCGCTCGGGACGCGTTCAAGCGCCATCACCGCGACGGCACCGGCTTTTTCCGCGATCTCAGCTTGTCGCGCGTTTACTACATCCATGATGACACCGCCCTTGAGCATTTCGGCTAAGCCAGCCTTGAGTCGGGGAGTCGCCATTTTCTTTTGCATGCCAAAAAATTAAAGTGGCAGGATTTTAGCAGCTTTTGGGTTTTGGGAGAATTTAGATTTGGGCGATTGCCTTGATCTTGGCGTGTTCCATTTCAAGCAGGTCGCATTCGTCTTTGGCACAGAGATCACCGTAATTTTTGTGATTTTCTTTTTTATCGAGCAAATAAGTGAGCCAAAAGAAACCGCCGACCAAGAATGGAACGGCGGCTAGCAGCCAAAGCCGCGCGATTTCGGACGAACCAGTGTCGGTAAAGTGCTGGCTCATTCCCATCAAGAAATCGAAAACGGCATGAATCGAAGCTGCGATCAGCAAGCCTTCAAAAATCTTTTCCTCGCGGAAGACTGTCTCGCTTTTCAGATGGATGAGGCGATGCACCCATTTCGTAAAGATGAACTGTTTACCAGAAGAAAGTTCATCGATTAGAACTGGCTTAGCGAAGTAAGCAATTCCGAAATAATAACCAAAAATCCCGCTCGCGATGACATGCAGCAGCATTGAGCCTAGCGAGCGGAAAATTACGTAAAACCAACGCATGGAATCCTCAATGGCTGGATTATTCCAAATCGAATGAAAATACAAAACGTTCTCGACGAAGGAAAAACCGAGTGCGACCACGATTGAAAGGAAAATCGCGTCGTCGATTCCGCGGAAGAAATTTTTGCCAGCCAATTTGACGATCCACATTTTGGAAGTCTCCTCATAGAATCCGACCCAGAGTCCAGTCAGTGCGGTCACGAGTACAAAATTCCAAAGCAAGTTCTCAAGGCCGGCTTCGATGCGTGCGATCTCATGTTGAAAAACGAAAATCGGCACGACCGCAAACATGCCTGCCAGAAAAATTAAAAAGGTCAGCAATTTATTTTCGCGCTGATGCCGGAAGAAAATATAAAGCCAGATGATTACCGGAACGGCGGCCAAAGTGAGAAAAGGCAGATGGGAAGCGTCAAATACGCTTGCCACGCGTCCGAAGGCATCGGCTGTGCGGTCGATAAAATCGGGAGCCAAATTTACTTCGGTCATCGAATGATGTTTTGGTCACTGCGGGTATTCTGATTCTGAGTTTGTTGCTCGGCTCGAGTATTCAAATCAAAATTCGGTTTGAAGTCGAGCTGTTGGAAGCGCCGACTTGTGGCCGCCAATAGGCGATGTTCATAACGAACCAGCCAAAAAACGAAGACTGCTAGTCCGACCGACAGTATTAAAGCGAAAATCGTGAGATTGGTCGCCGAAAAGATTTGCCAGCTTTTTGTCGGCGCCGCACTGCGCTTGAGGTCGCTTGATTGATCAGTCGCGAGCAAGTCAGCCTTCAGATTTGCGGCTCCGATTTGCTCACTTGGGTCGTTGGTTTTTTGCGAAACGCTGCGTGGAAACTGAAACAGGATCTCGCCGTCAGCATTCGCGATGATACTGGTTGGTTTGTCCGCCCCATCGTCCAACTTTCCGACCGCATCGGCGATCGACACTGACTCGAGCTTGGCTTTGGCGGCTTTCAGCTCAGAGACTTTTTGCTGGACTTCGGATTGGGCGGCCTTGTCAGCGATGCCAGTCTCTTTTTCGCCCAAGGCGGCTTCTAATTTTGCGATTTCGGCATCGGCATTTTTCAAAATCTCGGCAACATTGGCGTCTTCAGAGTTTGCTTTTTTGACGTCATTGCCAACGTCGAAACCGACGAAATCTTCAATTTTTGTGACTCTAGGAGTTGTCTCGACAGAGCTTGATTTTCCAGTTGCTTCAGAAATCAGATCAGCGATATTGAAGCTGCCTAGATTAGTTTGACTTGACGATGGAGAGTTGGTCGCGTCATCGCCTTGAATCGCGGCGAGCTGATCGCGCAATTTCTCAATTTCAGATTCCAAAACCTTGGTTTGTAGGCTCTTCATGCCGTTTTTCATGTCGCTAAGTTCGGCCTTCAAAGCCGCGAGTGACTTTTTCAAATCGGCGACCTCGGCGGATTCCGGTTTCTCAGCCTCAAAGGTGGCGGCCGGAAGAGCGCTTTCGTCAGCCAGATTGTCTGCTGCTGCGACCGAAGCAAGCGGCCAAAAGCACAGGACTAGTCCGATCAGGACGGAAATTTTTATTTTGGGCATTTTTTTAGTTTTGATTTCCCGGTATTTTAGCACATCTAAGCTTTATTTTCAAGATTCCTGTGCTAGAATATCGCAGCCTCGAATTTTAACTTTTTTCGCAATGGCCAAAAAATCCGACTCAAGTAAGGAAGCTAAGATTAAATTGGAGAGACTCCAAGCACCTCGCGGGGTTCACGATATCCTGCCAGATGGCCATGCTTATTTCACCGTTATCAAAAAAGTAGTCCGCCATCGTGCCCGGCAGGCCGGTTTTCGTCGCATTTCAACCCCAATTTTCGAGCTAAAAAACCTTTTTACGCGGGGAGTTGGCGTGCAGACCGATATTGTCGAGAAGGAGCTTTATTCTTTCAAAACCAAGAAAGATGGAGAGGAATATGCGCTCCGGCCGGAGGGGACAGCCGGGATTGTCCGGTCATACATCCAGCACGGAATGAGCCAATTGCCTCAGCCGGTCGAGCTTTATTACATTGAGCCGTTTTTTCGCCACGATCGTCCCCAAAAAGGCCGCTATCGTCAATTTCACCAATTTGGCCTGGAAGTAATCGGCGAGCCTGATCCCGGGATCGATGCTCAGATTATCCAACTAGCTCAGCTCGTGCATGAGGATCTCGGAATTGCCAAAAAACTGAAATTACAGATCAATACAATTGGCTGTCCCAAATGCCGTGAAAAATTTGTCAACCAGTTGCGCGATTATTTTATCGGCAAGGAGCGTTCGCTCTGCGCGAATTGTGTGCGCCGCCTAGCCGAAAATCCTTTGCGAATTCTCGACTGTAAAAACGAGGATTGCCGGATTTTAGCTGAAAATGCTCCAAAATTTGCCAATGTAATTTGTGAGGATTGCAGCGACCACCACAAAAAAGTCTTGGAGTTGCTTGATGCGGTTGAGATCAAATATACAGAAAATCCCCAGTTGGTTCGCGGTTTGGACTACTATTCCCGGACGGTTTTTGAATTTTGGGATGAGTCAGACGGTGCGCAAAATTCAGTCGGCGGCGGCGGACGCTATGACGGTTTGGTCGAGCAATTGGGTGGCAGTCCGACTTCAGCTTGCGGTTACGCTGGCGGGGTTGAGCGTATTATCGAATTAATGAAAGCGGAGCGCATGCTTGCTCCCGACAAAGACCGCATCGATGTTTTCGTAGCTCAGCTCGGTTTCGAGGCCAAGCGTGTTGCACTTCAGCTTTTGACTGCCTTGCGCGAAGAAGGAGTTCACGCTTTGGGCGCTTTGGGCAAAGCCTCAATGAAAGATCAGCTCGGCAAGGCCGACAAATTCGGCGTGAAATACGCGCTGATTCTCGGCGAGGTCGAGGTGCGCGAAGGCAAAATTATTCTTCGCGATATGGCTTCGGGCGTTCAAGAAGTTATCCCGATCGGCAAAGCTGTCGAAAAAGTCATCAAGAAAATTGGTCCGAAAAATCTCGATAAATATGATCCGAGCGGCGAACTAAAAAAGGACACCAGTATTCGTCCCGAGGAGGAGCTTTTGATTCGCGACTGAAAATTCGCGGTGGTAAAATTCGCTCGAATTTAACTTTTTTTGATGCGCTCTGAATATCTCAAAACCGCGGTCGAGACGGCTGGGAATCGCGCGCTTTTGCGGCGTTGCGGTGTCGGCTCGGCTGATTTCAAAAAGCCGTTCATCGGCATTGCTAATTCATTCACGGAAACAGTTCCGGGACACATTCATTTGCAAAAAGTTGGCCGGACAATCAAAGACTCAATCGAAAAAGCGGGCGGTGTGGCTTTCGAATTCAACACGATCGCGGTTTGCGATGGCATCGCGATGGGGCACCGTGGGATGCACTTCTCTTTGCCGAGTCGTGAATTGATCGCCGACTCAGTCGAAACCATGGCCGAGGCGCATTTGCTTGATGGCCTGGTCTTGATCGGTAATTGCGACAAGACCGTGCCAGGAATGCTGATGGCTGCGATGCGACTGAATATTCCGGCGATTTACATTTCCGGCGGACCGATGGCAGCCGGTCGCTGCGGCGGCAAAAGTTGCGACTTGATTTCAGTTTTCGAGGCGGTAGGAGCATTCGAGCAAAAAAAGATTTCACAGAAAGATTTAGCTGAGTTAGAAGAAAATGCGTGTCCGACGGCGGGGAGCTGCGCGGGGATGTTTACCGCGAATACGATGAATTGTCTCGCGGAAGTTTTGGGATTAGCTTTGCCAGGTAATGGCACGATTCTCGCAGTCGATCCACGCCGGCAAAAACTTTACCAAGCAGTCGGTCCGAAAATTGTTGAGTTGGTTCAGAAAAAT
>JAZDPN010000029.1:0-9016 GCA_043797545.1 Patescibacteria group bacterium | reverse complement strand
GAATCTTTCATTTTTCGCAATTTCAAGCGCGGTTTTATCGCCTGGTACAAAATGCTGCGCCGTTTCGAGACGAGCATGATTCTAGGAGCGGAGGAAATTGCTTCGATTTACCATTTTCCCGATATTCGCTATAACCCTTCGACAATCGTGAAATGGCAGGATTTTAAGGTTGAACCAGCGCCACAAAACATCCCCAAAGAGGGTTTACTGCTCGGCCACAATACTTATCGCGGGGTGAAAAAAGAAATTCGCATCCAGCGTGATGATCGCCGCCGTCACTTTTATATCATCGGAAAATCGGGAACAGGTAAGTCCACTCTGCTCGAGACTATGATCCGGCAGGATTTGCAAAATGGCGAGGGTGTTTGCGTGGTTGACCCGCACGGTGATTTGGTTGAGGCGATGCTCCCTTACATTCCGCGCAGTCGGGCTGACGATGTGATTTATTTCAATCCGGGCGACCTGGAGCGCCCGATGGGCCTCAATATTCTCGAAGGGAAAACGGCTGATGAACGCGAATTCATGAGTCAGGAAGCGCTCGCGATTTTCATCAAAATGTTTGGCGAGGAAATCATGGGTCCGCGTTTGCAGCACTATTTCCGCAACGGCTGTCTGACGCTGATGGAAGATCAGGAAGAGGGCGCGACGCTGATTGATCTGACGCGTCTTTTCACTGATGAGGCTTGGCAGCGCTACAAAGTCGAAAAGGTGAAGAATCCGGTCGTCCGCTCTTTTTGGACGAAGGAAATGGCGGCCTCGGGTCAGCGCGAAAAACAGGAAATCATCCCCTATTTCAATTCCAAGTTCGGTCCTTTCGTCACGAATGGTTTGATTCGCAATGTGATCGGCCAGACAAAATCCGCGTTCAATATTCGCGAGGCGATGGACGAGGGCAAAATTATCCTCTGCAATCTCTCGAAAGGTAAAACTGGCGAGCTTAATTCGCAGCTCATCGGTTCGATCTTAGTCGCGAAAATCCAACAAGCCGCGATGTCGCGCGTGAATATTCCGGAAAGAGAACGCCGCGATTTTTATCTCTACGTCGATGAGTTTCAAAATTTCGTGACCGATTCCTTTGCTTCGATTCTCTCTGAAGCTCGGAAATATAGGTTGAATTTAATCGTGGCGCACCAGTACATTTCGCAAATCACCAAGTCGAGCGGCGGTGGCAAAGGTAAACACGAGGACACCGAGATTCGCGACGCGGTTTTCGGTAATGTCGGCTCAATGCTGTGTTTCAAAATCGGCGCGCAGGATGCGGAGACGATGGCGAAGGAATTCGCGCCAGTTTTCTCCGAGCAGGATCTCATCAATATCGCGAATTTCAAAGCCTGTATCAAGTTGAATATCAATAACGCGACTAGTCGTGGTTTCACGCTTGAGACGATTTATGATACGACCGGACAGGACGAGGAAGCGGCCGAGGCGATTCGCCAGCTCAGCCGACTGAAATACGGCCGCGACAGGGAGTTTGTGGAAGCGGAGATTTTCAAACGAATTACGACCTAACTTCATGGAACTTGAAGCATGGAGCATGAAGCAGTCTAAATATCTGTATTTACGCTAATTTTCGAGTTGCCACGTTTTGCCATTGCTCTCGAAATGAATCGAGCCGAGTTTCGAGGTTTCCAAAAGCTGGACTGACTTGTCGAGTCGCGCCAAAGTTTCGGGACTCGGATGCCCGAACGAATTATCCGCACTCGCCGAGACGATCGCGAATTCGGGCTGCACGGCTGCGATGAATTCCGGCGAGCTGGAAGTTTTCGAGCCATGATGGCCGAGCTTCAGGACTCGCGCGTGTAGTTCCGGTTGGTTCTCTAGAATAATTTTTTCTGAGTCCGTATCGAGATCGCCGGTGAGAATCGCGGCGGTCTTGCCGAAGATTAGTCGAGCCGAGACGGAGGCCGCATTTGTATCTTCAATGAATTTGCCCGCCAGGTTTGCCGTCGGCCAAAAAATATCAAGCAGCACTCCCCCGCCGAAATCAAAGTCCGTCGCCGCATTCGCCAGCGTTGTCGGAATTTTGCGGGCGGCAATTTCTCGCAGAATTTCACGATACCATTCGCTGCCCGGCTGTACGCCAGTGAGCAGGATTCTACCGATTTCATAGCGCTTCAGGATCTCGACAAAACCGGCGACGTGGTCGGCATCAGGATGAGTCAGGACGGCCAGATCAATCCTGCGCTCCCAGAAATTCAGTTCACGCGAAAGCGGCGCGAGAATCGCGCCAGCTGGTCCGGCATCGATCAAGATTTTTTGCTGGCTCGGCGTGCGGATCAAAATAGCATCACCCTGTCCGACGTTCAAAAAAGTTAATTCGAGGTTGCGGCTTGGCAGGTTTTGGAATCCAAAGATTAGGGCCAAGGCGACCACGGCTAGAATCGCGTAAGTCTTGAAAAGGAAACTCTTTGGCACCTCGGTATTTTAACGGCTCTGGTTGGATCGAGGCCAATTCTATTCGATAATTCTTTTCGACTTTGGCTAAAAAATTGCGAGTTTCTTTAGACAGATGTCCAGTTTTGCGATATCTTCTCAGTCCTGATTCGCCAGCATTATAAAAAATCAAAGCCTCCTTAACTGAGCCCAGTTCAGCAATCAGCTGCTGAAGATAGCGAATGCCGCCGTCTGCATTTTGCCTGGGATCAAAAGGATTTTTAATACCAAGTCTATATGCTGTCGCCGGCATGAGTTGCATTAATCCAAGTGCCCCTTGTGGCGATTCTGCGAGTGGGTCGAGACCGGATTCAGCTTTCGCGACCGCTTTTGCGAGTAGCGGATCAAAACCACGCTCAATGCTTCTTAGTTTAATAATTTCTCCAATTCTAGTGGTGTGTGATTTCTTCTTGGCTGGCTTTAGACCTCCGGCAATCACCGGATTTTTATCAGTACGAATAACTGGCTTGCCAGTTCTTCGATCAATATGACAAATCAAATGACCTTCGTTCTTGTCGCCGAAAGCATGAGGTATTTTGATTGTCCCTGCAGGTGGGATTTCGACTTCAGGAATGATTGAAGCTAAAGCATCGTCAATTGCAACTGGTGTAACTGAAACTTTCTGATTTTCGGGTTGACCTGTTTGACGTGCAGGTTCGACGGAGATTTGATTGGCTGAAGGGATAGTCAAAAGAGCTGCCAAAACCGCAGCGCGCAGCGCAGTGCGTGCGTTTGGGCACGAGTCAATTCGCTCTCGCAATGATTTTCCTGAGGGCATGGCGCGGGGATTGTAATGATTAATACGCAGAAAGCAAATTTTTTATTCAACTTTGAAATTTCAGCAGATTTTCCCTAAAATCCCTCGGCTGCTTGGGCCACGAGGTGGCTCCGTCGGGGTGAGTAGAGCCATAGGCTGGCCTTTGGGCCTCAGCTCGGAAGTGCTGCAAATCAAGGTTCAAAAATAAAATTAATAAAATATCTCGGGCGAGTAGTCCGCCAAGGCGGACGCAACGCTCACAAAATCTCGGGCGAGTAGCTCAGCTGGTTAGAGCGCAACACTGATAATGTTGAGGTCGGAGGTTCAAGTCCTCCCTCGCCCACCATCGCATCTGAGAAGATCAGTTTGCTTCTGGTTGGATAAACACGATCAGTGAGATTTGTATATTTCCGATTTTTGCGACAGTGACTAAAATCAGCAGTGACATGAAAGAATTTTCCGGCGGCCAGGCTCGTTTAATCGTGGACGGAGACAGTGCTCTGAGCGAGATTCTGAATGCAATCAAGCGGGCGAAGAAAACGATTCGCATGCGTGTTTACATGTGGCGCGATGACGAAGTCGGGCGGCTTGTACTGGCGGCGCTTCAGCGAAAGATTAAGACCAGTCCGACTATTAAAATTTTCATCGAGAAAGATGCTTTCGGTTCCCGCGTCTATAATCTGCAAAAAATTATCTCCTGGGGACGGATGAAAGGAGATATCTTTTCGAGCGAGCTGGGTCTAAATTTTTTGCGCCAAAAGCGCAACGTGCACTTCGTCTCGGTCGGTTCACGCTCGCTGATTCTTTTCAAAATCTTGAAAGAGAATGACCACTCCAAAGTTTTTCTCTTTGACGATGGCACGCAGGATAGCTTGGCGCTCGTTGGCGGTATGAATATTGCCAATGAGCATCTCACTGCCCAAAACCACTCTGATCCGGACCAGGGCGGTTGGCACGATTATATGGTGCTGCTGCGAGGGGAATTAGCTGACAGATTTGCGCTGCATTTTCACAAAAGGAAGACGAAATGGCTGTCCAAAAAAATCCGGAAAGGTTTCGAAATTTTGATGGATATCAGCAGCCGACGAGTAATCAAGCGCGAAATGATAAGGGAAATCTCAAAAGCCAGGCGTTCAATTATTATCCAGCACGGCTATCTCACGGACTTCGCGATTATTCGCAAGCTAAGGCAGGCGAGTCGCCGCGGTGTGCACGTCCAGGTGATCATAGCCGACCGTTCGGACGGAGTGCTTCATGCAAATATGCACAGTGTTTATAAGTTACTAAAATCTCCAACTTTCCCACGCCGTAAGAAACCCAGCGTAAAAGTGCACCTCTACCGCGGAATGATTCACGCGAAAGTGATCGTGATCGACAAAGCGGTTGCGATTATTGGTTCAGCGAACCTGACGGGTTGCAGCTTCAATTTACTGAGTGAAACAAACGCGATTTTTCGCCAAAAAGACGGCATCGTTCGCGAGCTCCTGGCTCAAGTTCAAAAAGACCTGCACCATTGTGTACCAGTGACTCTCGCGAATATTCCGCCGTACAGGCGTTGGCTGGCATGGTGGCAAAAGATTTTTATTTGAGACTTTTGGCTCGTCTGGGCACTGTCTATTCTCACGATCTACACGCGGAAAACTGAGCGCAGCAGAATAAGGCTGTCGTGTTATTTCGATTACAATTGTTTTTTCGCTAAAATAAAAGCCTCGTATGGACGCCTCGCTACAAAAAATTCTCGACACAGTCCAAAGCTATTTGCCGAAGGCCGATTTGCCAAAAATCGAGGCAGCCTACAAATTTGCCCAAAAAGCGCACGAAGGCCAAAAGCGTTTTTCGGGCGAGCCGTATTTCGTCCATCCGGTCGCTGCAACCATGCACTTACTGACTTTGCAGCCGGACGAGGATACGATTATTGCTTGCCTGTTGCATGATGTGATTGAGGATACCGAGGCGGATGTGGTCGAGATCGAGAAAAAGTTTGGTGAGACCGTGGCTGGACTTTGTCTCGACATGGAGAAGCTGGGGACGGTGCGCTATCAGGGACAAGAAAGGCAAATCGAGAATCTACGCAAAATGTTTGTCGCGATGGCGCGCGATATCAGGGTTATTTTCATCAAGCTCGCTGATCGGCTGCACAATATGGAAACGCTCGAGCATGTGCGGCCGGACAAGCAGAAACGCATCGCCAAAGAAACTTTGGAAGTTTATGCCCCGATTGCGGCGCGACTGGGTCTTTTCGAATTCAAAGCGCGCTTGGAGGACTTGGCTTTCAAAGCTTTGCAGCCGGAAGACTATGCCAAGATTCAAAAAGCAGTCGCGAACAGTTCGAGCGGTCGGAAAAATTTCATCGAGGCGACCAAGAAAAAATTACAAACCATTCTCGCTCAGGCTGGGATCGAGGCTGAGGTCGCTGGTCGCACCAAGCATCTTTACTCAATTTGGCGGAAATTGAAGCTCAAGAATTACACTTCGATTGAAGAGATTTATGATCTCTTCGCTCTGCGAGTCATCGTCAGCTCGACCGAAAATTGCTATGCCGCGCTCGGTGTGGTTCATCGGCACTTCACGCCGCTTTCCAATCGCTTCAAAGATTTCATTGCAGTTCCCAAGCCGAACGGTTATCAGTCTCTGCATACGACCGTAATCGGGCTCAATCGCGACTCTCCGACCGAAATTCAAATCCGCACGCGCGAAATGCATGAGCAGGCTGAGCGCGGCGCAGCAGCTCATTTTGTTTATGCCGAAAAGAAGAAGTCAGTCAAAGTCGAGGAGTCCAAGCTGAAATGGATTCGCGGCTTGGTCGAATTGCATGAGTCGATGAAGGACAACTCGGAATTCATTTCTTCTCTTTCGAATGACGTTTTCGAAGACCGCATTTTCGTGCTGACACCGCGCGGTGATGTTTTCGATTTACCAGCCGGAGCGACTCCGATTGATTTTGCCTATGCGGTTCATACTGAGATCGGTCATCACTGTGTCGGGGCGAAAATAAACGGCAAGATTGCCAAGCTTGACGCCGAGCTGGCCAATGGACAGGTACTCGAGATTTTGACCAGAAAGGATGCCAAGCCCAATCGTTTCTGGCTTTCTTTTGCCAAGACCAATTCTGCCAAATCCAAAATTCGAGCTTACTTTTCTTCCTTGGGTCGGTCGGAAAATATTTTGCTCGGCAAGGAATTGATTAATAAAAAACTGGAGCGTTTGGGCAAGTCCGGCCTAGATGCCGAGTTTTCGCTACTCAGAAATTACAAAAACCAGAATTTGGGCAAGCGCGAACGCGAAGCCTTGCTCGAAAGGATTGGCAATGGCAGTGTTTCGAGTTCGGCCGTGATCAAAGATTTGCTCGAGTTTGACGAGCTGGCTCTCAAGAAATCTTTGAAAAAACCGGTTGCCTCGCTCAAAGCGACAGCTAAGCCAGACGAAGTTTTGATCGAGGGGGTTTCCGGTCTGGCGACCAAATTGGCCAAATGCTGCTCGCCCAAACCAGGTGAAGAAATCGTGGCGGTCATGAGTCGGACTGGCGCGACCATTCACAAAAAAAATTGTCGGCAGATTCAGCGGGTCGCCGAAGAACGCAAACTGAGATCACAATTCACCAGTGATGTGAAAGCGCGGCTGGTCAAAATCGAAATCGCAGCCCAAAACCGGGTCGGGATGCTACACGATATTGCTGGCGCGATTGCCGATTTGCAGATCAATATCGCTGACTTGAGTCTCAAAGCCAGCGACAAGCATGAGATTTTGCACGAGTTTACAATCGAGGTCGAGAATTTCGATCAGCTCGAAAATTTGCTGGCTCAATTAGAAAAAATCCCAGGCATTAGGCGCGCCGTTCGCGTCTGAAAGTCAGCCAGATCAGTCCCAAGATTCCCAAGCAGAAGATTGGTAGAGAATAAGCTGCACCTTTGGGCAGGCCAAAAAGAAAGCCATCAATCGGTTCACGCCAAAAAATTTCGATCGCGGTCCGGCCGACGCCGTAGAAAGTCAGAAAGGCAAAGCTTAAAACTCCAGTTCGCGGCTTAGTCTGCAAAATCAGAAGTAAAAGGCCAGCCATTCCCAAACTTTTGGCCGCCTCGAAAAGCTGGCTCGGATAACGCGGCGTTTCGTCAAAATTTGGAAAAATCATACCCCAATTCGCTCCGGTCGGGCGGCCGACCAGCTCGCCATTGACGAAATTACCGAGCCGACCAAAGAAGAGCCCAATTGCAGCCGGGATTACGATTGCGTCAGCAATCTCGAAAAAGCTCTTATTCCATTTCTGCGCAAACCAAAAAATGACGAAGAGCACACCAAGCAGTCCGCCGTGAAAGCTCATCCCACCTTGCCAGATTTTGAAAACTGTCAGGGAAAACAGATTAGCCGGATCGTAAAAAATAAAATTGCCGAGTCGTCCGCCTACGATTACTCCCAGAATCAAGCCGAAGATCAGGTCTTCGATTTGCTTAGCCGAAAAACGAATCAGGCCTTTGCGGGCGCAAAATTTGAGCCAAGCAAAACCGAGCAAAAATGCGATTGCGTAAAAAATTCCATACCAGCGAATTTGCACAAAACCGAGATCAAGCGCGACCGGATCGAGGTTGTCTATCCAAATCATCGTGAGGATTCTAACCAATTTTGGGTCGCGGCTGCGACTCGTGAAAATTTTTCGGCCGAGTTTTCCAAAAGCTGCACCAAAAATTTTTCCGCCCAAGTGAAAAGTTGCGCATTATTTTCGAGCTGCAAAATTCGCGGAAAATCATTTTCGAGCAAAAATTTCAAAAGCTTTTGTTCCCGGATTTTGAATTGTTCGAGATTGGGAAGAAATCCCAAAATCGCCAAAACTTTCGCGAAAAAAGCGATTTTTAACAATTGTAATTTGCTTGTTGTTGCGCGGTTAACCCCCCAGTTAACTGGGGGGTTAACGACTATAGTAAGAAAATTTTTAAAGATTTTATAAATTTTCGGCAGCGGTTTTTCGGGTGGCGCGAGCTGCAAAAGTAATTCCCCCGCCGCGAAAGCGATTTTTAAAACAGCCAAATCTTTCGACTCGAAAGCCGAAATTGGATTTGTCTCGGTCACCAAAAAAAGCTCGCCTAAGCGGCGATGCAGCCGAAAATTCGTCTCGCCAAAAAGCTCCAGCGAGCCGGCTTTCCGTGATTTAGTCTTTTTCACGCCTTTCGCCAAAACCGAAATCAAACCGAATTCCGCGGAGAAAACTCGCAAAATCCGGTCGGCTTCGCCGAAGTTTTGCTTTTTCAAAACGAAACCGGGAGTTTTTGATTCCAAGGAGTAAGGATTAAGGACTAAGGAGTAAGGACTAAGGAGTAAGACTAGCTAAGAAGTAAGCTGATTTTAGGTTAAAATCTGATTCAAGTAAGATAGTTTTTTCTAAAAACTTAATCCTTATTCCTTATCGCTTAATTCTTCTATGAGTTTTGATCACCAAAAAATCGAGGCGAAATGGCAAAAATTTTGGGCGGAAAATGATTTTTACGCGGCGAAGGATTCTTCCGACAAAGAAAAATTTTATGTGCTCGTCGAGTTTCCGTATCCGTCCGGCGACGGCCTGCATGTCGGACATTGCCGCTCGTACACCGCGCTCGACATCGTCGCGCGACATTCTCGAATGTGCGGCAAAAATGTTTTGTTTCCGATCGGTTTCGATGCGTTCGGTTTACCGACGGAGAATTTCGCGATCAAAAATAAAATCAAGCCGCGCGACGCGACGGAAAAAAACATTGCGAATTTCACCAGACAATTGAAATCGCTCGGCTTCAGTTTCGACTGGAAGCGCGTCGTCGACACGACCGATCCGCAATATTTCAAATGGACGCAGTGGATTTT
>JAZDPN010000015.1:0-7774 GCA_043797545.1 Patescibacteria group bacterium | reverse complement strand
AACGGAAATCCTCGTGAATCCGACCGGGCGCTTCGTCCGCGGCGGCCCGCCCGCCGACACCGGGATGACCGGGCGCAAAATTATTGTCGACACTTACGGCGGGATGGCACGACACGGCGGCGGCGCATTCTCCGGCAAAGATCCGACGAAAGTCGATCGTAGTGCAGCGTACGCCGCGCGGTGGGTCGCGAAAAATCTCGTCGCGGCGGGAATCGCCGACCGACTTGAGCTGCAAATCGCGTACGCGATCGGCCACCCCAAGCCAATTTCAATCGCGGTCGAGACTTTCGGAACGGGGAAAATTTCCGACGAAAAAATCGTCGCCGCGATCAACAAAATTTTCGATCTCACTCCGGCGGGAATTTTGCGCGAGCTCGATTTGGTCAAGCCGATTTACGCGAAAACTGCCGTCGGCGGACATTTCGGCCGAAGTGAATTTAGCTGGGAAAAGACTAACCGGATCGTTGAACTTAGAAAATTAGCTAAGATTTGAGGCCAATTTTTCGTTCAATTTTGTTGTCCAATGAGACTTGCTTTTTATAAATTTATAGTGTAAAATCACAAACGACTTTATAACCAAATTTAAAATGGATACAAAAGAAACCACCTTGTCACATCCGCCTAAGCTGGAAATAGTCGATGGAAAACTGAAGGCACCAGAAAAGGTTCGCCTTGCCATCGGCAGTATTATTGCGCTAGGAATGCTAAATCCTGAAACGAGTGCTTATGCAGGAACATTGGCGGGTGATTTCGGTCGTATTGACCAGCAATTTCATATTGCTGGAATAAAAGGTAGAGCTATTAGTCCGAAAGACATGCGCGACCTGCAAGAAAATATTGATAATTTCAATCGGTCAATAGCTAGCTTGCGTGGCCAAGTTCGCAGACAAATTCGGAAAAGCGCTGCTGGTCTTGTTGCCTAAAAACAAAATACCGACTCCAAATAAAATTGAGAATTCCATTAATGATCGGGTCATCACTCTGCGAAAAATAATTTAGTTTTGCTAAAATCCCTGCCTTTAATTCAATTGAGTTGGTAGAAAGATTGGGTGGCGACGAGCAATTAGAAATAACTAATGTTGCAAGCCTCAAGCAACAGGTAAGTTTTTATTATGAAATCTGTCGAGCGGCAGGTCATGAAAACTTTCAAGCTAAAATATTATTCAATAAGCTCAGTAGTCTTTTGCCTTTGATCAGCGCTCTTGAGGGAACAATTGGGCCGGAAAAGAGATTATCTGTCAGCAACATAATTAGACAAGAGATTGATAAAATCAACGAATACATTAAGAAAAATCTTGACGGCCTTCCGCCTGAATTGCAGTCAGTCTTTGCTGACCCAAACCAATTTTGAGAATACTGCCGCCCTGCACAAAGCAGTCTGGTCAGAACCAAAGAAAACTGCTCGAATTCCAATTGATGCCTAGTAAGCCTTTGACTAGGATGTAGCTCAAAGCCGCGACTGCCAGACCGGTAATCGCCCAAACAATCGCCTGCTTGGCTTTCTTGACACTGGCCTCCTCTCCCCAGCCGACAATCATCCACACGCCAGCAAAGAAGAAAACCAGGAAAGCAACGAACGCCATTCCGTAAATCAACATACGAGTCACGACGGGCACAAGCTCTTGCTTCAGGTCGCCCCTCGGCAAGTCTTGGATTGAGGGATCGCCTGACCAGCCAGTCTGCGCAAAAGGAATCACTTGATTCATTGAGCTGTTGATACTGGCTTGGAGGAAGTCAGGTTCTAGGCTCTTTTGAGCCACCCAAGAATCTTCGGTTTTTTCTAGGTAGCCCAGCGCGCCAGTTTGAAAATGGATATTGATGATGATTTGGACAATCGCAAAAGCAAACAGCGCCAGCATCAAACCAACCAAACTCCAAATTATAGTTTTGTGCGCCGATTTGATTTTCTCCTCGTTACCGATTGCAGTGAGATATTGATAACCACCCAAGACGAGGAAAACGACCGCCAAGGCAGCGGTCCAACCGATCAGCTGATTGGTCAGGTTTCTGAGAAAAGTATTCTGAAACCAACCAATCGAGTTGGCTTCGATCACCGCCTGAGTCCCCGCATCCGTCCCCGGCAAAAGCGAGCCGCCGATTAGCTTAGAAGGATTGGGAGGAATATTACCGACATTGATCGGGGTTTCAGTCGTAGTGGTTGTGTCATACCCAATCTCCTCATTAATCGCATCGAAATCGTCCTGAGTGGAAGTTCCACCAGAAATTTGGTCAACTTCTGAATCAGCCCGCACGGCTTGGATCGGTAAAACGATCAAGGCAAACAGAAACGCAATGAGAATTTTCCGCGACATTTTTTTAGTTAGCAGCCCCAAAAAATTGAGGATTAATGGTGTAGAGGATCAAACTGGAAAGAAAAAGTAAGGTCAGCCCGAGCAAAGCGGCAAAAATCTGATTACGACCCGACTGCAGTCCAGCCTGATTCGCACCGGCTGTCGCGATCTGAATACCACCCACCACCATCATCAGGACGGCAATCAAGCCGATAAAACCGGCCAAAAATTTGTAAATCAACTTGGTGTAGTTCGACAAAATATCCATCCCCTCTGAACCGGAAATAATCTGCACCCAGACTGTCGAACCCTTGGCGCAAAGCCATTGATAGCCATAATCATCGGTAATACGCTGCTCTGTCTCCTTGACACATTCCGGCTCGGGCGGCTTACCAAAAGGCGCTTGCAAACCAACCTCGAATTTCTTGGCTTCAGTTCCAGAATATGAATTGATTTCACTTTCATCGCCTGACAAAAAATCAGCTTGTAAATTTCGTGTCTGAATCTCTGAATTCATCGCAAAAGTCATTCCCCCGACCGCGGCGAAAGAGAACGGCGCGAGCAAGATCAAGACGAGCGACTTTTTTAGACTTAGTTTTTGCATTTTTGTTTCCCGGAATTTTACCACGAAAGAGCTTCTATTTCAAGTTTTCGAATCGAGAAAAAGGCTTAGAATCGGGTCGTGAGCCAAGTCCGCGTGCGCTTCCCGCCCTCCCCGACCGGTCCGATGCATATCGGCACGGCTAGAACCCTTTTGGTTAATTTCCTTTTTGCCAAGAATCAAGGCGGACAAATCGTTTTCCGCTCGGAAGACACCGACCGCGAGCGCTCGACCAAAGAATTCGAAAAAGAAATTTTGGACGGGATTCGCTGGCTCGGACTGAGCTTCGACGAAGGCCCTTTTTGGCAGTCGCGGCGCGATGCGATTTACGAAAAACATTTCGAGAAGCTGAAAAATGAAGGCAAGATTTATCCCTGTTTTTGCAGCCCGGAGGATCTCGAAAAAGAACGCGCCGAGCAGAACGCCAAAAAATTGCCGCCGCGCTATTCCGGGAAATGTCGCGAACTATCCGCCGAGCAAATTAAAAAATTCGAAGCCGCCGGTCGCAAACCGGTTTGGCGCTTCCGCGTCCCGGCCGGCGAAATCCGATTCGACGATCTCGTTCGCGGGGAAATCGCGGAACGCGGCGAAAATATCGGCGACTTCGTGATTCGCAAATCCGACGGGCAATTTCTCTACCACTTCACGGTCGTCGTCGACGATTGCGAAATGGAAATTTCGCATGTGATTCGCGGCGAAGATCACATTTCGAATACTTCGAAACATATTTTGCTTTTTGAGGCGCTCGGAGCGAAAGTGCCACGCTTCGGACATTTGCCGCTGCTATTAAATAAAGATCGTTCGAAAATGTCGAAGCGCGATGAGTCGGGCAAACCTGCGACGATTGAAAGATTGAAAAAAGAAGGCTATTTGCCCGAAGCGGTCGTGAATTTCCTCGCGCTGCTCGGCTGGAATCCGGGCAGTGGTAGCGAACAGGAATTTTTCTCGATTCGAGAGTTGATTGAGAAATTTGATTTCAAAAATGTTTCCAGGGCTGGCGCGGTTTTCGATTTGGAAAGATTGAACTTTTTCAACGCCCACTATTTGCGGCAACTTTCGAATGACGAGCTCGTCGAGAAAATTCGCCCGTTTTTGAGTTTCGAAATTTCGGACGAAGAAAGATTGAAAAAAGCCGTGCGACTCGCGAGCGAGCGACTGAAATTTCTCGGCGAAGCGAATGATTTTTTAGCTTATTTTTTCGGCGAAATCGATGTTCCGCTCGAGCTGCTCGAAAATCCGAAAATGAAAGTCGATCGCGAAGTCGCGCGCGACGCACTCGCCAAAAGTTTGCCAGTTTTGGAAAAAATCGAAAACTGGACTGCAGAGGAAGTCCAAAAAGAGCTTTTGGCTTTAGTCGAAAAACTCGGCTGGAAAAACGGACAACTGCTCTGGCCGTTGCGCGCCGCGCTCACCGGACAAAAATTTTCGCCCGGAGTGTGGGAAATGGCGGATACACTCGGTCGCGCGGAAAGCTTGAGTAGAATTCGAAAAGCGCTTGACAAACTGAAAAAATAGGATTACACTCGCTTCCTTTTTCGTTCGAAAATTGTAAACTTTCGTCTCGATGAAACTCTCTCACCTTACCGAAATCGTCAAAAACGTAGCCGCCACTTTGACTTGCCCTAAATGTGGGAAACATTTCGTGAGTGATGCCGTCGATGTTGTGGATATCACGGGAGACCGGGGTTTATTCTCCGGCCACTGCTTGCATTGCAATTCAGCCACTTTGGTCGCGATGAATATTCGTGAATTCCGCCAAAAGATCGCGAAACGCGAAAAGCAGATTTCAAAAGTGGCCTTCAACAAAATCGCACCAGCCGATGTCGTCGAGATGAAAAACTTTTTGGAAGGTTTTGACGGGAATTTTCGCAAGATTTTGGACGAACCCGACCGCAAAAAACGGGTCGAGTAGGGTTTAGAGAATAGGTTTTAGGTTTTAGTCGCAGCTCGATATTAAAATTAGATCCGCGCACTGCGGATCTTTTTATCCCAGCCAAACCCAAAAATTCCAAATTTAAAAATATACTCTCCCCTATACCCTAAACCCTATTAAATGGCTGAAAAAATTATCACACTCGGAGTCATCGCCCACGTCGATCACGGCAAAACCACGCTCGTCGACGCACTGCTGAAACAAGGCGGCGCATTCGCGGCGCACGAAAATGTCGGTGAGCTCGTGATGGACTCGAACGCGCAGGAACGCGAACGCGGCATTACGATTCTGTCCAAGAATTGTGCGATCCGCCACGGCGGAATGAAAATTAATATCGTCGACACGCCCGGTCACGCGGATTTCAGCAGTGAGGTCGAGCGCGTTTTGAAAGTTTGCGATACGGTTTTATTACTCGTCGACGCGCAGGAAGGACCGATGCCACAAACGCGCTTCGTCACGCAAAAAGCTTTGAAGCTCGGACTGAAACCGATCGTGATTATCAATAAAATCGACAAACCCGGCGCGAATGTCGCCAAAGTCCACGATCAAATTTTCGATCTTTTTGCTGAGCTCGGCGCGACCGATGAGCAGCTCGACTTTCCGATGATTCTCACGATCGCGAAACAGGGAATTGCGAAATTGCACGAAAACGACATGAGCGAAAATCTCAATCCGCTCTTCGATTTGATCGCCGCGAAAACTCAGCCGCGGGTCAATTCGGCCGAAAAAACTTTGCAGACTTTGGTCTATTCGCTGGAATACGACAATCATCTCGGCAGAATCGGGATCGGTCGCGTAATGCGCGGGAAATTGAAAAAAGGCGAAGAAATCGCGATCGCGAAACGCGACGGCTCAATCGAAAAAGGCCGCATCTCAAAAATGTTTGTTTATCAAGGCGTGAAAAAAGTCGAAGCCGAGGAGGCTGCCGCGGGCGAAATTGTCGGCGTCGCGGGCTTCGCGGATATCACGATCGGCGAGACTTTCACTGATCCGACGCGTCCGGAAGCGCTACCCGTGATTGAAATTGGCGAGCCGACTGTCGCGATGGCGTTTCACGTGAATACTTCCCCACTCGCCGGAAAAGAAGGGAAATTCGTGACGACGCGGCAAATTCGTGAACGACTTTTTCGCGAGCTCGAGACAAATGTCGGACTGCGCGTCGAGGAAATTCCAAACTCGGATAGCTACAAAGTTTCTGGGCGCGGCGAACTGCATCTCGCCGTTTTGATCGAAAATATGCGCCGCGAAGGATTCGAACTAGCGGTCGGCCGACCGGAAGTAATTTTGAAAAAAGAAGGCGAGCAAAAACTCGAACCGATCGAGATCGCCGTCGTGAATGTGCCGGACGAAATGGCGGGCGCGGTGATCGAAAAAATCAGCAAACGCCGCGGTGAGATGCGCGATATGAAGTCGGAAGAAAAATTCACGCGCATCGAATTCGAAATCCCGACGCGCGGACTGATCGGTTATGCCAGTGAATTCATTCGCGACACGCGCGGCGAAGGCACGCTTGATCATATTTTTTTGAAATATGACGAATGGCGCGGCACGATCCCGGCGCGGTCGAACGGCGTTTTGATTTCCCAGGAAAATGGCGTTTCGGTTGGTTTCGCGCTGTCGAATTTGCAGGAACGCGGCACGCTTTTCATCGGTCCGCAGGTCGAGGTCTATGAGGGCATGATCATCGGCGAGGCGAGCCGGCCGGGCGATATCATCGTGAATCCTTTGAAAGGCAAAAAGCTATCAAATATGCGCACGAGCGGCACGGATGAAGCGCTCAATCTCATTCCCCCGCGAAAATTGAGCCTCGAAACGGCGATCGAATACGTCGGCGATGACGAGCTCGTCGAAATCACGCCGACGAAAATCCGCCTGCGCAAAAAGTTATTAAAAGAGTTTGAGAGGAAAAGGGCGAAATAACTTAGCCTTGCGCCTCCCAAAAAGCTTCAGCCTCCTTTTCCATTTTAGCTAATCGCTCGTAATAATCAGGGAATTCATTGAGATGTGCGAGAGTAATTTTGCCAGTCGTGATAGGGTCGTCATTACTTACGTTCGTAAAAATATCAGTCAAACCGTGTTCTAGTTCAACGTTCATTCCGGCGCAAAAAGACTTAAGTGAAAACTTCACTTTCTCAAAATCAATGGCAAGCTGCTGCGCAACTGCGCTGGCTTCCTCCAGTGTGAAGTTCCGTTTACCGACCATTTTGTTGGAATTAAATCAGCTAAGACAGCTACAATATTAGCGCAAAAATAAAAGCTTTGTTAAAATTCCCGCACTTTTTGGGGCATCGTCCCGCCGTCGCGAGACAAGGAGCTGGAGACATGTGTGGGTTCGCTATCAATAAAATTTAGAAAACTAAACACATCACACTAGGGCGTCGCCAAGTGGTAAGGCATCCCGCCTTGGCGGGATATGCGTGGGTTTGAATCAAAATGTATTTCGTTTATATACTTCAAAGCAAAAAAGATAATGGTTTTTACATCGGACAAACCAACAATTTAGCTAAAAGACTATCACGACATAATAGCGGAGGAGTACAATCAACTAAGCGAAAAATCCCTTTAAAAATAGTTATTTATGAGAGTTATCAAATGAGAAGCGAAGCTGTGCAAAGAGAAAAATATCTAAAATCCTTGAAATCCGGTAATGAATTTAAGAAAATCCTAAAAAATTGGGGCGTCGCCAAGTGGTAAGGCAGCGGGTTTTGGTCCCGCCATGCGTGGGTTCGAATCCTACCGCCCCAGCCAATCTTTACTTTCTGTCATTTGAAGCAGTAGGTCGAATGGTTTTTTGGCTTCAAATAAGAGTTCTTCGCCTTTTAGTCGTAAGTTCGAAAGTGCGAAGCTGATAAGGTGGCGTTTTTGCTCTACTTTCGAACTAGCGAAGAGTTCGGCAGCGCGGTTTGCCAAGTCTAGTAAATAAAGGCTGGTAATCGAAAATTCTTCATC
>JAZDPN010000072.1:0-13219 GCA_043797545.1 Patescibacteria group bacterium | reverse complement strand
TTACGAAAAAAAATTGGCGGAAGCGAACGCGCTCGACTTCGACGATTTGCTTTTGAAAGTCGTCGAGCTTTTTGAAAAAAATCCCGCGATTCTCGAGAAATATCAGGAAAAATGGCACTTTTTGAATGTCGACGAATATCAGGACACGAATCTCGTGCAAGCGCGGATCACGAATTTGCTTGCGGAAAAATATCGGAATCTCTGCGTGATCGGCGATCCGGATCAGTCGATTTACAGCTGGCGCGGCGCGGACATTTCGAATATTCGCGACTTCAAAAAAAATTACGCCGAGGCGAAAATCGTGAAACTCGAACAAAATTATCGCTCGACGACGACGATTCTCGAAGCCGCAAACGCGGTGATTTCGCGGAATCGCGGGCGCGAGGATAAAAAACTTTGGAGTGAAAAAACCGGCGGCGAAAAAATTTATTTGCTCGAAATGCCGGACGAGCGCGCGGAGGCGGAATTCATCGCCGCGGAAATCGAGAGGAAAATTCGCTCCTCGACAAGCTCGGAACAGGCGAGGAATTATTTTTATCGCGACTGCGTGATTTTGTACCGCACGAACGCGCAATCGCGCGTGATCGAGGAAGTTTTTTTGCGGCACGGCATTCCCCATCGAATCATCGGCGGCGTGAAATTTTACGCGCGCAAGGAAATTAAAGATGTTTTGAGCTATTTGAAAATAATTCAAAATCCGCGCGACGACATTTCACTGCTCCGAATTTTGAATGTCCCGACGCGGAAAATCGGGCTGCGGACGGTCGAAGTTTTGCAAAAAAAAGCGACCGAAGTCGGCGGCGCGTTGTGGGACGGATTGTTGAATTGTCGCGCGACGGAAATTCCCGACGCGAAAAAAGAAATTCTCGAGCGCTTCGTCCGGCTGATCGAGGATTTGCAAAAAATGAATCGCACGAACACCGCGGCGAGTTTGATCAAAATCGTTTTGGCGCGGACGAAGTTGAAAGAATTTTGGCTGAGCGAGGGCGAAGTCGAGGGTGAGGCGCGCGTCGAGAATGTGCTCGAATTGATCTCGGTCGCGGCGAAATACGACGCGCTCGAGCCGGCAATTTCGCTCGCGACTTTTTTGGAGGAAATTTCGCTGCTGTCCGACGCGGATCAAATCGAGGAAAAAGAAAATGCAGTGCTTTTAATGAGTCTCCACGCCGCGAAGGGGCTCGAATTTCCGATCGTTTTCATCGCGGGTCTCGAGCAAAATATTTTTCCGCACTCGCGCAGTCTGCTTGAGCCGCGCCAGCTCGAGGAAGAAAGAAGACTTTTTTACGTCGGGATCACGCGCGCGATGGAAAATCTTTTTCTTTTGTATGCGCGGCAGCGGATGTTTTTCGGCGAAACGCAGATGAACGCGCCGAGCGAATTTTTGAAAGATATTCCGGAAAAACTTTTGGCCGAAGAAGCGCGGAAAGAGCTAAAAAGAAGAGGTTTCGGCGAGCGAATGCTGCCGGATGAAAATTCCAGTTTGCCGGAATTCGCGATCGGCGATCGCGTCGTGCATCCGGTCTTTGGCGAGGGCACGATCGTGAATCTCGTCGGCGGAGTCGTCGAAGTGAATTTCCCCGGCGGGGTGAAAAAATTGGCGCTTTCGATTGCACCGTTGCGGAAGATATGAATACCGCTTAAAAATTTTTAATTTTTTTCAAAACCAGGTCTGTGTTCTGCAAAATCGCCTGATTGCTAAAACGCAGAATTCTCAAACCAAGTTCGCTCAACTCCCCAAATCTTTCGTCGTCATATTCTGAGCTCCATCAGCTTCGACGATTAATTTGCGTTTAGGATAATAAAAATCAACGATACGGTTGCCGATTGGTTTTTGGTGATACCACTGAAAACCATCGAGCTGTTTCTTTCTCAAAAATTGCCAAAGAAAATTTTCTGCCTCGGTTTGATTTCGCCGTAATTCTTGCGAACGCTGTTTTAGATCGAGATTGTATGGAATCATTTCTTGCACGATTGCATTTTACAAAATCTCCCTCCGACCCTTTTCGTTTTTGAAATCTCCCCTGATCTTTCTCATTTCTAAAATCTCCCCTAAGCATCCCTTTTGTAAAGCGAGATCAGAGGGATTTATTTTTTTATAAAATCTCCCCCCAACCCCCTCTTTACAAAAGAGGGGGCTTTGCCCCCACCGCTTGTTCCCTCCTTTCGTAAAGGAGGGTTAGGGAGGATTTTACAACTCGCGCTGTCGATCGCGCCGCTGAGGAGGATTGGTTAAAATCCTTTCGTGCAAAACAATTCGCGCGAACGAAAATCGACGCTGCGATTAAAAGATTTTGATTATTCGACGGACGGCGCGTATTTCACCACAATCTGCACGCAAAATCGCGAAAAATTTTTTGGCAAAATCGAAAACGCAAAAATGATTTTGAATGAATACGGAAAAATCACAGAGCAATGCTGGCACAATTTACCGAATCATTATGCAAATTGTCGTTTAGATGAATTCGTAATTATGCCAAATCATGTGCACGGAATTATTTGGATTGATAATTTATTTAAACCCGATTTGTCCAAACCCGTAGGGACAGGTTTAAAACCTGTCCCTACCTCACCCGAACCTATCCTTACACCACCCGAACCCGCCCCTACCGTACACGACCTTTCCGAAATCGTCCGTGGATTCAAAACATTTTCTTCAAAGGAAATCAATGTGGCAATAATTGAAAAATCCGCACCATTAATCTTTCGCTGGCAAAGATCTTTTTATGACAGAATCATCCGCGACGAAGATGAATTAAATAAGATCCGGGACTATATTCTATTGAACCCGACAAACTGGATGCAGGACAAAAATTTTTGCAGTAATGTCAATGAATAAATTTTTGCTAAAATTCCCACCACTGCTCGGGTGGCGAAATTGGTAGACGCGCACGCTTCAGGAGCGTGTGGGGGCAACTCCATGGAGGTTCAATTCCTCTCCCGAGCACCATTCGACTCGTCCCGCATTCGCGGGACTCACTCATGGCAGGCCATCATTCACACACTACGGCTAGCAGCTTCAAAAAATGAGCTACTCCCAAAACGCTCCCGACTGGTACGCCTCGCTCGCGAAACCGAGTTTCGCGCCGCCCGCCGAAATTTTCGGACCGGTGTGGGCATTTTTGTATGCGATCATTTTCATCACTTTCGCGATCGTTTTTTGGCAAGTCGCGAAAAAAATATTCCCGCGAAAAGTCGCCGTCCCGTTTATTTTGAATCTCATTTTCAATTTCGCCTTCTCCCCGATCGCCTTCGGATTGCAAAATAATTTGCTCGCGTCGGTCGATGTCGTTTTGGTTTGGGCGACGCTAATTTGGGCGATCGTCGCGATTTGGCGATATTCGAAAATAATCGCGGCGGCGCAAATACCCTATTTTTTGTGGGTTTCCTTCGCTTCGGTTTTGCAAATCACGATTACTGTTCTGAATTTCTGATTTAGAATCACTTGACAAACAATTTACTTTTGACGCAGTGAGGCTACAATTCGCTCGAATTTATATCTCAATTTGAGTCTCAGACTCCAAACTGCGATTTATCCCAAATCCAAAAGAAAGGAGGTGAAGGAAAGTGGCTAAAGCTAAGAAAGCGAAAAAAGCAAAGAAAAAATAATCGCTAAATTGTAAAAGGGCTCTCGACTGAGAGCTCTTTTATTTTTCCAGTTTGGCTAAAAAATTCTTCAGCTCGACCGGCAAAGGCGCCTCCACTGCGATCCGTTTTTTACTCTTGGGATGTTCGAAAGCAAGCCGCCAAGCATGCAAAAACATTCTTGGCGCGGCTAACTTCGTATTCCATTTTTTCGAGCCGTAGAGCGCATCACCGATGATCGGATGACCGAGTGATTGGAAATGCACCCGAATCTGATGCGTTCGCCCGGTCAGCAGCTTGATTTGGACCAAAGTCGCTGCAGCAAAATTCTCCAGAACTTCAAACTCGGTAATCGCCTCGCGCGCACCAGCCGCAGTCGAAACACGTCGTCGCGTTCGATCGCGGGGATCGCGACCAAGTGGCGCCTCGATCCGGCCTTGAGTAGTTTTTAATCTTCCGGCTACCAAAGCCAGGTAGATTTTTTCGACCTGACGATCAGCGAAAGCCTTGGCCAGGCAAGTCTTGGCAGCTTCGGTTTTGGCGATCACCAAACAGCCGGAAGTTTCCCGGTCGAGACGATGCACTATCCCGGGACGCAAATTTTTGCTGGATTTTTTGTCTAAATGGAAAAGCACGGCATTGACCAAAGTGCCCGAAACATGACCGCCGTGATCGGTCGGATGGACGACCATGCCAGCCGCTTTATTGATGACCAGAACCTCGGAGTCCTCGAAAAGAATCTCGAGCGGAATTTTTTCCGGTTCGATTTTGAGCTCTTTGAGTCGCGGGACTTTCACTTCGACTAAATCCCCTACGCCGACTTTTTGCGCCGGCTTCGCGACTTTTGAATTGACGAGCAAAGCGCACTTCGCGAGAAATGAACGCGAAAATTGCGGTAATTTTTCAGCTAAAAATTTGTCGAGGCGAGTCGATTCCCCTTCTTCGATTTTGAAATGAAAATAGGCCATTACAGGATTAAGGACAAAGCATTAAACAGTAAGTTGGGCAATTTTATACTTACTCCTTATTCCTTACTACTTAATCCTGTAGTAATTTTTGAGCGATTCCTCAGTGCCGAATGCGACTTCGGTTTTGCTGCATTTCGGACAGCGAAAAGTGAATTTCTTTTTGGTTTGCTTTGCGTCGACTAACTCCTGGCAATTCTTACAATAAAAAACCAGCTTGGCAGCTGGAATCGCAGCTTCGTCCTGAGGAATTGGCGAGATGGCGCGGAGATCAGAGGTCAAAGTAATAAGTTTTAAATTCCGAATTGCAAATTTCAAAACAAAATCGAATTTTTAAAATTGAAACCTGCAATAATTTTAAATTGTTTTAACACTTAAAATTATATGTCGAGCCGCATACGGGCATCCTCTTTCTCGCGCTCGGCCTCCTCACGCAAATCGATTTGATTGGGAATATGCGGACGGCGCGGCAAATGCGCCAAGGGCGCGGGCGGGATAGCTGAACTAGCCGCTTCTTCATTTTTAAGCAAATAGCCGCCGATAAAAACGAGAGCTGAGCCGATCAAGGCAAGATGGATGCCGAGACGCAATTCATAGTTCGCGGCACGAGTAAGTGAAGTCGCGTGCATCACGGTCAGCACAAAAACGAGCAAAGTCGATTCTCCGCCGAGAAAAATGAGCATTCCCGACTCGCTCCAATTCGTCCTCGGGAAACGCATACCCAGCAAGGGCAGCGCGACAATCGCTAGGGCAATCACCATGAAAGCCAAAACGATTATGCCGATAATCAAGTTTTGATCACCGAAGCCATTGTAAGAATTCTCCGTCCCGAGGATGGCTGTCCCAATCGTGTGCCAAGGCATGAAAACTGACAAAACAGCCAGCAAAGCACCGACCAGCACGACTTGGCGCGAGCGCGAGAGACTTTTGAGATTATGCTGGATGGGCCTCATCGCGGAGAGATTAAACTTTATCCAGGCTTCTTTCAAGATTTGCTTTTTGAGCTAAATTTTTGCACAATTTATCCAATCGAACTTCCCAATGGTCGCCAGCCCCAAAGCCATCTCGCACAAAAGTTTGCAGTGGTTTGATTTCGCGAAACCGGATCAGTCGACTACCGACTTTTTGGGGAAAAAATTCAAATTCCACCCACTCGACCTGGAGGATTGTCTGACTGAGATCCAGCGACCCAAGATTGATGAATATCCGGATTATCTTTTTATCGTTTTGCATTTTCCGGTTTGGAATGCCCAATCGAGTCGTATCAGCACTGAAGAAGTCGATATTTTCATCGGCCAGAATTTTATCGTCACCTTGCACGACGGCGTGCTCGCTCCGCTCGAGAAAATTCGAGGACACTGCGAGCAAGCTGCCGGGCGTGAAAAATATCTCGGCAAGGGCAGCGGCTATTTTTTATACAAACTAACTAATAGTCTCTTCAATAGTTGTTTTCCGATTCTCGATAAATTGTGGAAAAGCACGGTCGCGATCGAAAAAGATGTTTTCGACCAAGAAGGTATTCGTGATCTGCTCAAAGACATCATGCTTTTGAAAAAAAATATTATTACATTCCGACGCATCCTCGCACCGGAACGACCGGTCATTTCCTCGCTCGAACACAAAAATAAAAAATTCCTGCCGGAGTCGCTGGAGGCTTATTTCGACGACGTGGTAGATAAGATCGAGAAACAATGGAACTCGCTGGACTCACTAAAAGAGGTCGCCGACACGCTCCAAGACGCCAATGAGAGCTTGATTTCGCATCGCTCGGGCGAGACGATCAAAGTGCTTACGATCTTCTCGGTTATCATGCTACCGCTCACCTTGATCTCGGGAATTTTTGGCATGAACGTGGCTCTACCATTCCAGAAACATCCTGCCGGTTTTGTGATCGTCGCCGGAGTCATGATCACGACTCTCCTGACAATGGTTTTTTATTTCAAATGGAAAAAGTGGTGGTGAAAAATTGTAAGTTTTGAGTTTCTAGTAGAAACAAAAAAGTCTCCTCTGCGGGAGAACTTTTTTGCAACCTAAAGTTTGCTACGGACTGATTTTAGTTTATTGCTTAAGCTTGAGCAATTATATTTTTTTACATAAGTTCAACCATTTTTTTACATTTTTTCCAGGCGAATTATTTGCTTACTTACATAAAAACGCTAAATTGCGGACAAATGCTTACCTCTCGCCAAAATCGTTTTCTCGAACTGTTGCGCACTTACATCCAGCTACACGGCGATGCGCCGACTTTGGCCGAGATGAAAATTTGGCTGGAAGAAAACGGCTGGGGCGAAGTGCGCAGTTTGAATTCGATCAAGCAATATCTCGATGCGCTCGCGGAAAACGGTCTCATCGCGCGCGAAAGTCGCAAACGCGGCATCACGCTCCTCGACAAAGAGTTTGAGTTGAAAAAAATTCCGCTCGTCGATTCGCGCGTTTCTTGCGGCAGCGGCAGCAAATTTATCGAAGAAAATGCGAACGATTTTTTGGAAGTCTCGCGCAAATTGATTCGCAATTTCAATGATGTTTTTGCTTTTCGCTGCGAAGGCGACTCGATGGATGAAGCTGGAATCGAGGAAAATGATTTTGTGATTGTGAGAGCTCAGCCAGTCGAAATTCGCGATGGCGATCTAGTACTCGCGAATGTTGGCGACTGCGGCATCGTGAAGAAATTTAAAAAAAGCGGCGACACGATCGCACTTCTCCCCCAAAGCTCCAATCCGATTCACAAGCCGATTTATCTGCACTCGAGCGACGAGGGCATGATTATCGGCAAAGTGCTGAGTATCCTCAAGAATTAAGGACTAAGGATTAAGGAATAAGTTTTTAACTTAAAGATATGCAAACATTCAAAGATTTAAAAGTTTGGCAAAAAGCGCATAATCTCGTCTTGACGATCTATAAAGTCACTAGGAAATTTCCTACTGAAGAAAAATTTGGCTTAACTTCACAGCTACGCCGAGCAGCTATCTCGATAGCTTCGAATATCGTAGAAGGTTTTAAAAGAAAAACTAAAAACGATTCTTTGCATTTTTACACTATCTCTGAAGGAAGTTTAGAAGAAGTTAAATATCAAACACTATTAGCAAAAGATTTAGGTTATTTCCCAAAACAAACATACGAAGAAATTACCGCGAACGCCGAAGAAATCGGCCGAATGCTCTGCGGTTTTAAAAAAGCAATTTCCCAACCAAAAATTCTCGTTTAATTTAATTTATAAATTATAAGTTCTTACTCCTTATTTCTTAGTCCTTAATCCTTACTTCTTAATCCTTACAACGATGCAAACTGAATTTAGCTTTCAGTCCCGCGAAATCGAGCAACCAGGCGAATTTTTTTCACCGAAAAAAATCCAGCTCGCACTCACAATTCTCTCAATGGCCGTCGCGTTTTTCGCGATTTTAGAATTAGCGCTTTCTTAATTTTTTTACTTAAAATGACTACAACTAATCCCAAAAATATGGATGACAATAAGAAAAAGGCGCTGGAAGCCGCGCTCGGTCAGATCTCGAAAAACTTTGGCGACGGCGCGATCATGCGCCTCGGCGAAGCGAAGAGAATCAATGTCGCGACGATTCCGACCGGTTCGATTTCACTCGATCTCGCGCTCGGCGGCGGCCTGCCAAAAGGTCGCGTGATTGAAATTTACGGTCCGGAAAGTTCGGGTAAAACGACACTCGCGCTGCACGCCGTGAGCGAATTTCAGAAACAAGGTGGTCAAGCCGCGTTCGTCGACGCGGAGCACGCGCTCGATCCGGAATACGCCGCGAAAATCGGTGTCGATGTCGACAATCTTTTGATTTCGCAACCGGACACCGGCGAGCAAGCGCTCGAAATTGTCGAGACACTCGTACGGTCGAATGCGGTCGACGTGATCGTGATCGATTCGGTCGCGGCACTCACTCCCCGCGCGGAAATCGAGGGCGAAATGGGCGGATCGCTGCCCGGTCTTCAAGCTCGATTGATGAGCCAAGCTCTACGAAAACTCACCGCAGTCACCGCGAAATCCGGTTGTACTTTGATTTTTTTGAATCAAATTCGCATGAAAATCGGGGTGATGTTCGGCAATCCGGAGACGACGAGTGGCGGCAACGCGCTGAAATTTTATGCGTCCGTGCGACTCGACATTCGCCGCACTGGGAAAATCGATACCGGCGTCGGCGATTTGAAACAAACGATCGGCAATTCGACGCGCGTGAAAGTCGTGAAAAACAAAGTCGCTCCGCCATTCCGGCAGGCGGAATTTGAGATTCGCTACAATGTCGGCATCGACAAAGCCGCGGATTTGATTTTGACTGGCGTGAAGCTCGGCGTGATCGGGAAATCCGGAGCGTTTTTCGAGATCGAAGGCACGAAATATCAAGGCATGGAAAAAGCCCGCGCGGCACTTCTCGCTGACAAAAAACTTTTCAAAGAAATCGATGCAAAAGTCCGCAAAGCTGCGAAGAGTGTTGATCTCGCGACTGGCGAGGTGAAATAATCAAGCCGCTAAATCTGCGGTTTGTTGCAAAACTTGTTTCATGATTTCTAAAACCTGATTTCTAGTCAAACTGCAGCCTGGCAAAATCTGATAGCGATCGCCAGTCATCGAGAATTCACCGAGATCATTAACTGCAACAAAAAGTGTTTGACTGTTTTGATTAACTTTAACTTCAAATTTGTCATGTCCACAGCTATATTCACACGGTCGTTTTAAAACGGCGGTAATTTCCGGTCGAGTTTGCAGCAGCTCTCGCATCCGCCGAGCAAACTCGGCAACCAACTCATCTCCTTCAAGTTCGGATGAATTTTTAGCCATATTTTTATAAAAAAGGAAGTCATCTTAATCCCAGAAAGCTTGAAGATCAAGCCTTTTTCTGCTAAAATGGCCCGAAACAAAATTGCAAAAACACACTCAAAAGAACGACTGGACTTGCGCCGAGATTGAGCGTTTTCATTTGGAATTGGCAAAAGCCGAGGCCAGAATCAGCCGCGCTATTTTTAACTCTCGAAAGAAACGACCTTTACTTGAGCTAAGTAAATTTGGTCTGACTTTCGCGATTATTTTTGTTTTCGTTTTTGTCGGCATGAACTTCTCGGCTTTTGAAAAACGAGCTGATTTCTTGCTTTCCAAACTGGGAACCAGTGAGCCGACAGTCGAGCAAACCCAGCCAGCCCAAATAGAGATCGAAAAACCACGACTTGTTTTCGTTCAAAATTCAGCTGGTTCGCGCCTCGAGCTGCCTGCCCTACCCAGCGAGATCGCTCCGCCCGATAACCGTTTAATAATTCCCTCGCTCAAAATTCACGCGCCGATCAAAACTCCGGAAAATGTAAATCTGCAGCTGGGCGACTGGGAAGCAATCGAGTCGCAAATCCAAGACACACTACAAAACGGGGTCGTGAATTTTCCCGGAACGGCTCAGCCCGGAGAAACAGGAAACGCTTTTATCACGGGACATTCGAGCTATTACCCGCTTTTACCTGGCAAATACAAGGATGTTTTTGCTTTGCTGCCAGAAATTCAAATCGGAGAAAAAATCGAGATTTGGCAAAACGAAAAAAAGTTTATCTATCGTGTCACCAGCAAAAAAGAGGTATCCCCACATGACGTCAACGTCCTGGAAGACACCGACGACTCGCGGCTGACTTTGATGACTTGCGTGCCAGTCGGGACAGCGCTACGCCGACTAATCGTGACGGCTGAGCTCGAACCAAACGCATGATAAAATCAAAAAAACGGGCGGGTGGCGAAACTGGTAGACGCGCTGGTCTTAGGAACCAGTGAGGCAACTCTTGGAGGTTCGAGTCCTCTCCCGCCCACCATCTTTGGTAGACGCGCCCCGCCAAGGCGGGGTGAGGCAACTCTTGGAGGTTCGAGTCCTCTCCCGCCCACCATCTTAATAATTCAATGCTCCAATCATTCAATAAAAAAATCATCATTGATTAATCGGATCATTGATAATTGATTTAATTTACAAAAAAGCCCGCCTCATCCCGAGCGAGCTTTTTTGCATTTCCAAATCTTTAACCTCAAATTTAACGAATGCGGCGGATCGTGAAACCAGCCCGATTCGTGCGAAAAATGTTGTGTTGCCTGTGCAGATAAAACAGTCCGGCCAAGACCAGCATTAGACCGATAAAATGAACTGCCTGTGAAACTTCTTTCGCCTCAGCCGCAGCATGCAGCTTGGCTTTGATTTCGGTTAATTCATCGGCTGCGGCATGCAGAGGCAAATCCTCCCGGATATCCTGAGCATAAAAATTACGCTGGGCGGCATAATCGGTCGCACCTTGCGCGAAAAAAACTGGTGATTTTGAATCAGAAAAACTGATTATCTGAATCGCCGCAGTCAGGACGACTAAGCCAGCAAGGGCGAAAATGAAAGGTGAAATAATCTTTGAAAGCGACAACGATTCCCAAAGCCGCAAATGCGGCCGTTGCGCGAGATGCTCTCGAGAGTGGGCGATCACAAGGTCAACCGTCGAGCGCTTGGGCGTTTGGATTTTTATTTTGGTCATTTTTTATTTTTTAAATCCGGCCATTTTAGCATTCCAGACTTTTGCGGTCAAATAAGCCCGATTGACTAAACAATAACTTTATTTTTAAAAATACTAGCTTTGTGCGGTTTCGTGATTTTGGGCTGCTCGCGCGAAACACTGCCGATCACCTCGAAAGTTCGCGCATCAATCATGCGCACGAAATTCGCATCAATATCTAGAAAAATTGGTGGTTCAGTAATCTGATTCTCCCCGACCCAGCTGCCCGAATTCGCGTAAATCTTGTCCTCGAGAGCTTTGATCTGAGGAATGTGCGTATGTCCAAAAACACAAACTGAATAACGCTCGCTGGCCAAAACATTGCGCGCGGCGGTCTCGTATTCAGCGAAATCGCCACCCAGAGCTCGATACAGCGGATTGGCCGGAGTAACCAAGTAAGCAAAATTTTTGGCGTTGCGCGAAAAACGGTGCATCAGTTTTCTATACTTGAAATAAAGGCTTTCCATCCAATTGTCGATCTTGGGATGGATATTTCTCTCCATCCAACCGACGAATTTGGTAACGCGATCACCGACTGAAACCTCGGCAAAATCGAGAATATTGTCGTGGCGATTCGCCAGGGAAAACTGATGACCATGTGCGGCAAAAATCTTGAGCGGTAAGTTTTCGTATTCTGGTAAAACCTGGATCTTTGATCCGAGGAAAGCTGATTTTCCGCGCGGATTGACATCAATCGCCGCCGCAGCATCATGATTGCCTAAAATATACTTAACCGGAATTTTTTCAGCCAAGGCGAAAAAATGCTCAAAAATCGAATGATGCTCGGCGTAAATTTCGAGAAATTCCGATTGAAGTAATTCGAGTAAATCTCCCAAAATCACTAGCTCGGAAGCATTTTCCGCGGCGTAATCCAAAAGTCTGTGCAAATGATAGCTCTCGTGAAAATCATTGGCCGCACCAGCGCCAAGATGTAGGTCCGAAATGAAAATTATGTTTTTCAAATTTTGTTTGATTGATATTTTAGCAGAAAAACAGCTTTTTTTCAAGGTTTGCAAAACTAGCAATTCTTGCCTAAAATCCGCCCGCTTTAATCTAAAAAGATGGCTCACAAGAAGGCAGGTGGTTCAACCCAAAATATTCGCGATTCACAGCCGAAGTATCTCGGCGTGAAGAAGTTTGGTGGCGAGCGCGTCGCAGCTGGCAATATCATCATTCGCCAAAAAGGCATGAAATACGAACCCGGCGCGAATGTTTATGCTGGTAAGGATTTCACAATTCATGCAAAAATCGCAGGCAAAGTGAAATTTAACGAGAAACAACTTCTGAAGTTTAACTCGCAAAAAAAGCGCAAAACGGTCGTCTCGGTCGAGGCTGTGAAATAATTATTGACCTAGCAGCTCGCGCGAAATTTTGAAAACATCGCCCGCACCCATCACAATCGCGATGTCGTCTTTTTGCAAATTCGTTTCGAGCCAATCCAAGGTCTTGGCGAAATCTTCGGTAAAAATCGCTGCGACTCCAGATTTTTGAATTTCATCAGCCAAATCTCGACCGGAAATTTTGTTTTCCGAACCGGCTTCGTCGCGAACTTTGTAAATATTTGGAATCACGACTTGATCGGCGTCGAGAAAACTCACGCCGAGCTCGGGCAAAAATCTTTGCGCGCGGTCGAGCTGATGCTGTTGATACACGACGATAATTTTTTGTTTGGGAAATCTTTCCCGAGCCGCTTCGAGCGTCGCGCGAATCTCGGTCGGATGATGCGCGTAATCGTCGAAAATCTGCGCGCCGCGAAATTCGCCGCGCAGCTCGAAACGCCGCTCCCCGCCCGTGAAATTTTGGAGACCGATTAAAAATTTTTCGGAATCAAGCTCGAGTAATTCGCCAACTACCAATGCTAATTTTGCATTACGGCGATTCATCTCGCCGGGAATTTGGGGATTGAAATTGGTGAAAACTTGGCTGGCGTCAAAAAAATTCGGCGCGGCGGCAATAATTTTTTCCAGATTCGGCTCAAGTGAATTCGCGATTAAAACGCCATTTTGCGGGAGTTTTTTGGTGAATTCGATAAACGCCGATTCGTAATCTTCCCAGTTTTTGTAATAATCGAGATGATCGGGTTCGGCATTCGTGATGACCAGAATTTGCGGATTGAAATTCAAAAAAGCGCGTTTGTATTCGCAGGCTTCGATGAC
>JAZDPN010000073.1:0-57523 GCA_043797545.1 Patescibacteria group bacterium | reverse complement strand
AGCTCTTGAGTCTTGGTGGCTCTAGCGGTGGGGGTACACCCGTTCTCATTCCGAACACGGAAGTTAAGCCCGCCAGCGCCGATGGTAATGCATCCTCTGGGTGTGTGAGAGTAGGCCGTCGCCAAGACTGAGGAGCTTTTTGATGTGTGGAGTTTTGATTCTCGTTTTACCTTCCAGCCTCTTTTGGGTTGAACTGTCCGGATTTCTCGGATATCGGATAAGCGAATTCGTTTATTTTAATTTTTCCTCGTCCCTCCTCCTGGTTTGCCAGTTTTTATCAGTGGGTGCAGCTTGATTCGTCTTCACCGCAAACCTGACGATCGTAGAATTATTTTTACTCGGCCGAATAAATTTCGGGGTTTTGACACGCCCGTTTTGTTGCGCCGATTTTGAATCCGCGGATGATCAAAGAAACAGAACCTGGGCCGCGCTTTTTGTAGGGAACAAAAATTTTTTCCTGAACGCATCACGACGAATTCATACTATTTCACATCTAGAAAATGATTCTGGATTTCGCGCTAAGATTTTTCCGCAATTTTTCCCAGCTCTTTCAAAATAATTTTGCTGTAATGAATTTTGTTCGCCGCAATAAAAATTTTTTAATTCTTTTTTTCCATTGACTTTCTTCTACAAAAAAATAAAATCTAGTTGCACTCACAAAAAATATCTTGATCTACAAAATTCAAAACTCAACCGGCCTCCTCGCGCGAAAGCTCGTGTGAGGTTTTTTTATTCTTTAACCCCCCTTAAAATGCCAGCAAAAAAGAAGGCAGCCAAAAAAAAGGTTGCCAAAAAACCGGCAAAAAAAGCGGCCAAAAAGAAGGTCGCCAAAAAGAAGAAATAGTTCAATCAAAAATTAAAAAGGCCCTGCGCAAGTAGGGCTTTTTTAATTTCGAATTCCGCACTCCCCCACAAACTCACGCGCACGCTCGCACATTTTTTCCAATTCAGAATTCGTGAAGCCGTGCAGTTTTTCGAAAGCCGGATTGAGACAACCGCCGCGATTGGAAAAATTTTGGAGAAAATATTTTGGCGCACCGCGGATGAATTCAAGAATTTTTTGTAATTCTTTTTCATCGTGCAATTCGCGAATCACGGTCGTGCGCAGTTCGTATTCGACACCCGACTGCGCGATCAAATTTTTGGAGGCGCGCACTTTTTCGAAAATACTTGCCTGCCGTAGCCTTGGCGAAGGTTGGTCGACGCCCGCAATTTTGGAATAATTTTCCGGCGACGCTTTGATGTCCAGCGCGACATAGTCGAGTAAACCCGCGCGAAAAAGTTTTTCCAAAATTTCCGGCTGCGAACCGTTCGTATCGAGCTTCACCGTGAAACCGCGCTTGCGAATTTTTTTACAGAATTCGAGTAAATCTTTTTGCAAAGTCGGCTCACCGCCCGTGATGCATACGCCGTCGAGTAAGCCTTTGCGGCGATCAAGAAATTCGAAAAATTTTTCTTCGAGAATTAATTTGGGAAATTTTTCCGGCAAAACTAATTCGGGATTGTGACAAAAGCCGCAGCGAAAATTGCAGCCGAGCGTGAAAACCGTGCAGGCCGTCCGACCGGGAAAATCCAAAAGCGTAAGTTTTTGCAGCGCAGCGATTTGCATTGCTGAATTTTACAGAATTTTTGGAGAGGGCGCGGCAAAGCCGCGCTTTCCAGCCATTCGAAAAAATTGGGGCGGCGACCTGTCTGCCGACAGGCAGGCTTGCGAGTCTGCGTGGAAAAATTCGTAGAATTTTGCATCAGCGGTCGACGGGCGAAATGTAGGGGCGGGTTTAAAACCCGCCCCTACACGATCGGCAATTTTGCCGCCAAAAAAGCAGCGTCCTCGCGACAGCGAGAAAACAGCGATTTACTTTCTGTTCAAAAATTCCTCAATCTCCGCAACCTCATTCCCCCGAAAAATTTCTTGATTCGCGTCGTCGAGCACGATCAGTGTCGGCGCATTTTGAACTCCGAACTTTTGGATCTGCGCGACGAAATCCGGTGCGCTATTGTCAAGCGTCCTGCCGTCGAAAGGCATTTGCTCGGCAACAAAGCTCTTAACCGCAGGGCACTTGGGACAGGTCGTCGTCGTAAAAAGAAGATACTGCAAACTTATTTGGAAACTGCGGCACAAGTCTTGGCCTCAGAAAAATGGCAGCGCGAATAGTGTTCCGCCTTTTTGCCGACGTTAAAATTTTGAACTGGGCGGTGATAACCCATCACGCGCGTCCAGACTTCGCAGCGTGTTCTAGTCTTTTGTCCGGTCGCGGTCGAACTTTGGTTCGCGGTGAAGTTTTGAGTGCTCATAGTTGCTTGGGTTAATTTTACAGCTTTTGTTTGGCTGCCGAGGAAATGAATTGTTCGCGCAGCTCGGAGTCGCGGTCGGACCCATCATAGCCGATTTCCTCATCGCAGAGCGGACAGAAATCGTGCTCTCCGGCCAGATAGCCGTGCTTGGGACAAATCGAAAAGGTTGGCGTAATCGTAATGTAGGGTAAACGGAAATTAGTCAGCACCTTGCGCACGAGATTTTTGCAGGCAACGGAGTCGGAAATCCGCTCGCCCATGTAGAGGTGGAGGACCGTCCCGCCGGTGTACATTTTTTGCAAATCGTCCTGATGTTCTAGCGCCGCGAAGGCATCGTCAGTGTATTCGACTGGCAGCTGAGAAGAATTCGTGTAGTAGGGCGCCTCGGTCGTGCCAGCCTGAATAATATCTGGATAGCGCTTGCGATCTTCTTTCGCGAAGCGGTAAGTCGTCCCCTCGGCCGGCGTCGCTTCGAGATTGTAAAGGTTGCCGGTCTCGTTTTGGAATTCGGTCAGCTTGGAACGCATGAAGTCGAGAATATCGATCGCGAGCTGCCGACCTTCCGGCGAGGCGATGTCGTATTTACCGCTGGAAAAATTGAGAACGCACTCGTTCACACCGTTGACGCCGATCGTGGAGAAATGATTGTTGAGGTGGCCAAGATATCGCTTGGTGAAAGGAAAGAGGCCTCGATCAATCCATTTTTGAATTTCTTTGCGTTTGATTTCGAGCGAGGTCTTGGCCAGCTCCATGAGGTGACCAATCCTGTCAAGCAGCTTCTGCTTGTCACCTTTTGAGTTGTAGCCGATGCGCGCAGAATTGATAGTGACGACCCCGATCGAGCCTGTCATCTCGGCCGAGCCAAAGAGACCATTGCCGCGTTTTTTTAGCTCGTTGAGGTCGAGCTGCAGCCGGCAACACATCGAGCGTACATCCCCCGGGTTGAGGTCGGAATTAATGAAGTTTTGGAAATAGGGCATGCCATATTTTGCCGTCATTTCGAAAAGCAGATCTGTATTTTCGCCGTCCCAGTCGAAGTCTGGCGTGATGTTGTAGGTCGGAATCGGGAAAGTGAAAACGCGGCCGCGCGCGTCGCCAGCCGTCATGACTTCGATGAAGGCGCGGTTGAGGATCGCCATTTCTTTTTCGAGTTCGCCAAATTTAAATTCGAAGGGTTGGCCGCCAAGCTGTAGTCTTTTCTCGCGTAAATCGGCCGGGCAAACCCAATCCAGTGTGACATTCGTAAAGGGTGTTTGTGTCCCCCAGCGACTCGGAACATTGAGGTTAAAAACGAAAGATTGGACGTTTTGGTAAACGTAGTTGTAGGTCTTGCGGTCGATGTAGCTTTGGCGCGCCTCGGGCGTCTCGAACTGCGCTCCGGTTTTTTCGATCGCTTCTTCGACCTCGAGAGCATATTTTTTGACGAAAGGCGCAAGATAGGTGTCGAACGAGCTGAACGCTTGCGCGCCTGCCCACTCGTTTTGGAGCGAACCAAGGAAGTTGACCATTTGTGAAACCGCGGATGACAAATGTTTCGGCGGGTGTGATTCAGTTTTACCCATTAAACCGTTGAAGCCCTCTTCGAGCAGCGCGCGCAGCGACCAACCAGCGCAGTAGCCCGAGAACATGTCGAGATCGTGAATATGATAATCGCCGTTGCGGTGCGCGTCGCCGACATTTTTTGGATAAATGTGCGAGAGCCAGTAATTCGCGGTCACTTTCCCGGCGGTATTCAGAATCATGCCGCCAAGAGAATAACCCTGATTCGAATTCGCGTTTACCCGCCAATCAAGACGGTTCAAATATTCGGACATTGTCTTTTCGACCTCGACGACGACATCGCGGTCAGCGCGCGCCTCGGCGCGTTTCTCCCGGTAAAGAATATAGACCTTCGCGGTTGTCGGATGGCCGGCGCGAACTAGAATTTTTTCAACCAAGTCTTGAACTTCTTCGACGGTTGGAACTTTGTCTTCTTTTTCCAGTTCGGCTACAACCTGATTCGCCAGTCTTTTCGCTTCAGCCAAATCACTCCCACCAGCCGCCTTCGCGGCCGCAAAAATCGCTTTCTCGATCTTGGCGATGTCGAAGTCAACAATTGCACCGTTGCGTTTCTGAATTTTGTGGGCGGCCATCTGGGGTGGGAAATTAAAGAAACCCAATATATTGTGTTTGTTTTAGCGACAACCCCCAATATATCAGCTTTGGCGTCAGGAATCAATCAAAATGGGGTTGCGAATGGATGCTTTGGATGATTGAGTTTAACTTCAAATTCTTTTGACTTCAATTTTTAAGCCGGAAGCGCTAAAGTTAGCCAGATTTAAATCAATCCGGTGCTACGAAAATTACTTTCCGCTCTCGTCGGCGATGCGAATGCGCGCGAGATCAAAAAACTCGGCGCGACAATCGACCAAATCAATTCGCTCGAAAAGGGCTTCCAAAACCTGAGCGAGGCCGAGCTGCAGGCCAAAACGGCCGAATTTCGTGAGCGACTGAAAAACGGCACGACTCTGGACGAGCTTTTGCCGGAAGCTTTTGCGGTCGTGAAAAACGCTTGTCGCCGATTGGTCGGCCGCTCCTGGGATGTCCGAGGCAACGACGTAAAATGGGACATGATTCCCTACGACGTCCAGCTGGTCGGAGGAATCGTGATCCATCAGGGCAAGATCGCTGAGATGAAAACTGGAGAGGGCAAAACCTTGGTTTGTACGCTCCCCCTTTATTTGAACGCCTTAACGGGTAAGGGCTGTCATCTCGTCACTGTGAATAACTACTTGGCACGACGCGATGCAGAGTGGATGGGCGGCCTCTTCCGATTTTTAGGAATGACGGTCGGCGTAATCGACCACGGCATTCCGCCCGAGGAAAGGCGCGCGGCCTACAATTGCGACATTACCTACGGGACGAATACCGAGTTTGGTTTTGATTATTTGCGCGACAATATGGCACGTCGCCAGGAAGACCTAGTCCAGCGTGATTTGAATTACGCGATTGTCGATGAGGTCGATTCTATTTTAATCGACGAGGCTCGAACGCCTTTGATCATTTCTGCTCCGGCCGAGGAGTCGACCAGCAAATATGCAAAGTATTCTCAGCTCGTCCAGCAGCTCGAAAAGGGTGTTGACTACGAATTGGACGAGAAGGCCAAAGCAGCGACCCTGACGGAAGCTGGCATCAAAAAAATGGAAGGCTTGCTTGGACTAGAGAATATTTACACTGAAGCCGGTTTTAGTGAGGTTCACCACATCGAAGCTTCGCTCAAGGCACGAGCTGTTTACCAGCGCGACAAGGACTACGTCGTCAAAGATGGCGAGATTTTGATTGTGGACGAATTCACTGGCCGGCTCATGCCGGGACGACGCTATTCCGACGGATTACACCAAGCCTTGGAAGCCAAGGAAAAAGTCGAGGTGCGTCGCGAGTCAAAAACTCTAGCGACCATCACGCTGCAAAATTATTTTCGCCTTTACGGGAAGCTGGCAGGCATGACCGGGACGGCTCTGACCGAGGCAGAAGAGTTTGCCAAAATTTATAATTTGGACTGTTTGGAAATCCCAACCAATCGTCCAGTCTCGCGAACCGATTTACCGGATTCGGTTTACAAAAACGAACCGGGGAAATTTTTGGCAACGGTCGGAAAGATTAAAGAGTTGCACGAAAAAGGCCAGCCTGTCTTGGTCGGCACGATCACGATCGAGAAGTCCGAAAGACTGTCACAAATGCTTTTGCGTAGCGGTATTCCGCACAAAGTTTTGAATGCCAAGCACCACGAAAAAGAAGCTGAGATTGTCGCGCGAGCGGGCGAAAAAGGTGCTGTCACGATCGCGACCAATATGGCCGGTCGCGGAACGGATATCAAATTGGAGAAAGGCGTCGAAGAACTCGGCGGACTTTTTATTCTCGGAACGGAGCGGCATGAATCGAGAAGGATTGATAACCAGCTGCGCGGGCGGGCGGGCCGCCAGGGCGACCCGGGTGCGAGCCAGTTTTTCGTTTCGATGGAAGATAGTTTGATGCGACTTTTTGGCGGCGAAAAAATGCAGCGCATGATGGACTTCCTCAAAGTCCCCGACGACCAGCCGATCGAAAACAAAATGATTTCGCGGTCGATCGAGAGCGCGCAGAAAAAAGTCGAAGCGCACCATTTTGACATTCGCAAACATCTCGTCGAATACGACGATGTTATGAATCGCCAGCGCGAAATCGTCTATGGTCGTCGCAAAAAAATCCTTGTACACGAAAACATTGCTGACGAGATCCAGAGAATTTTGGAAGAAGAGGCGCGCAGCATCGTGAAAGCTTTTTCGGCCGACCGCAAAAGGGACGACTGGGATTTGGCCGAGATCGCGAAACAGCTGGGTGCGATTGTCGAAAACCCAGCGGATTTGGATGGCGAGAAGTTAGGTGAATTTTTAACTCAGGCCGAACTTGAAAAATTCGCGGTTGAGTTTTTGAAAAATGCTTACCGCCACCGTGAAGAAAGTTTGCCCGATCGCACCGCCCTCCGTTTCGCCGAGCGCCAAGTTTATCTTTCGACTATTGATCGGCTCTGGATGGAGCATCTGGAAAACATGCGCCATTTGCGTGAAAAAGTTTCTTTGCGCGGTTTCGGTCAGCGCGACCCCTTAGTCGAATACAAAAATGAGGCCTTTTTGTCCTTTGAGGAATTATTGGGCAATATCCGCGCCAACACCTTGCGCGCGCTTTTCCGGCTTAAGGTCGAGACCACTACTCCACCGCCACCTAGCAATCTCCCCGGCAAAATTTTGACCAACGAAGATGCTGTCGAAGACATCCTGACGGGCGACCGGGAGGAGTTCACCCCTGACGAACAAAAAACGATTGCTGAAACCGCACAGAAATTTCTCCAAGCCAACCCGGAAATTCAAAATCTCGGGAAAGATGGTGTTGTAAAAATTCGGGCCGAGGACGAAGTCAAAGTCGCTCCAGCTGAGCAGCCGACTATCATCAAGGTCTCGGCTGATAAAACTTCCGAGCTGAGAGAAGTCGGGCGCAACGATCCGTGCCCGTGCGGAGCGACAAAAGAAGATGGCAGCCCGAAGAAATATAAAAATTGTTGCGGGGGAAACAGCTGATTAAATTTTAAATTTAGCGAAGCCCACCGTAGTTCGTCACAACGAACGAAGGTGGGCGGCTCGGGGAAGAAATACAAAAAATGTTGCGGCGCGGAAAATTAATTCCGATTACACCGTTTGACTATGTCGAATTTTTTACTAGAATGTGACCTTCTATGCGATATGCATCTCAAAAAAATTGCGGTGAGCCTCATGTAAGCAACACTCAGAGAGGAAAACGGTGGGCAAAAGATGCTCCGCGGGCTTTTATAAATCAAACGCCAGCGCACGTGAGGGCGTTTAAAAATTTACGACGAGAGGTAGCGCTTGCGCGAGGGGCGTTGCAAGAGATTAGGAATGGGGCGCTCAACGGCGAAATATCGCTTAATCTTATTTAAAGAATGTTATCTCGAGATGCCGCGTTGCTTTTATTCGGCACTCCTGAAAACAACAGCGAAGATCGCGAAAGAAAAATGATAACGGCGCAAAAACAGGCTCTTGTGTTTTTGGCTTTTTTAGAAAAACTTCGTTCTGGCGAGATTTTTAAAAATGAAGCCACCCAAAATGATTGGCACAAAGAAAGAACTCGAAGCGCTTTTCGGGTAATACAAAACATGCTCTTTGTTTTTTTAAAAGGAATGCCTAAAAAAAGAGATGAATTCTGCTCGCAAAAATTTTGGCAAGACCGCTGCAAAAGAATGAAGCTTGTTTACGAGGAGGTTATAGAAAGGGGTAAAGCAACACCTGCGACAAGAAAAATATTTGAAGCTCTTGAGAGAAACCCTAAAGCATTTGGAAACCCTTTTAAATTGGCGTGAAGCGTTTATTTAAATATTCTTGGTTTAAAATTAATTTTTCGTCGAACGAAAAACAGCTAAATATTTGGCTTAGCGAAATTTGCATGCCTAGTCGCGCTCAAAGCTGGACTGGATTTAGCCTGCGAGCAAATACTGCTCGTCGTTTTTTGTCCCAGAATTAATGCGTCTAGCTTAATTAAGGTTTAATGATGCGGCCTTGTCCGGCTTCGTTTAGTTTATAAAAATACTGGTCTAATCTTTTAATTTTTTTATCATGCGCAGCATCAATCGAGTAATCCTCATCGGTCACCTCACTGGCGACCCCGAAGTGCGCGAGACTAAGGCTGGCAAAAAGGTCGCCAGTTTTTCCATCGCCACGAACTACGACCGGACTGTCGATGGCGAAAAAAGGCAATATACCGACTTCCACCGGATCACCGCCTGGGGACATCTCGCGGAAACTGCTGAAAAGTGGCTCAAAAAGGGTATGGGCGTCTTCGTGGAAGGCCGCCTGCACAATAGCCAATTCGAGAAAGAAGGACAAAAAAGAACCATCACTGAGGTCGTTCTCGACACGCTCAACATCCTCAAGTGGGGCAAAGGTGAATCCGGCAACAACGAAGTGAATGTGGAAGAGCCCGGTGATAAATAGAATCTTTATGCCTCAGCGCGGCAATTTATTCACCTCTGCTCGTCTTCCAGATCGCGTACTCTAGGCTGTCGGTCAAAGCCTGCCAGCTCGCCGCGATGATGTTTTCCGAACAGCCGACCGTCGCCCAGTTTTCACGACCGTTGAATGATTCAATCAAAACGCGTGTTTTTGCCGCGGTCGCTGCGTCCGAATCGAGAATCCGAACTTTATAATCTTTCAGCTCAACATTGCGAATCGCAGGAAAAAATTTCGCGACCGCCCGGCGCGTAGCGAGATCGAGCGCGTTCACCGGCCCGTTGCCGCTCGCAGCGTACTCGCGAATTTCCGAACCAACTTTCAGCCGCACAGTCGCTTTCGCCTCCCCGCTTTTTTCATTCAAAACAAAATAATCCAAAACCTCGAATGGCGCGCGGTAATTTTTTTGCGCGCGAAGAACGAGAAGCGCGAAACTCGCCTCCGCAGTTTCGAAATAAAAACCCGCGTTTTCGAGCGACTTCACCTGCGAGAGAATTTCCCGAGTTTGTGAAGCATCGGCTTTTAAATTGAAACCTAGTCTTTTCGCGACCGCGACGACATTCGATTTCCCGGAAAGTTCGGAAATCGTGATGCGTGAAAAATTCCCGACCGACTCTGGCGAAATATGTTCGTAGCTTTTCGGATTTTTTTGAACGGCCGAGGCGTGAATTCCGCCTTTGTGTGTGAACGCATTTGCACCGACGAATGGCAAATTTTTCGGCGCGGGAAGATTCGCAGTTTCAAAAATAAAATTCGTGAGTTGGGTGAGTTTTTTGAGCTTTTCCGGCGCGACGATTTTTTGCTGTTTTTTAATTTGCAGATCAGCAATGATCGCACCGAGGTCGGCGTTTCCCGCGCGCTCGCCGAGCCCGCCAAACGTGCCTTGAATTATTTCTGCGCCTTCCGCCGCGGCGACGAGTGAATTCGCGACCGCTGTCCCGGAATCGTTGTGTGCGTGAATTCCGAGCGGAGTTTTAATCTCTTTTTTAACTTCTTGAAAAATTGCGCGAATTTCTCCTGGGAGAGTTCCTCCATTTGTGTCGCACAAACTCAAATTCTCCGCGCCGCTTTTTGCCGCAACCCTTAGACAATCCAGTGCGAATTGTGGATTGCTTTTAAAACCGTCAAAAAAATGCTCTGCATCAAAAATTACTTTCCTTTTGTTTTTTACTAAAAATTGAATAGTTTTTTGAATTAAATCAAGCGCGGCTGAATTAGAAATCTTTAAAATTTCCCGCGTATGAAGATCCCAAGTTTTTCCAAAAACCGTCACCCAATTCGTTTTCGCATCAAGCACCTTTTGAATTAAAACATCACTCGCTGGATTTTTATCTTTTAAAACTGTCGCTGAAAAAGCCACAACTTCACTTTTTATCTTTTTCTTTTTTACTTCTTGAAAAAACTTTTCATCTTTTGGGTTGCTTCCCGGCCAACCACCTTCAATAAAGTGCACACCAAAATCATTTAATTTTTCTGTAATCCTAATTTTGTCTTCAATTGAAAAATTCACACCTTCCATCTGAGATCCATCACGTAGAGTCGTGTCGTATATCTTTATAGGTTTATTCATTCTTTTAATTAATAAGTAAGAACTAGTTGATTCATTTAAGCGAAAAATGGTTGAATAATTAGTTTTTAAGAATAAGTAAGAAATTTTGTGGATAAATTTTGGAAAAGATTTTGGAAAGTGGTGTTTTTTAAAAGAATTTAAGAATTGAAATTAAGAGAAAGAAAATTTAAAAAATTATTTAAATAATTTTTTGGAAAACTATTTTTGGAATTTTGCGCGAGCCTCAACTGACTTTTTATTCGCGCGAGTTTTAGTTTTCCACAAAGCATCCAAGAACTGATTACTTTTCAAGTTCGCCGCGACGACGATTCCGCTGCCGACAAAACAATTTTTACCGATAGAAACGCCCGGCATAACGCTCGTATTCACACCGATCCGCGAATTTTCTCCAATCACCGCGCCGAATTTATTGCGCCCCGAACCGATTTTCTTATTTTCAATTTCCGTAAAAATTTCACCCTCATCGAGTCGTAAATTCGCACAAACCGCTCCCGAGCCGAGCGAAACATTTTCCGCGATTATCGAATCGCCAACATAATTCCGGTGCAGCCATGAGTTTTTTTCAATCGAGCTGCGCGCGACTTCGCTCGAGCTTCCGACGACCGCGTTTTCCAAAATTTGCGAATCGCGGACAAGTGAATGTGAACCGACGACGGCGTTCCGCCCGACGAAAGAATTGCGGACAATCGCAAAATCAAAAATTTTCGCGCCAGGTGAAATTACGGAATTTGCGACGACCGCAGTTTTGGCGATCGAACTTTTTGGCGAAACTTTATTTTTCAGCTTGCTCGTGAAATCCGAAATTAAATCGAGCGCGTGCCACGGAAATTTAACCGCGCGCCAAGTTTTTTTATTCTCGACCGCGATAAATTTGCCTGTTTTGAACAGTTTCGCGAGCGCGAGCTCATAGCCGTCATCTTTTTTATTCGAAACTTTTTCGAGTTCGGCAACCAAAAGTTTCGGCTCGCGGAAAAAATGAAAAACGAGATTCACAAGATCACTTGGCACTTTTTTCGGCGCGGGTTTTTCGACGATGTCGACAATTTTTCCGCCCGCGATTTTCAAATAACCGCCCGGAAAATATTCCACGACTTTTTGCGCGAGCAGCGCGCCGTCGCAATTCCGCGCAGTCAAAACTTTGCGAATCTCGCTCGGCTCGACCAAATCGTTTGTCGAGGCGATCAAAGTCGGCTCGGTCAAAAATTTTGGCGCGGTCAAAACCGCGCCAGCCATTCCGTCTTCCAGCCTTTGCTGCACCAAAACTTTCGCCTTCGGAAAAAGCTGCGCGATTCCTTTTTCGTTCTCTGTGTTCGCGACAATCACAATTTTTTTTGCGCCGGCTTTTTGCAAACTCGCGACTGCCTTTTCGATCAAAAATTGACCGCCAATCCGAAAAAAATTTTTATCACCGAGCGGCTGAAAGCGCCGCGAACGACCGGCTGCGAGGAGGAGGGCTTGCATTTTGAGAGCCAAATTTTAGCAGATTCACCCAAAGTAAGGGTCCAAAAATTGGCTTGCGCGTTCAATAAAAAATGCTTGGTATGTTTTAGGATTTGTTAAAATCGCAGCGCTTTAATAACTCCTTTTGCCATGGCCAGCTCTCTCAACAAAGTCCAAGTAATCGGCAACCTCACACGCGACCCGGAGGTGCGTCAGACGCCGAATGGCCAGACCGTTGCGACGATTGGGATTGCCACAAACCGGAAATGGAAAAACGCGGCTGGCGAACTCCAAGAAGAGGCCGAATTTCACAATGTGGTTGTTTGGGGCAAGCTAGCCGAGATTTGCCAACAGTATTTAAAAAAAGGCGCCAAGACTTATTTCGAAGGCCGACTCAAGACTCGTTCTTGGGAAGACCCTGACGGCAAGAAGAATTACCGTACCGAGATCATAGCTGAGAACATGATCATGCTCGATTCGCGTGGCGGCGGCTCATTCTCCGCTGGTTCCGCTCCGGCCGCCAAATCCGCGCCGCAAAGCGCTCCGGCACAAACAGACGAAGAAGAGGTGAAGATCGACGATTTACCTTTTTAGCTCCGGGAAAATTTTCGCCTAATCAGGAGGCTGCCCACGAAGGCCGCGATCAGGGAGATGAAAATTATTTCGGCTGGCCCGACCTCGACCTTGGTGACGTTTGACAGGGTCGCGGCGTTGTGGACTCCGGAAAAAACCGCGCTTACCGCAAAATAGTAATCAGTGTTTTTGGCGAGCCCTTTAGGCTGAAAAGCATTTGCGGCGACCTCGACTGTTGGTAGATCAAAGACATTTGGCTGCGTCCCGGCGTAAATCCGATAACTGGTCGCACCGGCAACAGGGTTCCAAACCAGGAAAATGTTGCCAGCAGCATCTCTTTTCTGAAAAAGCTGAATTGGTTCGATCGAGCCGCAGACCTCGCCCGCGGTCGGAGTCGCGCTGACCTCACCCATATCGGCGACGACTTCGCCGAAGTCATCGACTCCGCGCAAAGCGAAAAAATAAGGTGAACCATTCACGAGATCACGCACCTCCCACTGTTTTAATTTTTTGCCACCCGAAAGTAATCGACTCTCGGCGTAATCACCGCTTGCGACTCCGTAGTCGAGTCGATAATTAGCGATCTTGGAATTAGTCGGCGTCTGCCAGCTTAAAATAATTTTTGAATCACAACCGGTTGCTGCGACCATAGCGGTCGGAGTCGCCTGGACAATCTCGCTGCCACCATTTTGCTTGCTGTCAGCGTCGACCGAAACGACGCGAAAAAAGTATTTTGTGTTGTTGTTTAGGTTATCAATAAACCAGGCCGTGCGATTATCTGTCGTCGTGAATTTCTTGTCGAGCTGTTCTTTATCCGTCCCGTAAAAAATTTCGTAATGCGCGATGCTAGCCGTATTCGCCGGTGCATCCCAGCGTAAATCCACTCGACCATCGCGGGGTGTAGTTTCGACTTTTTCAATTGTAATCGGTACTTCGACAAGGATGCTGGTTGCTTCCGGGAAAGAGCCAATATTCCCGGCCTTATCAGTCAACTCGACGCTTACGAAATAAGCACCGTCGGCCGGAGCGGTGAATTCGCCAGTGTATGTTCCGGCGACCGATGACTCAATCAAATCATCGGATTCATTCTCAATCCGGAACTGCGCTCCGGCGAGAGCAGACTCACTTTTAACGGTTATTTTCACGAGCTGGCCGCTCACGACGCGGTTGCCCGGGTCGAGAGAAACATCTTCCAAAACAGGCTTGGTTTTATCAAGATTAACCCTAATAGCTTCCGAGACAGCTCCGACAGAGCTGTCGTTTTTCAAAACACCGACCGTAATTTCGTGCTGTCCGTCTACTAAGTCAGCATCGATCAAAAACTTACCGTCGCCGTCAGATTGCCCATTTTTCAAAAATTGGCCATCCGTGAAAACAACAAGATTTGAGTTTACCGGAGCGAGTCCTTCGAGCAAGACTGTCTTATTCAAAAGTGCGCCGTCAGTCGGGCTGGTGATTACGGGTGTCGCGACTCCGCCCACTCCGTCCAAGACTTTCACAGGAACCTCCTGCGAACCCAGATTTGTGTCGCCAGCAATTGTGATTGTTTGGTCGCCTGCCGTCAGCATGGTGACAGCATTAGCAAAATTATGTGAACCACGGTCGAGTTCGCCGAACGTATATTCTTTGGGCAGAATCGCAAGCGAGTCGGAACTCTGGAAATTAATCGTTCCGCGAAAATCCTCTACGATTTTCCCGTCAGCATCTTTGATTGTGACCGTAATGTCGGTTGGTGTGTCGGCCTTGATTGTATTGGGGAAATCCGCAAAAACCTGATTAGTAGTTAGCGTTGCTGCAACCGTTTTTTTTGTCGGTGCGCTGGCCGTCACGACGTCAGCTCGTAAGAGGTTTCCACCGATGCCTCCGGCCTTCTGCAAAAAGACAATGCGTGGTCGTTCGAGAATTGTTTGATTGCCCGCGAGAGCTGTCAGAGAGCTAACACCTTCTCCTTTGGCTAAAACCTGGAAAGAGGCTTCACCATTGGAATTTGTTTCGTTTTGCAAAGCCTTGATTGAGTCGGTTGCCCGCGAAGAAATCAGGGTTACGCTTTCCCCGGCGACTGGTCGATTCGCCTCGTCGCGCAGAGTGACGGTTGCGACTGAGTATTTTTCACCGACATAACCAATTTCGTCGTTGACCCGGACACTCGATTTGCTAGTCGAAACCTCGGCCACAGTGGTGTTCGGAGCGATAACACTTGAGCCTTGTCCGAAGAAAACATCGGCTGGGACGAGGACGTATCCAGCAGGCACTTGGCTTGCCAAAGCCGGATTTGCCAAGCAAATTAAGCTGATCATTCCGAGCAGGCTCGCGATGATTTTTGTTTGCATTTTTGGCTTTTAAATCCGGACATTTTAGCATTTTTAAGCATTTTCCTCAATCACGAAGACTTGCCAAAATCAAGGATTATTTCCCAGTAAAAATGCTAAAATCGCGGCGCGCGCCCGTGGCTCAACTGGATAGAGCACTGGTCTTCGGAACCGGGGGTTGCAGGTTCGAATCCTGCCGGGCGCACCACGCAAGTTCTGACCCGCGAAGCGGGCAGGTTTTGCGTGGTTGTCGGGCGTGGTGAAAATTTGCCGCGCAGCGAAGCAAGCGAGGTTCGTTCTGCGAGGATAGCGAGTCGCGACAACAGCGTAGCTGTTTGTCGTGCGCGAGCGACGCAGCAGCCCAATTCGCCCATGGCGAATTTATCCTGCCGGGCGCACCATTTTTGCGATTATTTCGCCAAAAAATGCGTCCCGAGGCTTTTTGTTCGTTTTTTTGCTGAATTCGCGACGAGCGACGCAACGAGCACTGCATTTCGCGCAACTAAACTTTTTGGTCGCAGCTTCCCGAGCTCGGCGACTGCCGCCGCGAGTCCTTTTTTCGTGCGGACGATTCCGACCTTTTCCCACATTATTCCCCGGACTTTTTGCCGGATTTTCAAATCTTCTTTCAGGCTGAAAGTAAATTTTGGCGGCCTGACTTTAAATTCGTCAACTTTCGAAAGTTGCGCCGTTTCGCCCAAAAATTTTCCGAAAACGAGCGCCTCAGCGAGCGAATTCGAAGCGAGTCGGTTCGCGCCATGCAATCCGGTACGTGCGACTTCGCCGACCGCGAGCAAATTCGACACTGACGTTTCGCCACGCAAATTTACTGCGACACCGCCGCAGGAGTAATGCGCGACCGGGAAAATTGGGATCAAATCTTTCGACAAGTCGAAGCCGGCTTTCTTCACTTCGCCCCAAATTAACGGAAAGCGATTTGATAAGAACTTTGCGCTCGCGCGCGTGAAGTCGAGAAAAACCGGACCATTTTTCAATTCCGCGAAAATCGCGCGCGCGACTACATCGCGCGGGGCGAGTTCGGCGGCGGGATGATAACTCGGCAAAAATCTTTCGCCGCGCGAGTTGCGCAGTACCGCGCCTTCCCCGCGGAGACTTTCCGAAAACAAAGTCAGCCGCGTTTGTTTGCCGACGAGTGCGGTCGGGTGAAATTGAATAAATTCCAAATCTTTTAATTTTGCGCCGGCGCGTGCGGCTGCCGCGATCCCGTCGCCGACTGAAACCTCCGGATTTGTCGATTTCGCGAAAAGCTGCCCGAAACCACCTGTTGCGAGAATTACCTTGCTTGCGAAAACAGATTCAACTTTTCCGTTTCGCAGTAGCCACGCACCGCGGCAAATTCCTTTTTCCAAAATCAAATCTAGTAAAGTCGTTTTTTCCAAAACGCGAATTCTCCGATTTGCGCGAACTTTTCGCGCGAGCGCTTTTTCGATCGTTTCGCCAGTCGAATCGTTCGTGTTCCATACGCGCGAGTGAGAGTGCGCCGCTTCGCGTGTCGGCTCTTTCGCGAATTTCACGCCGATTTCCGACTCAAGCCAGTCGACCAATTTCGGCGCATTTTCGACCAAAAAGCGCGTCGCCTTTCGGTCATTGACTTGGCAGCCGGCGACGAGCGTGTCGGCGAAATGTTCGTCGAACGAATCCCACTTGAAATTGCGCACGGCAGCGACGCCAGCTTGTGCAAAGCGCGACGACGACTCGAGTAAATTTTTTTTCGTTGCGATCAGCACATTGCCCTTTTTCGCCAGGAATAAGGCCGAAGTGAGTCCGGCGATTCCAGAGCCGACGACGAGAAAATCAGTTTTCATTTTGTCAAAATTTTTAAACTAAAATCGACAACCGCGACAGAATTCGTTAGTTTCCCGAGCGAGACAAAATCTGCCCCAGCGCGCAAAAATTTCCCGGCGGATTTTTCATCAACCCCGCCGCTCGCCTCCAAAATTATCCGCGGGTTTATTTTCCGAATCGCAACAGCCGTTTTCCGAAACTGTGCAATCGAAAAATTGTCGAGCATCAAAATTAGATTTTTCGCGTTTGCGAAACGCGTCGCAATTTCGAGTGCCAACTTCGGTGAATCCGCCTCGATTTCAAAAACATTCCCCGTCGGAATTTTTTGCCAACAATTTGCTTCGACTGCGCGGTGATTTTCTTTCACCAAAATTTGATCACCCAAATTCAGCCGGTGTGGAAGTCCGCCGCCGACGACGACCGCGCGCGAATCCAAAATTCCGAGCGGAGTTTTGCGTGTCGCCGCGAATTTTCCGCGTCCGATTTTCCGCGCGAGTTTTTCCGCCGCGGTCGCGACGCCCGACATTCTGCCGAGCAGATTCAGGCCGACTCGTTCCGCCGCTAGAATTTTTTCAGCCGGGCCAGCGATTTCCAAAACCAAATCGCCTTTTTTGATTTTTGCTCCATCTTTTTTCGCGGACAAAATTCGGATGCCGTTTTGCTCCCAAAAAAATTTCAACTCGGCGACGCCCGCCAAAATTCCACTCGACTTCGCGACGACGCGCGCGCGAACTTTTTGTCGCGGCCGAGACAATAATTTTGTCGTCAGGTCGCCTTCCCCCAAATCGGCTTTCAATAAAAAACCCAGTAATTTCGCGACAAAATCGCGGTATTCGCGATTTCGCAAATTTAACTCGGCGATTTGTTTAGCAAAAAGTTTCATAAGCTTTTCTCGACAAAAATTTTAGCCCGATCGAGGCGATAGCCCAATTTACGGTAATACGGTCGGACGCCGATTCCCGAAATGATGCGCAATTTTTCGAAGCCAGATTTTTTAGCAATTCGTTCAGCTTCCGCGATCAACCTTTTTCCAAAGCCGCGATGCTGTGAATTACCTGCCTGAGAAATTCCGACTTCTTCGCCAAAAGTGTGCAGCTCGCGGATCGTCGCTTTTTCGTCCAGCCTCAAGCGCAAAAGCGAAATCAATTTTTCGCCGAGCTCGAAACTCAAAAAAATTTCCGTGCCGCCGCTTGCCCGATATTCGCGCTGCACGAGCTTGACTTTTTTCGCATCAAAATTTTCGCCGCGGATTTCCCGACAACGAATGCACGCACAAACAACTTTTTTTGCTGCAAAATTTGCCGCAAATTCGTGAGTTTGCTGCCCGCCAAAATCGACTCGGCCGGAATGTCGCGAATCACTCGCGTTAATCTCACCCACGGCGGCACGAGCGCTTTAACTTTGACCAAAAGCCCAGTCAAAACTTCGTCCGAATAAGGCCTCCATTTTCCGGCGCGCCAAAGTTTTTCGAGTTCAGTATTCGCGACGAGCACAGTCGGATAAATTTTGATTTGGTCCGGCCGCCACTTTTCATTCTCAAAAATTTCACGAAACATTTTGAAATCACTTTGTGGTGTCGCGCCGGGCAAATTCGGCATCATATGAATTCCGATCTTCAGTCCGTTTTTTTTCAAAAGCGCGATCGCTCGCGCCGAAGCTGCCGCATCGTGGCCGCGTTTCGAAATTTTCAAAATCCGGTCGTCCAAGTTTTGCACGCCGATCTCGACGCGCGTCGCACCGAGCTCCAAAAATCTTTTTATTTCGGCTGCGTCCAAAAAATCCGGGCGTGTCTCGAGCGTCAACCCGACCAACCGATGTTTCGATTTTTCATTCGCTGACTTCAGGTCCTCGGTCGAATTTGATTTCGCTTTTCGCGAATTCAGCGCCGCGAAACATCTTTTCACAAACCAAGTTTGGTATTTCCGCGGATGTGCCGAAAAAGTTCCGCCCATCACGATCAATTCGATTTTCTCAGTCGGGTGGCCGCAACTTTCGAGCGCTTTCAGCCGATCTTTCACCTGGCGAAACGGATCGAATTTTGCGCGAACCGCGCGCATCACGGCCGGTTCATTCGACAAATAACTTTTTGGCATGCGTTCTTCCGTCGGACAAAAAACGCATTTTCCCGGGCAGCCCATCGGTGCGGTGAGCACCGCGATCGGCGCGACGCCGGACAAAGTGCGGATGCGCGCCTTTTTCAAAAGCTTTTCCAAAACCGGATTCACCTTGATTTTCCGCTTTTTCAACAAACTTAAATAAGCCTCGACCAATTCAGAATTTTTCGCGAGTCGCCCGGAATTTCCGGCCGACCGGATTTTCAACTCGCGCAAATCTTTTTCGGTCGCGACTTTTTTCGCAATCGCTTCTAAAATGATTTTGTCGAAATTCATACTTTTGCCATCCAATTTTTACGATTTTAACGCAAAAAACTGGGACGCTTCGCGCCAAAACGCTTGGGGCGAATTCGAGTTCGCCAAAGACCTTTTGCGTTCTAAAAAAATTCTGGACGCCGGTTGCGGCAACGGCCGGCTCAATTTTTGGCTGCAGAAAAATAAGTTTCGCGGCGCGTATTTCGGCTTCGATTCTTCCAAAAAATTAATCGCGCTGGCCAAGAAAAATTTTCCGCGTCAAAAATTCGCTACGCAAAACATCCTAGATTTACAGCAAAAAAATACGGCCGACGCGGTTTTTTGTATCGCCGTTTTGCACCATCTCGAAAATTCCGCTGACCAAAAAAAGGCGCTCCAAAATCTTCACGACAGCTTGCGCCCGGGTGGGAAAATTTTTCTCACGACTTGGAATTTGTGGCAGCCGCGTTTTTGGAAATATTTTCTTGTCCAAAAATCGCGCGAACTCGAAATTCCGTTCGCGGGAAAAAGTGCGCGTCGGGTGTATGCATTCACAAAATCCGAACTCCGCGAACTTTTCGCGAGTGCCGGATTCAAAAAGATTAGAATTCTTTACGCGCGACACGCCCAAAAATCTAACTTTCTGCGCGGTCGCAATTTAATCGTTCTTGCTGAAAAATGAATCAAGATTCAGAAATTCTCGAAGGTGAAGTCGTCGGCTCGACGCTCGAAAAAAAATCGCCGCCAAAAAATTCTGTGCCGCCGCAGTTCAAAATTTTTACGACAGGTCTCGAAAAATTGAAGCGCAACTGCCTGCTCGCCTCAATCACGTTTTTCGCCGCGATCGCGGCCGCGATTTATTTCCAAAACGGCTGGTTCGTCTTGCTTGCCCTCCTGCTTCCGCCTTGGGTCTTTTCGCGCAAATAATAATTATTTGCGAGCGAACAAATTGTAAAGCCAACCGAAAATTAGTCCGCCGAAAAACCCGTCGACAAACCCGCAAAGGGCGCCGAAGAGCGCGCCGAGCCACGAAATTTCCACACCAAAGTAAATAGCCTGTAGGGGTGCGTAAAACGCCGCTCCCGGATAGCCGGTGAGTTTGGTGAGGATGATGCAGATCGCCAAAGCGGCGCCCCACAAAATCCCGAACGCCAAACCGAGCGAGACTGGTTTTAGCATGAGGTTGGGGTTAAGTTGCCAGAATTTTACCGCGACAAAAAAATTTGAGAAAATTCCCAGGTGATAAAAACCAACGCTTTTCGAAACTCCCTTTTTGGGGCGCTGTTTTTCTTCGCGAGCGCTGCTTTAGCACAGGCAGCAGTTTTTCCTGACGTTGTAGGCGACAACCCAAACGCTGTAGCAATCGACTACCTTTCTCGAGAGGGAATTATTTCAGGCTATCCTGACGGCACGTTCCGGCCAGAAAATTCAGTCAATCGTGCCGAAGCGCTTAAAATTCTTTTACTAGCGAGCGGAGCCGGAATACAAAACCCTTCCCAGGATGTTTTCCCCGATGTTCCCAAAAGCGCCTGGTTCGCCCCCTTCGTTTTTTCCGGCCGCCAAAGCTCTGTCGTTGCCGGTTATCCCGATGGCACCTTTCGTCCGGAGCAAACCGTCAACCTGGTCGAGGCTTTGAAAATCCTTCTCAACGCGAACTCGGTTCCGCTTGAAAATTATTCAGTTAGCTACCAGCTTTTTGCGGATTCCGAAAAAAATGCCTGGTACAATCCGTTTCTTTTTTACGCCCAAACTTTCGAGCTGGTTGATCCCGACGCCCACAATAAGGTTTTTCCGGCCACTCCGCTCACGCGTGGTGCCCTCGCCGAAATCGTTTACCGTTTTCGCACACGGATCGAAAATGCCTGTCCGAGAATGCTCGGGAATGCCCATACAATTTCCCCAAGCTATTTTCGCGGGTTGACTCTCGCGACAGAACTCCCCAATGTTTTTTACGAAAACGAGATTTTTATCCTGCGCGGTTCGCTCGCCAGCCCAGCCGACAGCGTTTCCGCTGTTCTCGAAAGTCGCGCCGACAAAACCCAAAAACACTTTACCGCTAGTTCTGCTGACCTGAATTTCGCAGTCCCAATCAGCTTCGCCGCGCCCGGTAGCTATAATTTTTCAGTCATTCCGGTGACCACCAACTCCAATTCGGCCGTTACGATTGACGTCTTGCCTCGCGAGTGTGCTCCTGCAACGGCAGCCGTGAGTGGTTCACCACCGATTAGTCTCACTACCAGCCTGGTCGACAATAAGCCGACGATTTCCTGGGTCGGTTCGGGTAACAACATTTTCCGTCTTGTGATTCGCCAAGGCCAAAATAGAGTCGAGAAATTAATCTCGGTCGGGCAAAACTCGGTTGCACTTGACCCAGCTGATTTCCGAAATTTCACAACGGGATCGGCCACGTTCCAGGTTTTCAGCGCACGCTCAACCAACGGCTGGAGCTTCGAGCCACGCAGTGATTGGCTTGCTGGAGAGATCGCGACGGTCAATCTCGGCCGACACTATTTTTCAACTTTTGACCAAGACAAACTTGTGATTTCTAACCTGCCAACTTATCGCTCGCCGCGCCTTTCTCTTTCCGCGACCGCCAAAACCGACCTTGAAAGCGAAGCCTACCTGATTAATCCCCGCGGCAAAGTCGAGGTCGTACCAATCGTCGACGCAGACAAAATTTCAGCCGGGGAAACTTTTGGTCTCAACTTGCAACTTCCCGAAGAAGGAATTTATTTCCTTGAAATTAACGGCACGAACGGGATTGCCGTCCTCAATCACCCTTTGTATTTTCCCGGCGAATTACCCCTCTTGCCGGACTTCGATGATTTACGCGAACAGCCCGATCCGGATGCCAAAATTTCTCTGACCCGCGAGCGTGCAGTTTGGCTGAAATTAGTTAACGATTTCCGCGCCCAACAGCAACTTTCCAAAGTTAATCTAGACGAGCAGCTTTCCGCTTTCGCCCAAAATTATGCCGATCAAATGGCCAGCCAAAATTTCTTCGGCCACATCGATCCGGCCGGTCGCGATCCCGAGGCGCGCCGCAAACTGGCCGGATTGGCACTTCCTGTCGGCGAAAATCTAGCGCGCGATTCCAAGACAGAATACGCCCACGAAGGCTTGTTGCGCTCGCCCGCTCATCGCGAAAATATCCTCGCTCCGGAATGGACTCGGGTCGGGCTGGGCGTTGCCAAAGACCCGCTCGGCCGTCTTATTTTCGTCCAAGAATTTTCAGCCGATCCCCTGACAGCCCAAAACTTGTCCGAATTCAAATCACAGCTCTTGGGCTTAATCAACGCGCGTCGTGCGGAAAATAGCGCCTCCGCTTTTGCGACTGATTCTTTACTCGAGCCGTCTGCTCAAGCGTGGAGTGCCAAGATGGTCGCCGAAAATTTTACAGCTTTCACAAAAGACAATGACTCCCTCGAAAACTTCGTCCGAGCGGCGGGATATTCGGGTGGTTTCGCGAGCTTCATCGTCTCGGCTGGACAGCTTGCTCAAATCGTAGAGGGTTTAAGCGAAACGACTTTTACTGATTCCGCCAAAACCAAAGTCGCAATTGGTTTAGCGCAAAGTTCCGACGGCCGAATTATTGCGACGCTTATTTTCCGCTAGATTTTCGCTTTTCCAGCTTGGCGATGTCGATCGTAGTTTTTAGCAGAGAATCTGGGGTTAGCGAAATCGAATCGATTCCCTCCTTCGCCAAAAATCGCGCGAAGTCTGGGAAATCGCTCGGCGCTTGTCCACAAATGCCAATTTTGCGTTTGTTTTTCTTGGCGACTTTTATGACGTGCGAAATTAAATTTTTCACGGCCGCATTGCGTTCGTTGTAAACATGACTGACCAATTGGCTATCGCGATCGACGCCCAAAGTTAATTGCGTGAGGTCATTCGAACCGATCGAGAAACCGTCAAAAATTTTACAGAAGTCTTCCGCGAGAATCACATTCGAAGGGATCTCGCACATCACATAAATCTGCAAACCATTCTTACCGCGTTCCAAACCGTGCTTTTTCATCTCGGCCTGGACTTTTTCACCTTCCTCGACCGTCCGACAAAACGGAATCATAATCTTCACGTTCGTCAGGCCCATTTCTTCCCGGACTTTTCTCAAAGCCTTGCACTCCAGTGCGAAAGCGTCACGATATTTCGGATCGTAATAGCGACTCGCGCCGCGCCAGCCGATCATCGGATTTTCCTCGTGCGGTTCGAATTCGCGGCCGCCGATCAAATTCGCGTATTCATTCGATTTGAAATCGGAAAGCCGGACGATCACATCTTTCGGGTAAAACGCCGCGCCGATCATCGAAATTCCCTGGGCGAGTTTTTCGACAAAATAATCGGCTTTATTTTTGTAACCGTAAGTCAGTTCGGCGATTTGTTTTTTCGCGTCAGCATCTTTCAATTTCTCGAAATTCAAAAGCGCGAGCGGATGAATTTTGATATACGAGTTAATCACGAATTCTTCCCGCGCCAGTCCTACTCCGTCATTAGGCACGAACGACTGAGAAAAAGCTTCGTCCGGCGAAGCGAGATTCATCATCATTTTAGTTTTCGGCCGTTGCAGATTTTTGAGATTCACTTTTTTAATCTCAAACGGCAATTTTCCAGCATAGACCTTGCCGATCTCGCCTTCGGAACAAGAAACCGTGATATCTTTACCAGTTTTAATTTTCGCGGTCGCGTCGCGCGTCCCGACGACGCACGGAATCCCGAGTTCGCGCGAGACAATCGCCGCGTGACAAGTTCGACCGCCGCGATTCGTCACGATTGCGCTTGCGATTTTCATGATCGGCTCCCAGTCCGGATCGGTAATGTCGGTTACCAAAACCTCACCCTTTTTGAACTGCCCGATTTCATGGGCGCTCTTGATGATCTTGGCTTTGCCTGCTCCGATTTTTTCGCCGACGGGTGCACCCTCGACAATCACAGTGCCCCCCTTTTTCAGCTCATAAGTTTCTAGGACGGACAAATCGCGACGCGACTGGACTGTTTCCGGTCGCGCCTGGACGATGAAAAGTTGTCCCGTTTGGCCGTCCTTCGCCCACTCCATGTCCATCGGTTTGAAGTGCCCGGCTTTCGCCGAATAATGATCTTCGATGATGCAGGCCCAGCGTGCGAGCTGCAAAACTTCATCGTCGTTCAAAACCAATTTTTTGCGTTCCTCAGTCGGCGTTTTGATATTCACAGTCGGTTTATTTCCATCGGTCGCGTAAACCATCTTGATCGTTTTGCTGCCGACTTTTTTCGACAAGATTGGGCGCTTCCCTTTTTTTAGTGTCGGCTTAAAAACAAAAAACTCATCTGGTGTGACTGCACCTTGCACGACATTCTCACCCAAACCCCACGAACCGTTGATTAACACTGACTCGCGGAAACCACTCTCCGTATCGATCGAAAACATCACGCCGCTGCAAGCTAAGTCGGAGCGCACCATTTTTTGCACTGCGATCGAGAGTCCGATGGAAAAATGATCAAAATGTTTGTCTTCGCGGTAGCTGATCGCGCGATTCGTGAAAAGCGAAGCGAAACATTTTTGACAAGCTTCAATCAACTGGGTCGGGCCGGAAATATTCAAATAAGTTTCTTGCTGGCCAGCGAAGCTCGCATCCGGCAAATCTTCCGCCGTTGCGCTGCTGCGTACCGCGACATCGACATTCACCCTTTTGTAATTTTGCGAAAGTTTTTTGTACGCGATTTTGATTTCCTCGGCGAGATCGGCCGGAAAAGGCGTCGCCAAAATTATTTCCCGAACTTTCGCGCCGCGCCGCGCGAGATCGGCGACATCACGTGTGTCGAGACCAGTGAGCGCTTTTTTGATCGCATTTTTCACGCCACCTTTTTCAAGCAAATAATGGTAAGCGTGCGCCGTGATCGCGAAACCGTTTGGTACACGCACGCCCCTTTTAGAAAGGTTGCGGTACATCTCGCCGAGTGAAGCATTTTTGCCGCCCACGCTCGGGACGTCCTCGATTCCGAGCTGGTCGAACCAGAGGATGAAAGGCTTGGTTTTTGTTTGGGTTTTCATTACGGAAGAGTTAATTGATAAATTTAACTTTGGCGCGTTCAGCCAGCCAGCCGTCGTAGCTGGCTTTCAGGATGTGGCCAATCTCTTTCAGGTTGTCGGTGAAATGAACCAGGATTAAATCGTCTTTACTAATCAAAGTCGTCCGACCCATTTTGAGCTGTTTGTGATACATGATGCCGTTTTCGTAATTGAAAATCGGTTTCCAGAAAGGGTGTGCCAAAATTGGGAACGTCGGCTCAAGTCGCTTGAGCTGTTTCAATTGCATAAACATGGCCGCTTCGAGATCGGTACCCAAACCGCCTGGTGCTAGGTAAATCGCATTCGAGGACCGGATGAAGCTTTCGAGACGAGTACTGAAATTTTCAAAACGTCGAGTCACATCCAAGCAATCATTCCGCCCTTCCTCGTGTTCGAGATCGACCATGATGCCGAAGTTTTTGGCGCGTGAGTTCTTTTTCTTTGCACGAGCATTCTTCAGCCCCAGATTGGCTGCCAACATTAAGCCGCCCCCGCCACCAGTCACGACGTCCAAGTCCATTTCGGTTCCTAGTTTTTGGGCTAAGTTTCGGACGAAATTAAAAGTTTCGGATCCTGGCTCGATCCGTGAGCTGCCGAAAATCGTGACCCGATAATTATCAAGATAAGAAGCCAAAAAAGTTTCGCGCAAAAGCCGCTCATAATTTTGGCGCGTTTGCTCTAGCGCCTCCTCGGCTGCGCGAGCCTTTTTCAGATCAATCGTAAGCTTTGTCGAATTGTAAAGCTTGTTGAGTTCGGCAACGCGGTAAGCAGGCATTTGTGTTTGGGTTTGCGCTTATTATTTTAACATTTTAGAATAAAAAAGGCAAACATGGTTTTTCTTGATCAACAAGAGATCAAAACATTTCCAGTGCTTTATTCAGCGCTTCGTCGACCGGAGTGGCCGGATCGTCGATTGCCGCGAAATCCGGTTTCACGCCATTGTCTTGAATCGCTTGTTTTTTCGGTGAAAGCCAGCGCGCCACAGTCAACTTCAAAGCCGTCCCGTCTTGGAAGAAGCTGATCTCTTGAACAACCCCTTTGCCAAAAGTCTGTTCGCCGACGACGCTCGCTGCGCCAGTGTCTTGGAGTGCGGCAGTGACGATTTCACTAGCGGAGGCGCTTCCTTTATTAACCAAAACTAAAGTCCGGATGCCATTCAGGCTTGGCTCGCGCGAAGTTTTGTAATCCAGGCTGCTACCATCCCGAAACTCCTGAGTCGCGACCACAGTTCCCTTGGGTAAGAAGTAACCCAAGAGGTCGACTGCCGCATTGACCAAGCCGCCACCATCATTTCTCAGGTCGAGAATAATCCCTCGCGGATGCTGTTCCTTGATCTGGGCGGCAATCTTCGCGAAATCGCTTGGCAGGGAAGCCGTGAATTGATTGACGTCGATGATTGCGATTTGATTACGGAACTCAAGCGAAGTTAGATCAAGCTTGATCTTTTCCCGGCGGATCTCCACCTCGAATTCGTTCTCGCCGCGTAAGATTTTGTATCGCCCAGTCGTCCCAGCCGGACCGCGAGTCAGGTTGGTTGCCTCAGCCAAAGGTAAGCCAGCCAAAGGTTGACCATCTACAGCCGTAATAATATCGCCCGGCAAAAGACCAGCTTTTTCCGCTGGCGAGTTGTAGAGCGGCGCGACGACGACCAGGCCGCGATCCTTTTCGTCCTTTTCAACATATACGCCGATCCCCTCGATTTCACCCGAGAGATCGCCAGTCTGTAGCTGGGTTTGTTCCGGCGTGTAAAACTCAGAATAAGGATCGCCCAGCGACTCAACCATTCCCTGAATCGCAGCATGCAGCATCTTGGTTTGATCGAGTTTTTCTTGAAAAAGAAACTTACTAGTGGTTTCATCCCAGACTGTCTCGAAAAGCGGCCAGCCGGGAATGTTCGAGAGTCCGTTTTGAATCACAATCGTCCCACCGTTCTCTTCTGTGAAATTCGCGAGGTTGTAAAAAAGGTTAGCGGCATCGGCTCGGCTGAAACGCTGGACCATTCCGAACTCATCCTCAGCAATCGGATCAATGACGCCCATTTTGACAGCGCGAAAAACAAAGCGCGCTAGCCGATGGCTTTTATTCACATCGCGGAAACCAAACTCTTCATCGGACAGACTTGGCGGGATAGCAACACCGAAGATTTTTAGACCCAGGGCGGCTGCTTCGCCCCGATTGAGAGGACGATTGGGCAAAAGGTTATCTCCGCGAAAATCAGAAAGTAAGCCGCGGGCCTCGGCTTCTGCGATTGCTGGCGCGAACCAAGCCGATCCGGGAACATCTTTGAAACGAGTCGCGGCATTAGCTGGCAGATCTTTTACGCCGGCGACGGCAAAACCCATTGAGATAAATTCGGCCAAGGTAATCGGCCGCTTGGGATAAAAATTCTGTGCAGTTTCGCCGACACCCTTGCTTTGTAAAAATTCGATTACTTCGGGCGAAAGCTCGCCTTTCACGTCATCAAACCAGGCCAGAGTCGGGTTACTAACCAAAACGAAAATTACCAAGCCGACCAAAGTTTTGCGCCAAAATTGCATTTCAAAAAATTAAAAGCGGGGGCAGTTTATTCTTTCCTCAGGCCTAAGCCAAACCGAGTTTTTGCAGTTCAGCCTTGATTTTCGCCTTGTTTGCTTCGCTTGGTTGGGTCAGAGGCAAACGCACAGCATAGTCGATTTTACCCATCTCGGCGAGCGCCCATTTCACGTCAATCGGATTGTTGTCAGCGAAATTCAGAGCCATCAAACCAGCGAACTTCTGGTTGATTTTCTCAGCCTCCGCGAAATCTCCCGCCAAGGCTAGGTCGACCATCTTTTTCATCTCGGCCGGGATTTCATTCACGATTACGCCGATCAGCCCGACACCACCTATTTTCATGATTTCCAAAGTCTGGCTGTCTTCGCCCGAAATGACGGCGAAATCGTGCGGCTTCTTTTCACAAATTTCCTTAATTTGCTTGAGGTCGCCGCTCGCCTCTTTGATTCCAACCAGGTTCGGATTCTTGGCTAATTCAAGAGTTGTAGCGGCCTCGACATTCCGACTCGTTCGCCCCGGAACATTATAAAGAACGGTCGGTAGTCCGATTTCCGCGATTTTGGAATAGTGGGCGATAATACCGTCCTGGGTCGGCTTATTGTAATAAGGTGAAATTGCCAAACCGAAATCAGCACCTTTGTCTTTGGCAAACTCAGTCAAGCTGACTGCCTCGCGAGTCGCGTTTGAGCCTGTTCCGGCGATGACCGGAACACGGCCCTTGACCTCGTCGATCACAATTTCGAGAACGCGGCGGTGTTCGGTTTTACTCAAAGTTGCCGACTCACCAGTCGTCCCGACCGCGACGATCCCGTCTGTCCCAGCTGCGATTTGCCAATCTACCAGCTCGCGCAATTTCGCCTCATCAAGCTCGAGCGAGTTTTTTTCAAACGGGGTGACGAGGGCGACAAAGCTACCTCTCAGTTCAGCCATAAAAAAATTTAATTAAGTTGTTTTATTGAGCTGGCTCGGTTTCAGTTTTGTTGGCTTCAGCCAGAGCCTGCTGCGCTTCAGCCAGCGAAGCTTGCAGTTCGTTTACAGTTTTCGTCAGCTCGGCATTTTTCACTTCAGAATCTTCTCGCCCGAGCAATTTATTCGTCGCTTCGATCGCCGCATTGATTTGGGCGATGGTTTCCTCAAGCTGTTTTTTCTTCTCGACTAGAGTCGCATAGGCATCCTGAGTTTTGGCGACCACGTTCTTGACTCCGGCCTTGACTTCGGCAACCTTGGAGACCACGCTTGCTTGCAAATCCTGGGCGTTTTCGATCGTAGAGTCGACCGATTGACAGCCAGCCAAAATTCCCAAAGCGAACAAAAAAGCGAACAATTTTTTAGTCATGTCAGGATTTTAGGCGAGTTGTCGCTCTACCGCAAAACCTTTAAAATCCAGCTGAATTAAAAAACTGCTCAAATGCTGCTCTCCTGTGAACAGAAAGATCTTCTCGCCGCGCTCACGACCGTTTCCAAGGCGGTTAATTTGAATTCGACCCTGCCGGTTCTCAACAACATTCTCCTCAAAGCCGAGAACAAGAAGCTGACTTTCGCAGCGACGAATCTGGAAATCGCGATCACGACTTCGATTAAATCTGAAATCAAAAACGAAGGCGCACTCACGATCCCGGCCCGACTTTTTACGAATTACGTCGGTCTGCTCAGCTCAGGCAAGGTTGAGCTAAAAAACTCAGAAGGTCTCGACCTGCAGATTTCATCGGCCAAGTCTAAGACTAGGATCAAAGGTATTTCCGCGGACGAATTCCCCTTGATTCCTCAGGTCAAAAAAGAAGTTTCCCTGACCTTGGCTGCAGGCGATTTGCTCGACGCGATTAATCAAGTCGCCTTTGCTGCCGCGCGCGACATGGTTCGGCCGGTTCTGGCCGGAGTTCATCTCCGCGCGACCAAAAAAGAGGTTCGACTGGCCGCGACTGATTCCTACCGTCTTTCGGAAAAAATTCTTAAACCACTGACTCCGCCAGAGAAAGATGTTTCGATTATCATTCCGACCCGGACCGTTCAGGAGCTGGCGCGTATTCTCGAAAAAGGCAAAGAAACAATCTCGCTCGATATCTCCGCGAACCAGGTTTTATTCCTTTACAAAAATGTCGAGCTGGCTTCGAGGTTGATTGAAGGTAGCTATCCTGATTACGAGCAGATTGTTCCGAAAAAACATACGACCACGATCTCAGTCAAGACAGAAGAAATTGCGACCGCAGTAAAAAGAGTCAACCTCTTCACCCGTGATTCGCACTCAGTCAAGATTGAAGTCTCAGCGGACAAGAAATTACGCATTCTCTCGGATGCGACCCAGATCGGTGAAGAAGAGGCCGAGGTTGCCGCGACGATTGCGGGCGCGCCCAACATAGTCGCGCTCAATGCCAACTACTTGCTAGAAGCGCTTTCCGCACTTGGGACAAGTGATCTCGAGCTTGAGCTTGGTGAAAAAATGGTGCCCGCGGTGATTCGCCCAGCCAAGATTAAAGACTATTTGCACTTAATCATGCCGTTAAAGATTTAGTCCGAAGCATCCGAGTTATCCTAAAAAAATTACAAGGCCCCAAATTTTCAAATAAATTACAATTTTCATGTTCTCAGCAACAAAAACTACACAGAAAAGCTTGAGGTTTGAAAATTATTTTGTAAATTGGGACTTCGAAACTTTGCCCATAAGCCACTAAAATGATTTAGTGATTCGGGTTTCTAACAATTTCAACAATTTGAACAATTCGAATAAAAATCAGCCGCTTTATTTCAAAATCGTCCTGGGTGCGAGCTTCTCGGTAATCATTTTCATGCTTTTTGCTCTAGCGCGCTCGACCTATCGCGATCTTTTTCAAGTCGGGACTTATATCAAGACTTCCTCAACCTCGATCGAAGAACAAAAGGCCGAGCTGGCCCAAAAACCAAGCGAGCTGGCTTACGCTCAGTCACCGCGTTATCGCGAGAAGGTCGCGAAAGAATTATTAGGTCAAAAGGAGCCGGGCGAAGAAGTGATCGTCATTACTAATGATTCACAATCAGTTCAGGATTTTTTGCCAACGTTTAATCCTGAGGCGGAAAAAAGTCTGGAGCTACTCACCCCGCCCCAAAAATGGTGGCGTTATCTTTTTGGAATTTGAAAAACGCGAATTATAAATTGCGCTGCGTTGCTTGTCGTCAAGTCGTGGACGAGCAAGATTCGGTCTCGGCTTGCCCAAGCTGCGGCGAAGCGCTTGATCTCGAGTTCGATTTTTCCGCACTGAAAAAACAGGTCGCCCGCGAATTCAAAAAAAACACTCCGCTTTCAGCCAAGAAATACCTTGCGTTTTTTCCGCTAGCTTCGACCGCCAAAATCATTTCTTTGGCAGAGGGCGGAACACCTTTGGTCAAAATTTATAAAATCGCGCAAGAACTCGGTCAACCGAATTTATTCGTCAAAAACGAAGGCCTGAATCCAACAGGCGTTTTCAAAGATCGCGGTTCGCTGGTCGAAATCTCCAAAGCTCTCGAGCTAAAAGCCAAAGCGATTGTAGTTGCTTCGACTGGCAATATGGCCGCATCGGTCGCGGCGTACTCTGCGCTGGCCGGCCTACCCTGCTACGTTCTCATTCCAGAGAACACGCCACTCGGCAAACTCGCGCAGGCGATGAGTTACGGCGCGCGCGTTCTCTCGATTCGCGGAACCTATGCTGACTGCTGCGACTTGGCCGCAAAGATGGCCGCAAAGTATCACTTCTATCTTGCGGGCGATTATGTTTTCCGGAGCGAGGGACAAAAGACAATCGCCTTTGAAGTCATTGAGCAGCTGGATTGGCGCATCCCCGATTTTGTGATTGTGCCGGTTGGCTGCGGGACGAATCTGGCCGCGATTTGGAAAGGCTTCCTCGAATTTAAACAGCTCGGCTTTACCAAAAAATTACCCAAAATGATTGCGGTTCAGCCGAGCGGCTGCTCTACAGTGGTGGCTGCTTTTCAGCAGAAATTAAAAAAAGCTCCGTTCGTTGCTCACCCGGACACGATTTGCTCGGCGGTTGGGATCGGCAGACCATTGGATGACGTCAAAGCCTTGGCTGCAATCCGCGATTCGGGCGGGACGGCGATTGCGGTTAGTGATTCTGAGCTGGCCGAGGCACAGAAAAACCTAGGCGCACGCGAAGCAATTTTCACCGAACCGAGCGGCGCGCTGCCTCTAGCTGCGCTGCGCCAACTGAGACAAAAAAAGATTCTCAAAAAGTCTGATTCGGTCGTCTTGGTCGCGACTGGTAACGGCCTCAAAGATCCTCGCTCGGCTTTGGACGCACACCCTATCCCGCCTGCGGTCGAGCCGAAAATCGCCGAAATCGACCGCTTCCTGAAATACAAACTCTACGCCATTCGCTCCGCTGGTTTTGCCGAGCGCCACAAAATTCTTTTTCAAAAAACGCCGACTTTGTCCGAGCTGCAAAAAACCCTCAAAAAAGAATTTGCTGCTGATCTCAAAAGCTCGCACCTAAAAGAAGTTCGTTTCGCGATCGAAACTTTTCTCGCCAAAGGCAAGGCGGTCGCCAAGTCCGACCTCCAAAGCTTGATTGAAGAGGCGTTGGCCGACCTGACCTCCGACCGGCGCGCACTGCGCGTTTTGGATTATGAGCTGGCAGTCCGCAAAAAAAAGCCGCCGCGCGCCAAAGTCGTGGTTGAGTTCCTCGGCCAAAAATTCCAGGCCGAGAGCCAAGGCGTCGGGCCAGTCGATGCTATTATTTCTGCGATCCGCAAAACTCTGACCGGCAAAAGCTTCGAACCGCGACTGACGGATTTTGCGGTTTTCGTCGATGCGAATGGAACTGATGCGACGACCGAAGTCCGCATGAAGCTGGAAGACGCCGAACAAAATTCGGTCGTCTCGCGCGCCAACTCGCCAGACATTCTGACGGCCGCGATTGCGGCGTTCGAAAAAGGCTACAACATTCTTTACTGGAAGAATCAGAGAATTGGAAATTAACTCTCCCAAAAGTTAAAATCCGAGCATGTCCAAACTTCCCAAAGCTTCTTTCCAAATCACCAAAAAGATTTGGCTCAATGGCCATTTGACTGCTTGGCAGAATGCGAATGTTCACGTTCTTTCACACGCCTTGCATTACGGCTCGGGCGTTTTTGAGGGCATCCGTTTTTACAAAACCAAAAACGGTCCGGCAGTTTTTCGCCTCAAGGAACATGTCGCACGTCTTTTTTATTCAGCTCGCGCGCTCGAGATGAAAATCCCTTACTCCCAAAGTGCGGTTGCCAAAGCGATTTGCCAAACCGTCGCCGCGAATAAAATTCCAGCGGGATATATTCGGCCGATTGCATTTTTCGACTACGGCAAGATGGGGCTCAATCCAGTCGGTGCGCCAGTTTCGCTCGCGATTGCCTGCTGGCCCTGGGACTCTTATCTCGGCGGCAAGCCGATTCGCGTCAAGACTTCCAAATTCATCCGCCTGCATCCCGACTCAGTCGTGGGCGATGCCAAAGTTTGCGGCCACTATATTAATTCCATCCTTGCTTCGCTCGAGATCAAAAAAGCGAAATACGATGAGGCGCTTTTTCTCGACCATCGCGGTTTTGTGGCTGAAGGTCCGGGTGAAAATATTTTCTTCCTCAAGAAAGGTGTTTTGCATACTCCGAAACTCGGTTCGATTCTTGCTGGCATCACGCGTCTCTCAGTCGTCGAGCTGGCCGCCAAAGAATTCGGACTCAAGACCAAGGAGGGTAATTACCGGCTCAAGGATTTTTACTCGGCCGAAGAAGTTTTCTTCACCGGTACGGCTGCCGAGGTGCAGCCGATCGGCTCGCTAGACAATAAGAAAATTGGCAGAAGCCAGAGCGGCCAATTTACGCAAAAGCTGAGACAGGCTTTTCTCGCGGCGGCGGCCGGAGAAATTCCGAAATACAAAAAGTGGCTCACTTTTGTAAAATGAAAATATGAATTTTCAACGAATTTTCCCAAAGATTTTACTCGCGTTTTTGGCAGTGGTTTGGCTCGCTGGTCCGGCTTTGGCAGCTTCATCTCAGGCTGCTGAATCGGAGCTGCAGGCCGTGATTTCAGCCGATCCGTCGGTCAAAGTTGAGACGAACGCTGAATTCTCGGCGGCCCATTCACTCAATCCTTTCACTGAGCGGCCAGCCGTTTTCAGCTGGAATTTCGGAGACGGCTCGATCGCGAGCGGCGAATCAGTTTCCCACGCTTTTCGCACGCCTGGAGTCTACGAAATCAAACTTAAAATGCAGTCCGGTCGGGACTCCGCGGAGGCCAGCTTCCCGCTTTTTGTTTTTCAAAAAAATATTCTTTTGCTGACAGATTCGCTGCTTTATGAGAATAAGATTGCTGCGCTCGCGGCGGCAGCTAAGGAAAAAAATATTCTACTCGAGACGGCCTGGGCGACGGACGAGCAGGCTGGTTTTCTCGCCGAGGAAAATACGCTGACAGCCGCCCTGCAGGAAAAATTTGAAACACTGCGCTCGACGGATTTGATTGCACTTTGGACGAGCGGTAGCGATGGACTCAATGGTCTGACCAATTTTGTCCAGAAGCTCAATCCGCGTCTGGATTTTTCCGCCAAAGAGATTGTTGTGATTTCCGACGAAAGTCTTGACTCACTGGCGCGCATCGCGCGCGGTACGTTCGGTTCACTCGCTCCGCGCGAGATTTTACTGACCCAGCCAGATGCGCTGCGTGAAATTATCCTGGCCGAGAATCCAGCCGAGATCGCGACCAAGTTGGAACAGCAAGCAATTCCTTTTCGTTTGCTTGATTCCGGACTGGAAAAATTTTCTCTGACGGCGCCACTTTCTTTCCTTGTCAATTACCTTATCGCTGCGGGCATACCCTCTTCCGTCATTCTGCTCGTGCTGATGCTGCCAGTCATCGCGACGCTGGTCGCTTTTCTCAAGCAGATTATCGGCATCACGACTTTCGGAGTCTATACGCCTTCGGTTTTGACACTTTCTTTCCTGGCAATCGGCTGGAAGCTGGGCATCGCGATTCTCCTTGTCGTGGTTGCCTCCTCGGTTTTGATCCGCAAAATTTTGCGGCGCTACCGCTTGGCCTACACGCCGCGGCTGGCGATCGTCCTTTCCTTCGTCGCTTTCGCGATCTTTGCTTCCATCGTGCTACTGACTTGGCTTGCGCCATTCGGTTCATACTTCCGCGTGGCGGATCTGATCGCTGCCTCGATTTTTCCCATGCTCATCATGAGCACCTTGGCCGAAAAGTTCGTCTCGATTCAAAGCGAGCAAGGTTCTCGGCCCGCAGTTCAAATGTTTGCCGAGCTGCTGCTCGTTTCCCTAGCCTGCTATCTCGTCGTCGGCGAGTGGAGCGATTTCCAGACTTTGATGTTGGCGCACTCCGAGATCATCCTTCTCTTCATCGCTTTTGACGCGATGCTCGGTAAATTCACAGGCTTGCGCTTGACCGAGTATATTCGTTTTCACGAGCTGATCGAAAAGGCCGAAGAAGAATAAGACGCGGAACATGAACCAAGAAACCCAGACTAAGAATCTTGTGATTTACAGATAATTCAAGAAACCCAAAACGACTGCGACGATCGTCGCGAATATGGCTATGCCGAGGAAAACCCAACTCTTCAGGATGGCCCCGACGAGTTTTTCCTTAAGGCGTGAATTTTCACTATGCATCTCCTGTTCTTTTTGTTTGTGTTCAAGCAAAGGAACTGAGCTTTTGAGCTGCGCCTCGAGCTGACCGACGCGGAAGCTCGCTGCTTCAAGTTTTTCCTGTTTCGCTTTTAAATCCTTATTCGCCTCCTCGTACAGCTCGCGAAAAATTTTTTCCTCGACGGCCTCGGTTGGGATCTCAAAAGCTTCGGCCTCGGCCGAGGCCGCAAAAGTTTTTTCTTTCGGGCTGACCTTTTTTGGCGCAGGAATTTTCGCCAAAATTTTCGCGACCCTTTCCAAATCCTGGGCGTGAATCAAAACTTGCCGACTCGGCGAGAGTTTGAATTTCAATTTTCCGCGCTTCAAATAGCGGTCGAGCGTGCGTGTCGAAATACCCAATTTTTCAGCGGCTTCCTCGCGGGTAATCGAATAAAAATCTTTTTGGGCGGACATCAGGAGAATCTTTCTCCGATTTTACCGAGCAGAAAGAGATTCTTCAATTTTACCTAGTTGGAGCTGGGGTAGCCGGAGGATTACCGGCTGGAGGAGGAGTACCAGCAGCCGGGGCAGGTTGTGCAGCAGGTGCAGCGGGAGCACCAGCAGGAGCCGGGGCAGGTTGTGTAGGTGCAGCGGGAGTACCAGCAGGAGCTGGAGTGCCAGCAGGATGGTTGTTAGCAGCAGGAGCTGCAGGCGTGGTGACCGCAGGATTGCCGCTAGCTTGCCGTGCATTTTGAGCGAATAAACCCAAGACACGATCAATATCTCCTGCATGGCTGTGATGCGCTTGCCGGAGTTCATTCAAGGCTTGGTTGAGAGTCATGTTCCCGTTAATTCTCCCCCTCATACCGGGCAGGCTTGCGAGATCATCAGCAAGACGATCACCGATATTCGCGTTACCATCGCCACGCCCATTGGCGTGTTGGGTAAACGAGTCCAGCACCTTTCTCAGTCGTGCGGCTAGATCGTTATTGGTTGCCGGATCATTTACATCAGCGTGAACCCTAGTAGCCAGATCATTGACTGGCGGAGGAGTCGGAGGCCCACCAAATACTTCATTGACAACAGCATCTCTACCAGCGCGACTCATGCCCTCTAGCCTTCCTTGGAACTCGCCCGGTAATCTGCCCACGTCTTTAAGGCTCATCTTGGTGGTTCCGAAGCTCGGAATAATCGGCGCGTAGGCCGCTAAGCCAGCCGTACCTTTGACGAATTTATTTACACCGCCGTGGATTTTCTCAGTGATACCCTTGGCGTATTCGCTCGAAGCCGAGATCATCTTATTCGTGCCGACCCAGATGATCGCGATCGAAGCGACCCACCACAAAATCGCGTGGAAATTACCAGCATGCCCAGAATCACTAAACGAAAAGAGCGAATTCAAAGAGTAATTGTAATCGACTGAATTGTTCGCGAAGATCATGATCAGTCCGACTGAGAGCGGAATCGCGACCATCGTCGGCATGAAAGCGTGCTTCAGAAAAATCGATAAGACATCAAAACTTTTCGTGTCGGCTTTGGGAACGACGTCGGATAGGACCATCGCCAATGCTGCTGCTGGTGAGACGGCGATACAGAGCCACAGCACGACCATCCTGACTACGAGCGCGAGGAAAAGCATGAAGATCACTATGCCGATCGCGCCAGCCGTGATCATCGCGCCGAGTCCGCCGATGATCGCGTCCCAGCTATCACCAGTCACGCCTTTGGTATAGACGAGATGTTCTAGATCAAGCATACCCGTCAGCAGGACGAGCGTGACACTCTTGCGATCGACCATGTCAGAAATACGGTGGTAGACGCTGCCCCTCATTAGAGAGTCAACCATTTTTTTTAATTTTTCTTTCGTGTCCGCCGAGGCTTGCGGGTCAGTACCATTTGCAGTCGTGCTGCCTGCGCTGGTTGCTCCTAACGCTTGACCATCACCCTTTATTCTTTGCCAAATTTGGTCGCGGCAGGTAGTCGGATCAGTCGCCGAGCAGGGGATCTTGATCATTTTGTCACCAGAGACGGTTCTCGGGAGCGTGAAGATCACAGTCGTCATGACGTCATTGGCCGAGAGGACGAAGCGTGCGGCGAAGAAAGTTAGATTCACCAAAACAAGCGCAAGCACAAACTTAGGCAAAACCTTCTTTAGTAAGCCCAGGCCTTTATTGTCACCGCTTCCGCCGAAGATTACCCGTGCGGCGATAACTAGCAAAAGCAGAACAAAAGCAATATTTACAAAATTGCGCATCACATTCCAAATGAGGTGCAGGGTATCGCCCATACCGCTATCGAGGATGTAGGTGCTGTCCATCAAGTCTCCCGCCAAAAAGGCGAAGAGATAAGAGAGAAAAACGATAATTATAATTATGAAAGAAAAGATGCCCATCAATCCGCTTACCGAAGTATCGATCAGACTTCTTTGCGCGGCTGGCTCTGCCGCTAGAGTGGGCTGGGCGAGCAAGAAGCCGATCAAAAACAAACCGGCGACCGGCAAGATCCAGCGCGAAATTTTCGCGAAAAGCTTGAGGAGTTTAGGCATCGGCTAGTTTTTTAGGATTAAAGTCGCGCTGTTGGCAGGCTTGGAAAAATAAAAATAGTTCGCGCGCCTCAGACGAATTAGCTAGGACTTTCGATGCGGGTCGATTTTCCGGCTTCACGAAATTCTCGATTTCGGCTGAATTAATTTCGTACCGACCTTCTTCAGCTAATAGCTTGCCTATTTTCTCTTTCGGCCCGAGGTCACCTTTCGAAAATTTTGTCAGCCATTCCTGGACTGCGGGCGCAGCTTTCGCGAAGCGCTCTTTCAGTTCGTTTTGTTCGACTTTCTGAATCGGCGGCGTGCCGCTCATGAATTCGGGATTGAGGTGTTTTTTGGCTGCCAAAATTCCGGCGGCCATCGCCCACATGACTGGATTTTTCAGCATGGCCTCAGGATTGAATCCCGACAAGACAGCATTCACGCCGATCGTGGCGAAAAGCAGATTTGAGCCGTAATACATTATGATGCTGGTCATGTCGCCAAACTTTCGCAAGGTGAAGCCGTGCGGATTGGACGCTTCTAGTTGCAAGAGTTTTCGCTGATCGGCATCTGCACCCATTCGCATCGCACGAATCTGCTCACTCGTTTTTTCGAGCATCTTTTCAAATTTCTCTTGCGCATTTTGCTTTTCGCCTTCGGCGAAAACTTTGGCTACGTTCGCATCTTGAGTTTTGAGCTCCTCCCAAGCTTTCCCGAAATCCTTATTGGTTAAGAATTTCCCTCCGACTACGCTTAGGCTGATGGATTGCAAAAGCTGGCCCAGCTGCAGGCCGCTACCAGGAACAGCTTCGACGGTCTGGCCGTCTTTTCCGACCCGAATCAAGCTTTTTGCAAACCGCGAAACATAATCTTTTACGAAAGCACTTTTTTTGGGAACGTTCTCGTCGACTTTCGGCTCACCTTGGAAGAGCGGACTGTTTTCCATTTCAACAAAAAACTCATTGGTCACGAAAACGCGCTCGATAAATTCTTTCGCCTCTTTGGTTTTTGGAATGAGCTCAGTGTAGGTTATCTTTTTGTCACCATTCCGGTCGAGTTTTTTCAATTCGCCCAGCCAATTCTCGATGGTCTCCCGGGCAATTTTTTCCAGCTCGGCATCATCAATCTTCCGATTTTTTTCGATGGCCTTTCTCAGTCCGGCCACTAAATTATTTTTGAGAATGCACTTTTGTCCGAACATCATGCGTTCGTAAATATTTTTGCGAAAAGGGAAATCTGGCGCTGCGCTCAGCGCGCCGATGCGCGTTTCGATTTCCAAATCCAAACTGTTTTTCACCACGAACTCCTGCGCCCGTTTAGTCGATTCGACCTCTTCTTTCAGAGCTTCTAGCTGTTTGCCGACAGACTTTTCAGCCTCGGGATTTCTGCGGGCTTCAGGGTCTTGTCGCGACTCGGTAAGCGGTCGCGTCAAGCGGGGATGTTCGAGATTTGGGGTTCCATAGCTCATTTTAAAGTCTGAGAGCGCGCACGATTAAATCGCTCAACTCCTCTTCCTTCGAGACCTCTGTGATGTGCGGTGCGAGCAAGCGTCTCAATTCTTCCGGATCTTGGCCGAAGATGTGAATCGTGCGCACGGAGTTCCAGCTTTGCTTGATGCGCAATTTCAGGTCGGCGACAAAAGGTGGATTGTAAATTAACCAAAATTCGGTAATTTCGCCGAAAGGAATGAACGGTTCACCCTCAATACGAAAACCATTCTGGGTAATCGCGATTTCCAAAATTTTCGGCTCACGATTGTGAATCAGCCAGTAAACGCCCAGAAAAGTCAGAAAAGCTAGAGTCAGACTAATGGCATGAGTCAGGATGCCGAGAGCAATGATTCCCAGGCCGACAAATCCGGCGACCAGATACCAGACCGGGCCGCGCTGATATTCCAAAAAGTCAGGCGAGTAAAAGGTGTGGCGAATCTCGCCGTGGTGGACTTGGGCGAGTGCGGTTTGGGTTTTGGGATTCAATTTTATTTTTTTTAAACTTGCTCCCTTTAGAAAAGGAATCTGGGTATTTTAGCAGAATCGGGCTTGTTTTTCAATGAAAATAGACATTTATTGAAATTATCGTGTTTTTTTGTCAAGTTATGGAATTTCCCCAAAAATTCGCTAAAATCCACCAGATGAAGCTCAAAAAGGCCTATTCGGAGAAAGTTCGAAAGGTTCTCGTACTCGGTTCTGGCGCTCTAAAAATCGGCGAGGCAGGGGAATTCGATTATTCTGGTAGTCAAGCCATCAAAGCCCTGAAAGAAGAAAAAATCGAAACGATTTTGGTCAATCCGAACATTGCTACGAATCAAACTTCAGCCGGGGTGGCGGACCGCGTTTATTTCCTCCCGGTCACCCCCCGCTTTGTCGAGCGGATCATCGAAAAAGAAAAGCCGGACGGAATTTTGCTAGCTTTCGGTGGTCAGACCGCGCTCAATTGCGGAGTTGAGCTGGAAAAGCGCGGTGTTTTCAAAAAACACAAAGTTCGAGTTCTCGGCACGCAAATTTCTGCGATCGAGGCGACCGAAGACCGCGAACTTTTCGTCAAAAAATTAAACGAAATTGGAGTGACGACCGCGCGTGCGCAAGCCGTGCGCAACGAAGCTGAAGGAATCGCCGCCGCCAAAAAAATTGGTTTCCCGGTGATTGTTCGCGCAGCATACGCGCTCGGTGGCAAAGGCTCGGGCTTCGCTCAAAATCCTGCCGAGCTGAAAAAATTACTCGAAGTCGCGTTCTCGGCGTCGCCGCAAGTTTTGATCGAAGAAGATTTGCGCGGCTGGAAAGAAATCGAATACGAAGTCGTTCGCGATTCCGCCGACACCTGTTTGACGGTTTGTAACATGGAAAATTTCGATCCGCTCGGCATTCACACCGGCGAGTCGATCGTCGTCGCGCCGTCGCAAACTTTGAACAATTACGAATATCACGCGCTCCGCGAAATCGGGATTCGCGTGATTCGACACCTCGGCATCGTCGGCGAATGCAATATTCAATACGCGCTGCATCCGAATCCGACCGATCCGCACAAAATTGATTATCGTGTGATCGAAGTAAATGCGCGCTTGTCGCGCTCCTCCGCGCTCGCGTCGAAAGCGACCGGCTATCCGCTCGCGCATGTCGCTGCGAAACTCGCGCTCGGCAAAAGACTCGACGAAGTCCCGAATGCGGTGACCGGCAACACGACCGCGTGTTTCGAACCGGCGCTCGATTATCTCGTTCTCAAAATCCCGCGCTGGGATCTCCAAAAATTCCGTAAAGTTTCCGCCGAGATTGGCAGCGAAATGAAATCGGTCGGCGAAGTGATGGCGATCGGTCGCTCGTTCGAGGAAGTTTTGCAAAAAGCGCTGCGCATGTTGCAGGTCGGCGCGTACGGTTTCAGTCACGCCAATTTCAAATTCGACTCGCTCGAAAAAGTTATTTCCAAGCCGACGCCGGAAAGAATTTTCGCGATCGCGCGCGCGCTGCGCGACGGTTGGTCGGTCGCAAAAATTAAAAAACTGACCGGCATCGACGAGTGGTTTCTCGAAAAATGCAAAAACATCGCCGACTTCGAGCGCGACATTCTCAAAGCCCAAAAAGGAAAATTGTCGAAAGACGAGTTTTCCCGTGCAAAAAAATTGGGCTTTTCCGATTCGCAAATCGCGTGGCGTGCGGGCGTCGGAGAATTGGAAATTCGCAAACGCCGCAAAAAATTCGGTATTCTCCCGGTCGTCAAAAAAATCGACACTTTTGCTGCGGAGTTTCCCGCGAAAACAAATTATCTTTATTTGACCTACCACGGCGATACGAGCGACGAAATTAAATTCTCCAAAAAACCCGGCCTTCGCTCTTCGAGCTTCGGCGGGCTACGGCCCCGCGCGGTTGTTTTGGGAAGCGGCGCGTACTGCATTGGTTCGTCCGTCGAATTCGATTGGTGCTGTGTCTCCGCCGTCCAAACTTTAGCGAAAAACGGTTTCGAGACAATCATGATCAATTACAATCCCGAGACTGTTTCGACGGATTACGACTCCTGCGACCAACTTTATTTCGACGAGCTTTCCGTCGAGCGCGTCCTCGACATTCTCGATTTCACGAAACCGAAAGGCGTCGTCGTCTCGACGGGCGGACAAATTCCGAATAATCTCGTCGGAAAATTGGCGGCGGAAAAAGTTCCGATTTTCGGAACTTCCCCGGTTTCGATCGACCGCGCCGAGTCGCGCGAAAAATTCTCGCAGCTTTGCGATTCGCTCGAGATCGACCAACCGCAGTGGTCCGAGTTCACCCAAAATTCTGACGCGATGTCATTCGCGAAAAAAGTCGGCTACCCGGTGCTCGTTCGTCCGAGTTATGTTCTCTCCGGCGCGGCGATGTCCGTCGCGTTCACCGCCGAGCAGCTCCAAAATTATCTGGCCAAGGCCACGAAAATTTCAACCGACGCGCCCGTCGTGATTTCGAAATTTGAAGAAGGCGCGCGCGAAATCGATTTCGACGGAGTCGCCGCCGACGGGAAGCTCGTAATTTTCGCGGTTTCCGAGCATGTCGAAAATGCTGGCGTCCACTCGGGCGACGCGACTTTGGTTTTGCCGCCGCAAAAAACTTATCTCGAGACGATTAAACGCATCAAAATTATCGCGAAAAAATTGGCCGCGGAACTCAAAATCACTGGCCCATTCAACATTCAATTTCTCGCGAAAGAAAATCGTGTCGCGGTCATAGAGTTAAATTTACGAGCTAGCCGCTCGTTCCCGTTCGTTTCCAAAACTGCCGGGCACAATTTCATCGCGATCGCGATCGAGGCGATGCTCGGCAAAGTCGCGCCGAAAGCGTGGCGGAAACAAAACTACCAAACTCTCGACCTCAATCACGTCGGCGTGAAAGCCGCGCAGTTTTCTTTCTCGCGGCTCAAAGGTGCGGATCCGACGCTCGGCGTCGAGATGGCGTCGACCGGCGAAGTCGCGTGTTTCGGCGAGAATTTGCACGAAGCTTTTCTCAAAGCGCAGATCGCGGTCGGCTTCCGTTTGCCGAAGAAAAATATTCTCATCTCGACTGGATCGATTGATTCGAAATTGGCCTTCCTCCCCTCCGCGCAAAAACTGATCGCGATGGGTTTCAAACTTTTCGCGACGCCGGGCACTTCTCGCTTTTTGACCGACAACGGTGTGGCGAATACTTTGGTGCATTTTCCGCTCGAGAAGCAGAAGCCAAACGTCCTCGACCTTTTTGCCCAAAAACAAATTGGCATGGTCGTGAATATTCCGAAAAATTATCAAGCCGAGGAAATGACGAACGGCTATCTGATTCGCCGCCGCGCGACGGACTTCGGCATTCCGTTGTTCGTCAATCCGCAGGTTGCGAAATTGGTTGTCGATTCGCTCGAGCAATATCGCGATCTCGAGCTGCCGATCAAGGCGTGGGATGAGTATTTGAAATAAAACTATTTCGAAAACTGTTCTTTAATCCCTGCCTGAAAATTGGCTGCTGCTTGCTTCATGAGCTCCATTTTTTTAGGGTCGCGAGTAGCTTCGTAGAACTCCCTTGCCGTATTTATGACAATCACATTAGCATTAGCTTCGAAAGAGGTGGCCTGCGAGTAAGACAATTGATGTTCGCTCTGATCGATTTCAAATTCGTGAGCCGCGCCCATGACGGCGATCGAAACCTCTCCAGACCGCATAGAATTTTCGATGTTGTGAGCCATGACTATATTGTTGATAGTTGCCCTGATTTGGTAATTAGCTGAACTTAAATCGGTTGCTGTTTTTAGCAAAAAAGCTTTGTTTTCGACACCCTCAATAGAAATATTTGTTAAATTTATAAACGGAAACCCATTTTGGGCCATTTCAGCTAAGACTTTTGCCTTAAGCTCAGGACTTATATTGGCCGGAATTCCCTCGGTAAGTACATGATTTGAAATTCCAGCTTGAGATAATTTGGCAATATAATCATTAACTTTGTTTTGACTTTCAAAGATGCCGAACTCCTTTCTTACTTCCTCATTCATCCCGGGATTGGGATGGGCCCAGACTATCAGAATCACAGTTCGGTCTGCGTTTGGGCGAGTTGTGACTCGTTCAATCGGGATTCCGAGTTGCTGCATCTTTGCGACCAATTCTTTTGTTTTCGGGTTATCAATATTTTCCGAGGGAACGGTAGTAATTCCAGCATCGACGACAGATTTTTGCACTTCCGCCAATCTTTTTTGCAAACTTGTGTCAACCCGAGTTTTCCTACTGTAAATAAAATCCTGACTAATATCTTCGTACATATCCATAAGTATCCGCAGACTATCGTTGTCGGGATATTTTTTGGCGAGCTGATCTATTTTCACTTTAATTGTTGACAGACGATCAACGATTTCATTGTTAATATCGTCGGCTTGTCTTTTTTGCAGCTCCATTTTGTTTGCGGCCACCTCTACATTAATAATCGCATCACGCATTTCGGCGTACTCGGGCATTAAACGCTCAAGCTCAGTTTCTGTTTTGGCAACAGGTGGTCGGTCTTTGTTTTCGATTGACATTAACCCAAAAGTTTTTGTGTTTGTTCGAAATCTTCGATTCGCGAAGAAAGTTCCTCGGTTCGTTTCGCGAGTATTTTTTTGCGTGCCAATTCTTTTTCTTGTGCCGCGTCGAGCGTTTGCAGCATCTCAGCCGCAAGCGGCAGGAGTGATTTTTGTTTGGATTTCATAGTTTTTGTTTCTGCGCATTTTAACATATTTTATAAAAAATTGAAATACGTTCGAGTAAAGTGATGGATTGTTAGTCGAGTTGCCGATCAAGGCGTGGGATGAGTATTTGAAATAAAACGAATTGTTTTTAGCTTATATTTCTGCTAAAATTGGCGGATTTTTGTGATGGTCGATCAGCATAAACCAAATTCCGAATCTCCAATTTCTCGTTCCGGGCGAAGAGAAATCACCAATGTTTTGTCGAGTCCACTCGGTTGCAAAATCAAAAAACTGGAAACCGCGAATCTGCCGGGTTATGAAGTTTTGCAGATTGATGTGACTGATTCGGAAATTTGGAAGTCACAAGCAAACGAAAATTCATTGGTGCGACTTTTCGGCAAGTTGTCGACCGTCGCATTTGCGCCGCGCGATAGAAAAATTAATTGGAATCCGACAGACCCAAAAATTTATCAAGAAGCAGTCGCCAATCTCAATGAAATTTGCGAGTCGGATCGTATTTTTGTCGCGATGAAAGATGGCAAAGCTGTCGGTTTCGCGAGCAGTTTGACTTCCGATGGGCCGCAAAATTCGCACGTCGCCGATTTGATGCTGACCGTCGTCGATCCCAATTCGCGCGGGACGCCGATCGCGAAAGAGCTCAACCAACTTTTCTTTTCGCAAAATGTCGATGCGTTTGTCGCGATTTCGCACAATCCCGCTGCGGTCAAAAATTTTCTCGCCGCCGCTCGCGAAAAGAATTTGAACTCGTATTTTTGTGGTCAAAAAAACGGCAAGTGGGGCGAGTTGGGCAGCGATCAAGAGATGAAAAAAATGAGTGAGCTCGACGAGGACGTGAAGACTAGTTACCGTCACGAATATCCTGGTCGGGTGATTGACAGCGAGTTGGGTTATGTCGGGATTAAAAGAACCAATAACACAAACGAGATTCAGCCGATTCCACCAGTCACGGCCGAGGAGTTGAATTTCGGGTCGGATAACTCAGTAAAGGAGACTTTTGAAAAGGGTTTGCTCGCGCAAAATGCAAAATACGCTCCCCATACTATGTATGGCACTTTGATTGCTTTCAGGTAAGACAAAAACCCTCCCGATAGGCATCGGGAAGGTTCTCGATATTCTTCTTTCACACCGTCTGCTCCGGAAAGCAGCAATCCTGTAATTCAGGTGGGGTTTCTTCCCGCGATCGTATTTGACCGAGAGAATGTACGAAGCCCCTTAAATTTTGTGAGCGATTTGGCCTCGCGACGAGTTCGCGAACCGATGTTTAGTCGGCTCCCCTTTGGGGGAATGTGAAAGAATTGGCTCCAATTTACCCGAACAAATTTTGTGTGCAATCAAATCGAGTTGCGCTACATTTGAAATTATTTTCACGCCTTGTTTTCGTCCAAACTAGCCCCCAAATGTTGTGCTTAGGTTAATCGCTACAAACACGATATTGACCAATTTTCCGAGGATGCCCCACAAAAGACTTGTTTTAAAGACCCAATCGAACGCAATCAAAGCAAATAGCAAAATCGGACCGTTGCGGCGGTATTTCTCGCCCAGCTCAATCGGTAAGAAATTCACCGCGACACCGCCTCCATCCAGTGGCGGGATAGGCAGGAGATTGAAAACCATCAAAACTATATTCACAAACATTACATTCTGCACAAAAAGAAAGCCGAGCGACCCGGGGTCAAGCAGATTGTGAGGAATCGCCAGGGCGAGCGCTATTACGAAGTTCGCGAGCGGCCCAGCTAGCGAAGTTAAAATCTCTCCGGCGCGTGGATTCGCGAAATTGGCCGGATTGACAGGCACTGGTCGGCCCCAGCCGAAACCTGCGAAAATTAAAAACAAAGTTCCAACCGGATCAAGGTGTCTCAAGGGATTCAGGCTCATCCGGCCTGCAAATTTCGCGGTTGGATCACCGAGGTAATTCGCAGCAGCAGCGTGAGCAGCCTCATGGACCGAGAGCGCGACCAAGAAGCCGACCACCCAGGACAGGATTTCGAAAGGCGAAAGGTTGAGTAAAAACATTTTTTCTCGTAAAATCCCCCGGCTCGGTTAATTTTAACATTCCCCAATGAGTAAAGTTTGCAATCTTTGTGGCAAAAAACCAGGAGTCGGAAATCAAGTTTCCCACTCCAAACGTCGCACACGCCGCCGCTTTCTCCCGAATTTAATTTCGAAGAAATTTTCCGGTGTGAAAGTCGTGATTTGCACGAGCTGTCTGCGGACTTTGCAAAAGCCGACCAAAGAAAAGAATGTGGCGGCGGAGTCCTCCTCCGAAAAATAATTCAACCTCACTTCGCAAATCGGGGTGAGGGTTGCCTCGCCCAGTTTTGAAATTTCGCTAAAACGGAGGGATCGCATAGTGGCCGAGTGCGCTCGCTTGGAAAGCGGGTAGGCGGGCAACTGCCTCGGGGGTTCGAATCCCCCTCCCTCCGCCACGAAAAATTGCCCCCGCACAGGCGAATTTTTTGGCGCGGGGAGTGGGTGAGACACCTGGTAGCTCGCGTTCCGTATTTCGCGAACCATTTCGGCGCGCGCCGCCGACAATCTCAAATTAAAAACAGAACTTGAAGCCAGCTTCGAATCTCTCTCCCTCCGCCAGATTTATTTTTCCCAAATAAAAACATTTTCCAGCGGTTCGCCAAAAACTTTCGCGATGCGAAAAGCGAGCTCGAGCGAGGGATTGTATTTTCCTTGTTCGAGAAAAACGATCGTCTCGCGACGCACGCCGACTTTTTCCGCGAGTGCGTTCTGTGTCAAATCAAACTGTGCGCGAAAAATTTTGATCCGGTTTTTCATTCGCCTTTGCGATTGAAATAATAAAACAAAACCAGATGTCCAACCAAGACAAACCAAACTAGACCCGAAAAAATATAGGCCGGAATTTGATAAATCGGATTATCTTTGGCGAGCGCGGTGAGGACGATGCTCGCGATCGCGCCTCCGATTGCAAAAATCGCGAGTATCCAGCGCGCCGCTTTGCCGCCGATTTTTTCGATGCGCTCATCATTTTGAACGGAATCAACGTGACGACTGACTAGAAAAATTGTTCCTGCGGCGATCGCAAAAGCGACCAGCGGAATCACAAAATTTCCCTGACTGACGAAGCCACCGACAGTCGCAGCGAGTAGCATCACAAGTCCGATTTTGAGCGAGCGATATCTTTTGTACTGCATTTTTAAAAATTAAAGTGAGCTAATTCTAACTCAAAGTTAGCTAAATGCAACATTATTTTTTATTTAGAATCAGCTTTCAAATACTTAATTGGCGATTTACCAAGCAAAGCCAAATTTTTCTCAATGTAATTCGTGACCAAAGAAGGCGAGGGAACATCGCGCAAAACAACGCGCGTTTCCAAAGTCGGGCTGTGAAAGGTAATCGTGCCATAACCAAAAAGCCGCGCGACTACGCTTTCGGTGATATAGCCAGTTTCGATATTGCTAATGTCCCAAGAATTGGTCTGCCGCAAAAGAATCCCCCACTGATGGCGGATTTTGTCGGGCAGGAGAATGTATTTTTCCATCGTCCACTGCAAAAAAATATACGAAGTGATTGCCAAATGCACCAAAGCAATAATTATAAAAGTCAGACTGTCGTAAGCGATTAGATTCATAAAAGTGCCGTTGTTGTATAGATCAACAGAATCACTAATCAAAGATGTCGCCAAATATACCAAGGCAAAAAACAGCTGCAAAATCATTAGCTTGATAGTGACGATGGCGATCGTTTTGTGAACTTCGATTCGGTCCATGTTTCCAAATAGCGCAGCCCAATTTTAAGCCAGAGCTTTGTCAGAAAAAAGCTTGCGCTCAACAATTAAATTCGCCAAATCCAAAATGAAATAGCCGCCGTCATCCATCAGCGAGCCCGGATTCAAAAATAATTTTCCATTCACCGCTTTCGCGCTCGGAATATGCGTGTGTCCAGAAATCAAGATTGGCGCGTCTGAATTGGCTAAATCTCGAATCCGATGCGCGACCGCGATGCGCCGTCCGCCGAGCTCGAACTCCAAAATTTCCTCGAGTTCGACATTCGGTAAATTCGCAATTGCCAAAATTTTCTCAGTATCAACATCGCAGTTTCCCCGTGCGATCCGGAAACTCAACTGTGGAAAATTAGACAAAAGTTCCACGATTTCTCCAAGCGCGAAATCCCCCGCGTGCACGATTTCGCGAATCCCAGCCGTGTCGAAATTGTGCAAAACTTCCTCGAGTCGATCGAGCGCGCCGTGCGAATCTGAAATAAGCGCAATTTTCACGGCGCGATTTTAGCGTAAAATTTTCGCGATGAACGCACTCAAAAAACGAACTTGGCTGCGAATCGGGATCGGAATTTTGCTCGGGTTTTTACTTGTCCGTCTCGTCGCGCGAGCGTGGATCTCCGACGACGCATTTATTACCTTGCGCGTGATCGACAACTTCGTGCACGGTTTCGGCTTGCGCTGGAATGTCGTCGAGCGTGTCCAAGTTTTCACTCACCCGCTTTGGTTATTTCTGCTCACGCCGTTTTATTTCCTCACCCGCGAAGCGTACTTCACGACTTTGAGCGTCTCGTTTTTGACGAGCTGCGCCGCGCTCGCGCTCGTATTGCGCAAATTAATCTCGCGCGACTTCGCCAAAATTTTCGTACTCGCGCTTCTGTTTTTTTCGCACGCTTTTCTCGATTTCGCGACTTCCGGCCTCGAAAATCCGCTGACCAATCTTTTGTTCGCGCTTTTCGTTTTCATTTTTTTCCAAAAAGATTCGCCGCGAAAACTGCTTGCGCTTTCCTTCGTCGCCGCACTCGCCACGGTCAATCGCCTCGACACGATTTTGCTTTTCGTTCCGGTCTTGCTCTGGGAATTTTTCGCCGCGCCGCACAAAGCAAAAGCGTTCGGTCAAATTTTGCTCGGCTACACGCCACTCATTCTGTGGGAATTTTTCGCGCTGATTTATTTCGGTTTTCCTTTCCCAAATACTTTTTACGCGAAACTCGCGACCGGAATCGCGCCGCTCGCTTTGCTCGCGCAGGGCGGCAAATATTTAATCGACTCTTTCATTCGCGATCCGCTCACGCTCGCGACGATTTTCGCTGCGTTCGTTTGGTCGCTCGTTTCTCGCTCGAAAAAACTGCTCGGCCTCGCGGCGGGACTGTGTTTGTATCTAATTTATATTCTCAAAATCGGCGGCGACTTCATGTCCGGTCGTTTCCTCGCCCCACTTTTTTTCGGCTCGGTAATTTTGCTCGGACAAATCCCCGACCTTGTTCAGCTCAAAAAATTCGCCAAAATTATTTTGCTGTTCGCGGTTGTCGGCTGGGGAATTAATTTTTCGGGCAGTCCGATCGCGGCAAAAACAATCAACGATTTCGGCATCGCGGATGAGCGCGAATTTTTCGAATCAGAAAATTCTTTGTTCGCGATGATTCGTCTCGGCGGTATCGAAAATCACTCTTGGGCGCCGAAAAACCAGGGCGAATGTCACGGCATTCGATCGTTCGCAAATGTCGGCATTTACGGATTTCTTGCGCCACGTGATTGCGTGATCATCGATGAATATGCGCTCACTGATGCATTTCTCGCGCGCCTTCCCGCCACGCCGAATTGGCGTATCGGGCATTTCGCGCGCGAGCTGCCGACCGACTATCTCGATTCGCTTTCACAAAATAAAAATTTACTGACTGATTCGCAGTTGCAAAAACTTTTTACCCAAATTCAAACAATTACTCGAGGTCCGATTTGGTCGGTTGGGCGCTGGCAGGCGATTCGCGAATTGAATTTTTAATTGGTGGCCCCGACAGGAATCGAAATTCGCTGCGAGCGCGTGCGAATTTTAAATTATTTCGCCCCGAAGGGGCCACTTTGTGGCGGCGCGCGCCGAAATGTTTTTCGAAAAACAAAGCACGAGCTTTTGTATTTCTCACCCACCGCAATCACCAAAATAACCTCCGCTTGCAGCGGAGAACATTTTGGTGGCCCCGGCAGGAATCGAACCTACATTTCTTCCTTAGGACGGAATTGTTCTATCCATTGAACTACGGGGCCGTGAATCAATTATTAATTATCAATGTGTAATGTGCAACGCAAAAACACTTGTGAATTTTAGAGTAGGTTAAAAATCTTCACCCACTCCCTATTTCCTCGACCTCAAAATTTTGAGCTCCATCCGGTCAGACGGCAGACTGCTCGCTTTCAATTTCAAATCGTTTTCCGCTTCGGCCTCGCCGAAACCGAGCTGTTTCGCGAATTCTTTTTCCTCGCCGTCCGCGAAATTCATCGGAATTACGATTTTCGGCTCAAGCGCTTCGATGGTATTTTTAATTTGCTTGGCGTCGAGAGTGGCATTTTTGCCAATCGAAATTAAAAGCAAATCAACATTCCCGATCTTTTCTTCTTCCTTTTCGGTTAGCGGTTCGCTCACTCCGTCGAGATGGACTAGCGCGATTCCGTCAATGATAACTTTGGCGATACGGGAAGGTTTGTCTTTGCCGACAGGAATCAGAGCCACGCTCACGCCCTTGGATTCGTATTCTCCCGGCCAATCGAAAACAGTTTGTTTGCTGCTAGCCTTGATGACCTCATCTTCGGTCGCGGTGATCACGATTTCGGCTTCCCCGATTTTGTCGGCAGGCAGAGCCAGAGCGACCGAGGCGTCCGATCCTTTCAAAAGAAAGCCGAGCTGGCCAAAGTAAGAAATTTGCATCCCGACGAGTTTAGCGCACTCCCCCTCAAATTCAAGAGATGCTAAAATTTCCGAGTCCTAATTCATTTATGAAAAAACTTTTTTGGGTTTCCATCCCGAAATGGAACAAAAATTTGGTCACGACCGCGATCGAGTCCGGAGCCGACGCGCTTGTTTTGCCGAAAGGTTTTGCGAAGAAAGCGAAAGAATTGGGGCTGATCCAGATCGTCGCCGAAGACGGGGATTTGAAAATTGGCAAAGATGTCCGCGAGTTCACGATCACCGCGAAAGAGGTCGAGAATGACGTTGTCGCGGCCGGAGAGCGCGTTTGGAAGATTATTCGCAACAAGGACTGGTCGATCATTCCGCTCGAGAATTTGATCTCCAAAACCACCAAAATCATTCAATCCGTCCCGAACGCGCAAAAAGCGAAACTCGCGCTCACGACGATGGAAGTCGGCGCGGATGGAATCCTCCTCGAAACCGCGAAACCCGCCGAGATCGTCGCAACGGGAAAAGTCGTCCGTGAGGCGAACAACGAAAAATTGCAGCTCGTTCGCGCGAAGATTGAGTCGACCGAGCCGGTCGGTGTCGCCGACCGCGTGTGTGTCGACACGACCGCGATTCTCACTCCCGGACAGGGAATTCTCGCGGGAGATTCCAGCTCGGCGATGTTTCTCGTTTTCAACGAAAATGTCGAAAGTCCGTATTGCGATCCGCGTCCGTTTCGCGTGAATGTCGGCGCGGTGCACGCGTATGTGCGTCTCCCAGACAACAAAACCGGCTATCTCAACGAAGTTGGCGCGGGCAAACAGATTTTGATTTGCGATGAAAAGGGCAACACTTTTCCACTCGCGGTTGGTCGCGCGAAAATCGAAAAACGGCCGATGCTCCATGTCCGTGGCAAAGTTGGCACGAAGCCGATTTCGCTCGTGATGCAAAATGCCGAAACAATTCGCCTGACTCAGCCGAACGGTAAACCGATCTCGATCACGAAACTGAAAAAAGGCGACGAGGTTCTCGCGTTCGTCGAGGACGCTGGCCGACATTTCGGCGTGAAAGTGAAAGAGACGATTAACGAGAAGTAATTATTTTTTTCTTTGGCTTTACCGAAGAAATTCCTGTCAAATGTAAAGCTCCGGGCAATCCAGGCTTAAGAGGCTTGGACTTTTTTGCGCGAAAATTAATGATTGCGTACACGACTTCTTCTCGCACTACTTGCGCCAACCAAAGTAATTTTTTGGGCAGCATCCTTTCGAGCAAGGATGATTTTTTTCCGGATGTTTCCACCTCTTAAAAATTAAAGGGGCGGAATTTACCATATCAAACCCTGGTTGAAAAGCCAGTATTCTGTTGTCGATCTTCAAGTTCTAGAAACACCAATTTCTTTTTGACTTGTCGATACTCAGCCCAAGTCAGGAAGATCATCGCGGCGTCGAAAACGCTTAAAATAACTAGCCACAGCGCGGGCTGTTGAACATATCTGTAGATTTGATAAACGATAAAAAGCGCGAGAAAAATAATCGCGAGCGGATACGCGATTAATTTCTTTTTCCACAAACCCAAAATCAGCGCGACTTTGATCACTCCGTGAATCAGCAGATAAATCGCGCCAAAAACTTGCGCGTCGAGCGAAAGATTACTCCCCAATTTCACGAGGTAATTTGCGAGCAAATCGTGCGAGTCTTGCGCGAGTTCGTGTTGCGTCAGCCAGACAATTAGCGAATTGATTTGCGCCGGCTGGAGCAAAAGCAAAAGCGCCCCGCCGATGACTTCCAAAATACCATCGATCCCTTTTACCAAAATCCCCAACTCGAAAGTCTCGTGCAAAATTTTGCGATTTTTGTCGAGTTCATTCATTCCAAAAACTAAATTTCGATCAACATCCGCGCGTCCGGGTGCGGATTTTCAAATCTTCCCGAATTCACGCGGCTCAATTTTGGCGCATCGAATTTCCGTAAATCCTCACCCAAAAATTCCAAAAGATGGATTTGTAAAAGGGGAATCTCCCCCGCCTCGACTTGTTTCCGTGTCACGAAACCGAGATTGCTCAGCAGCCGCGGATTGAGCTCGAGCAGCCAAATTTTCGAGCTGGCGTCATCGACGAGGAAATCGATTCCCGCGATTCCGCGGTAGCCGATTTTTTCCAAAGCTGCGCCGACGAGCTCGACGAGCGCGCCGATGCGTCCTTTCGTCGCGTCCGACAATTTCGCCGCGATGTCGAAATCAATTCCGCCCGTCCCGCCTGGCAGCGGATTCAATTTCGGATCGCCCGTGATTTGGAAAAACGGCTGCGTCGCGTAAATCCCGTTCGCAGTGACACAAAAATCGAGCGTGAAAGTAGGCAGTTTTTTGAGCGGCGTGATTTTGACCGGCCAGTCCCCTATTTTGCGTTTCAAATTGTCCAGCTCTTTGGGCGAGCGGATAAAAAAAGTCGACTCACCGGCGTGTCCGCGTCGCGTCTGAATCACGACCGGTTCGAGAAAGCGCACGAGATTTAGCTCGCGAATCGTCGTCGGCAAAATCGGCAGCGCGAATTCGTGACAAAAATCCACGAAGTTGATTTTGTCTTCGAGCAAATTCAAAAAGCTCGATCCGGGCATTAGGATTTCGAATTTGTGTTTCGCGGCGAGCCGCTCGATTTTCGGCAGGTTTTTGAAAACCAAAACCCGGTTCCCCTTGCGCACCAATTTCCGGCCGATTAATTCGACCAATAAATCGCTCGTAGTCTTGATTTTTGGCAGCTTCAAATTCACGATTTCAGCGCCAGCTCTTTCGGCCTTGCGCAGCGCTGGACTCATTTTCGAGACGAAGATTTTGAAATGCGGCCACGCCAGCTCCAACCCCTCGATTTTGCGCGGGTCAGGCGAGACTAGATGAATCGTTTTGCGGGGGAGATTAGCCATGACGAGCGACCATTTTATCAGCTTCTGCAAAATTGTCAGCTTCTTCAAATTTATCCAGATCAACATTTTTGTCCGGCCAAGCTCGTCCCGTCAAAATCACCAAAGTCTCCCCTTGCGGTTTGATTTTCGTGGCGGCGGCGAGACTCGCCAAACCTTCATTCGAAGTTTTCAGCTCGGGCAGTTTCTGACGAGTCGCCAAAATTTCTGCATCAGAGATATTTACCAGCTGTTCCGCCTTCGCCGAGGCTTCGGCGGACTTCGCTACTCGTTGTCCACTTGTGTCTACTTCTGTCCACTGGACAACTTTTGCTTGTCTACTCGTGTCTACTCGTTGCCTGCTCAACTCGCCAGCCAGCCTTCCACTCGAGGTGACCGCGAAAATCTTCGGCATTTTTTGCCGAGCACCGATTTTGACTAAAAACTTAAACGCCTCGGCGATGCCGCGGACGCTCGCGAAGCTCGTCGCGAAGCTGAAAATATTCTCAATAGCTGGTTTTTGCTCGAAAATCTCGAAGCCGAGCGAGCAAAAACCAACAGCAGCGTTAGGATCGACTGACGGACGTAAATCTCTTAAATCAAAGTGTTTCGCGGCATATTTCGCCATCCGCAATGGGCGCTCGGAGAGGATCGGAACAAGGTTTTTCGAAAATTTCAGCCCGGCCAACTTGGCGGGTGGTGTCTTCTTCGACAAAAACACAAAGAGCTTCAAATTCGTATTTTCTGGCAAGATTTGCGAGGCCGCGATTGCAGCATTACCAGAGCTTGAGAGGACAGCACGGTCGATTTTCGCTTCTAGAAGTTGGGAAATTTGGAACGCGAGTGCACGAAATTTGTGTGAGCCGACTGCGCTCTCGTCTTCCCGTTTCACCCAAAAATCCCCTATTCGCTCGATTTTCGTGAAATCTTTTTGCAGCGGGTCGACAAAATTCACAATTTTCGAATCGCTCAAAATTTTCGCGTAGCGCCAAATGTCGCGCCGCGACTCGTCCAAAAAATTCGCAAAATTTTGGTTGACATTCAAAATTAAATTCATAAAATCCTCGCAAATGATAACGATTATTTGCCCAGATTGTAAGACCAAAATTGAGCACGAGCCGAGCGAGGCTGGCGAAGTTGTCGAATGCGAAAATTGCGGTTGCGAGATCCTGATTACTTCGCTCAAACCGCTCAAATATGAGCCGGTCGACGAGGAAAAATAATTAAGCCAGGGCTTTGGCAAATTGCTCGAATCCCCTGCCGCCGAGCGGGATTTTTCCTGAGAAATAGCAAAACCACGCACCCGCCGGAGATAAGAGCACGATGTCGCCTTTTTGCGCATTGCGAGCGGAAAGCTCGACAGCCGTGCGCAAATCTTTCACAATTTCAAAACCAACTTTTAATTTTCGCAATTCGTTTGCCAAACTTTTTGCGAGCGGACTTTCGAGTAGAATAACTCGCGTTTTTTGAGTCCGAATTTCACGTGCCAACTTGGCAAAATCCATGCCTTTGGACTCCCCGCCTGCGATCAAATTGACCGATTTTTTTGGAAAACTTTGCAACGCCGCGATGGTTGATTCGGGCGTTGTCGAAGCTGAGTCATTGATAAATTTCACACCGTTTTTCTCGAAAACAACTTCCAGTCTTTGTGGGATGCCGCGAAATTGCTCGATCGTTTGGCAAATTATCTTTGCGCTCACTCCGGCCGCACGAGTCGCGGCGACTGCCGCCAAAACATTCTCAAAGTTGTGTTCCCCGATCAATTTTACCTTGTCGAGTAGACACACCTTTGCCACTTTGGCTTCGGCGCGCAGGCAAACTTTAGCTGGCGAGTCGACAGATTGGTTTTTGTCTACTATCCAACCAGCATCGATGTAGACACCCGCCTTCGCGGAGGCTACGGCGGACAGGCCAGTAGACAACTTCTTCTTAGCAGAGAAGAAAACGACTCTTGATTTTACCTTTTTCGCAAAGCTGTGCGTGATTATATTGTCATAATTCAACACACATATATCATTATTTTTTTGGCCAGCGACCAAGGCAAATTTTCCCTTTTTGTAAGCCGAAAAACCATCTATATATTCATCAACATGATTCGGGGTGACATTCGTAATCACTCCGATTTCTGGTGCGCGACCAAGCGGAAATTTTAGCTGGCGGTTGGATACCTCGATCACGAGCCAATCCGACTTTTTCCATTTGTCGAATTGGTCGAGAATTTGGATATTACGACGGTCATTGCCGGTAAAATAAACACGACTGTCTACCCGTTGTTCCGCCTTCACCAAGGCTTCGGCGGACTTCGCTGCTAATTGTCTACTCGTGTCTACTGGTTGTCTACTGGCGAACATAATTTCAGCGATCAGCTTAGTGGTTGTCGATTTACCGTTCGTTCCGGTCACAGCCAAAATCTTTCCCGGGAAAATTCCAAAATAAAGCTGAGTGATCGTCATGAATTTCCTCGGGTTTTTGGCAAAAATTTTCCGCAACTTTTGATTAGGTGAGTAGGCTTCCCAGTTTTGGGAGACGAAAACCAGATCGGCACTTTCAATCTCTTTGAGATAATTCTCCTTGAAGTTAAGAGAGCTATTTTTGAAAATCACTTTAAGTGTTTTTTCTCTTTCTGCAGGCGAATAACCGAGATGACTCGCTAGAAAATTTTTCTGAAATTTAGCTTCTTCACTGAAGTCATGAGCCGTATATTTGAGTCCGAGTTTTGTCAAAAAAAGGGCCACAGCCGCACCCTCGGTGCCGCTCACTCCGACGACGTGAATATTTTTCGCAGCCTTGATTTGCTTAAGCATTTCGAAGTTTGAAAATGCGCCGAGTAGCGATGTGATTATAGCGTTTCTGCATCGAATCGAGCGACTCAGTAGACAAACCACGCTTGTCTAGACAGAAGTGGACAACTTCATCATTCCAGTAGACACCGACATGGTGACGACCAGTTGTCGAGTGGACAAAGAAAAGTAAATCGAGTGGACACAGCTTTGTCGACTGGACAGATAGCCCGCATTTTTTTTGCTCACGCGAATTGCGCGGTAAGAGAATTCCGCCAAGCTCGAAAAACAGTTTCTGCGCGAAAGACGAGCAGTCTATCCCAGACTTCGTTGTGCCGCCCCAGAGATAGGGAACGCCTTTAAACTGATTCAAAAATTTCTCAAATTTAGCTGGAGTCGGGCAAAGCAGGGGAGTCAGCTTGTTTTTCGGCGCTAATTTAATTTTTTCCCAATAATTAGCGCTTTTTTGTTTCACTATATATCGATTCGGCAGCCAGCCAAAAGTCTGATCGGCGAGCTGAACGAGGCTCCAATTTTTGTCTTTCGGCCAAAATTTAAAAGGCAGATCGCGCGAAGTTGTCTGAGTCTGTCGATTGCGCGTCAAAGCGCGCTCATTCAGCTGCTCAAAGTTGTCGAGCGGGGAACCGAGAATGTCGACAACCTGTCTACTCGTCTTGCCCCAAAAAAACGGCTGTCGAGTGGACATTTTTTCCGAAGCGCGATGGGGGAGTTGTCTAGTCATTTTGTCTACTCGTGTCTACTAGTTGTCTACTGGCACGTTGTGAGTAGACACAGCCGCAGTAATTTTGGCGGACGAGCTTGGCATCTTTCGAGAGCCCGAGTGATTTTTTGAAACCATCGCATTTTTTCCAATCGGCTTCCAAAAATTTCACACCGTGCCTGCTTGACAATTCGCGACCAATCTCGTTCAACCAGTTGGCGTTTTTGTGCGGCGAGATCGAGAGCGTCGTCGCGAAAAATTGGAATCCCGATTTTG
>JAZDPN010000070.1:0-4170 GCA_043797545.1 Patescibacteria group bacterium | reverse complement strand
GATTTGAGTTTCTGTATCGCGCAGGCTTACATCGACACCATTTCCATGCTGTCGCAGGATTTCAACTATTTGTATAGAAAGATCACCGCTTTTCAATTCAGATTTTGGATTTGGTTGATGATTAAAAGTCACTACAATGATCGGTCTTTTCGCAGAGAAAATTCGATCGACAAATGTTCTAACTTTTTGGCAAAACCAATCAGTCCAACTTTCTTTCACGTGGACATGATATGCTTCGTCCATCTTTGGAAAAATTAAGTTTGGATTCTTTAACTAAAATGAATAAAAGTCAAATTTTCCGTGCGCAAAATTTTTAAGTTAAAATCAAAACCAATTTATTTATGCTCGTTCTCAAATTCGGCGGCGGCGACGGAATCAATTTTTCCGCACTTGCGAAAAATTCCGTCGCGCTTCAAAAGTCCAGTGAAAAGATTGTGATCGTCGTCGGCGCGAACGCCGAGCTTAGTCGTGTCCAAAAAGAGCGCGGGATCGAACCGAAAATGATCACTTCGGAAAGAGGCGAAAAATCGCGCTGGACTGATTCCGAAACACTCGAACTTTTGAAAGAAGTTTACGGTGGTACGGCGGAAAAAGTCGCCGCGAAAATTGTCGAATTCGGAGGACGGGCAGTTGCTCATCTTGGATCGCATTTAATATTGGCTGAGCGGCATAGTCGGATGCGAATTGTTGAAAATGGAAAATTAAAAGTTGTCGATTCCGACCTGACGGGTTCAATCAAAGAAATTGATTCAGTTGGTATTCAAGATATTCTCGATTCGGGTCAGATTTTAGTTTTGGCTCCTCCAGCCGCGACCGCGGAAAATTTGGAGGTGAATGTCGACGGCGACAAAATCGCGGCGAAAATCGCGAGCGAAATGAAAGCCGACAAATTAATTTTTTTCGCGAACACTCCGGGATTGCTGAAAAACGTGGAAGACGAAGCTAGTTTGATTCGCGAAATTCCGATCGCGCACGCCGACGAATTCGCGGTCGGGCGGATGAAAAAGAAAATTCTCTCCGCGAAACGCGCGATCGAAGCTGGCGTCGGCGCGGTGATTTTCGCAGACGGACGCGTCGCGGAAAATCCGATCGATTTCGCGTTGAGCGGCGGCGGGACAAAAGTGTTTTGATTTTTCCCAAAAATTCCCTAAAATCCGTCCACTCTTAATTTTTCAAAATGGAAGCCGCCAAAACGAAAGCCTCGAAAGCCACCAAGAAATCCTTGGCCGAGACTAGCAAACCTTCGATTCGTATCGTGGTGCGCGCTTTCGATCATCGCATCGTCGATGAAGCGACGAAGACGATTGTCGAGACGGCTGAACGCAGCGGCGCGATTATTTCCGGACCGATTCCGATGCCGACGAAGAAAGAGATTTTCACAGTCAATCGCTCAACCTTCAAGCACAAAGCTTCCAAAGAGCAATTTGAAATGCGGACTCACAAGAGATTGATTGATATCAAGGAATCGACTCCCAATACAGTTTCTTCACTGCAAGCGCTAACTCTCCCGAGCGGAGTCGATATCGAGATCAAGATGGCGTAGGCAGGACTAAGTTAGTAAGGATTAAGGATTAAGGAATAAGATCGTGGGGTTCTTGATTTGCGAAAAAATTGAGTAAGTGTCAAAATCGCGACTCTAATTTTTTGAAATGAATAAACTTCCGATTCCCGACGATTTGATTGATCCAAGGCGTCCGCTTCAAGAGCAGCTCGGTTTAAATATTGGGCGCGAACCTGTTCGTGGTGCAGTTGGTCAAACCTTCGGTCGTCCTCCGCGAATTTCTGGGACTTTCGATCCGGCGCTACACCAAGAGGGTCTTCGTCGAATTGATTAGTAGTCGTAAAAAACATTTGCATTTACAAGATTTGGAAAAATTTTCCAAATCGTGTAAAAATCCGGCCTTATAATTTAATTGAAATGACAGTTTTAAAAGTAACCCTTTTAGGGGCAGACAGGGAAAATGCGAGGAACGATCAGCGTGTTCTTCCTGGAATCGCTCAAAAAATTGCGAATTTGTTCAACCAAGAAGGGGCAGTTGTGAAACTTGAATGTTCAGCGAGATTAGGCGCTATAGGTTTAGTTTTGCACCCAGGAGTCATGAATAGCACTATTAAAGAAGTGTTAGCAACACTAAGAAGTTGGGGAATGACTTCAGAAGTCTCGGACTAAAAAAATCATTTGCATTTACAAAAACTTTCTGTAAAATTCCCCCGCTTCGAATTTCGGAGCCTTAAAAATTGTTAACTATACTGCGGAGGCTCCTGCATTTGCAGGATCTAAGTTCAAAGCAGTTCTAACCTCTTCCACAATGACTGGAATACTCGGCCGCAAAGTCGGCATGACGCGTGTAATCGCGGATGACGGTGGTGTGATCCCCGTCTCGGTTATCGAATGCTCTCCCAACGAGATCACTCAGATCAAAACAACCGAGAAGGATGGATATCCCGCGTTAATCCTCGGTTTTGATGAATTAAAGAAGCCGCTGAAAACGCGCAAGTTTCGTCATCTCGCGGAATTCAAAATTGCCGCCGATGCGGAGCAGAAAAAGGGCGACAAGGTTTCCGTCGCGGAATTCGCCGAGATCAAGCTCGTCAAAATTTCCAGCATCTCCAAAGGTAAAGGGACGGCTGGAGTCATCAAGAGACACCACTTCTCGCGCGGTCCTGAGACGCACGGTTCGCACCATCATCGTCAGCCGGGTTCGAGCTCGGGTGCAGTGAGCGGCACAGGTCGCACGCCCAAGGGCAAAAGATTCCCCGGACGAATGGGAAGTGATAAGATTACGAAGAGAAATGTGCCGCTTGTCGCGGTCGACCTCGAGAAAAATTTGCTTGTCGTGAAAGGTCCGGTTTCCGGATCGATTGGCTCGCTGGTTCGGATCGAAGCCAATTAAAAAAATTGCACTCTTTAACCCCCTAAAAATGAAGTTCCCCTGCAAACTCCAAACCGACAATGTCGGCCAAGTCATCCTCGCGGTGTGGATCATCTTCTCGGTCGTCTTCGTCGGTAATAGCGTCTGGCAGAACTTCCAGGTCAACCAGGTCAACAAGGCAGTCCAAGCCGGCTACCAGCAGGCTGTCATGGATCTCATGCAGCAAGCTAGCAAATGCGATCCTTTCCCGGTCAATCTCGGTGAGCAGAAAATCGAGCTCCAACAGCTCAACTGCACCAAACCGGCCGAGGAAGCTAAATAATTTTCCTCCAAATCTCATGCTCTGCAGCCCGCCACGCGCGGCGGGTCTAAGTCCTTTACTCTCTTGACACTGCTCCGCGCCGACAAAATAGCTTCACGCGGCTGACTGAAATTACAATTTATTAAATTTTTTTATAACTTAAACGCAGGTTCATCGTTTGAATAAAAAAGGAAATGAAAGCTCCTCTCTACTCACAGGACGGCTCACAAAAAGGCGAGGTCGAGCTCCCCGCTCATCTCTTTGATTCCAAAATCAATCCAGCCTTGGTGCACTTGGCGCTGATGCGTCAGCACGCCAATGCCCGGATTTCGCCGGCTCATACTTTGAGCCGCAGCGAGGTCAGTCATTCGACTGCCAAGGTTTTGCGTCAAAAAGGTTCGGGCAATGCGCGTCGCGGTGATCGCGGTTCGCCGATCATGCGTGGCGGCGGCGTAGCCTGGGGTCCGCGCAATTTGAAAAACTATTCCAAAGATCTACCCAAGAAAGCGCGTCGGCTCGCGCTCGCTTCACTTTTGTCTTCGAAAGCCAAAGCTCACAAAATTATCGCACTTGAGAGTTTTGAGCTGAAGGTGCCCAAGACTCAGGATTTCAAAAAATTACTGGCCAAACTGCCTGAAGGTAAGAGCATCTTGGTCGTCCACAACCGCAATGCAATCTTGGTCAAAAGCGCGCGCAATCTCAAATTCGTCAAACCGCTTTTGGTTAATTTACTCAATCCGCACGATCTGACCAAGTTCGACCGGGTTTTATTCGAAAAATCCGCTCTCGACGAGGCGGCCAAGATTTTTACAATCGCCACCAAGGCGGTCAAGCCAGGCGAGCCAGCCAAGAAAATTGCCCCGAAAAAGAAAACTGCGGGCGTCGTATAACGGCTATTATGCCAGCCTTCCAAGCTGGAGACGGCGGTTCGACTCCGCTCGCCCGCTCCACTCGACTCCTCAGAGATTCAAATAATTTACAACTTACTAAAAAATT
>JAZDPN010000055.1:0-20254 GCA_043797545.1 Patescibacteria group bacterium | reverse complement strand
ACCAACTATGCCGGCTCGCCTGCCAACCGCCAATACAATATTCGCGTCGCGGCGGCAAAATTGAACGGTAGAATTATCCTGCCGGATGAGAAATTTTCTTTTGTGAAAAATCTCGGAACGATCACGCTGGCAAGCGGCTATCGGCAAGAGCTTATTATCAAAAATGGCGACATCATTCCCGAAGTCGGCGGCGGTGTTTGTCAGGTTTCGACTACTTTTTTCCGCACTGCGCTCGCCACTGGCCTACCGATCACGCGTCAACGGCCGCATTCTTTCAAGGTTCTCTACTACGATCCGCCCGGCTTAGATGCGACCATCTATCCCGGCTCAGCTGATTTGGAATTTTTGAATGACACTGGCGCACCGCTCCTGGTCCAGACTGCCGTCGAGGGAACGACTTTGCGAGTCAATTTTTTTGGCACGAGTGATGGACGCGCCGTGAAAATGGCCGGACCGTTTTATCCCAATGGCGACCCGGTCACCAATCTGCGCCTCGCCGGCCTGAAAATGTTTTGGACACGCGAGGTCGACAAAAAAAACGGCGAGGTGATCTCTGAAAAATATAATGCGAGCTACCGCATCATGCCCCTGCACTGAAAAAGCCTCCCAAAATGGAAGGCTTTTTCTTGGTAGGAAAAGTGGTTTAGTTGAGAGCGTCCTTAGTCGCTTTGTTTGGGCGATACTTGAGGACAGTCTGCTTTGGCTTAGCTTTGAAAGTCATCTGCTCTCCGGTGAAAGGGTTGACACCTTTGCGAGCCGGACGGGCTGGTTTTACTTTTTTCGAGAAGATACCGAAAGTGGTCGCAACTTTGTCGTTTTTGACCAGCGCTTTGGCGAGCGCTTCGAGCGCAACTTTGGCCTCTTTTTTGGAGATGCCTGCCGCGTCGGCGATGGTGGCCACAGTTTGGGCCTGAGTGAGAGCTTTAGCCATGAAAATTGGGGGTTAAATTGCGGGAATGCTAAGTCCCTTTTTCTAGAGAATCAACGCTCGGGCGCGAAAAAAGCCTCTCCTGCCAGTATTTTGTGAATGCAAAATTTGTTCAGCTCGTAAAAACAAGGCTTTTTTAAGGTGTTTTCGGAAATGCCTTAAAAATAGTATTTTTACTTGACGACAAAAATTTGTGATTTCAAAAGCGCTATTTTTGCAGACTTTTGCGCCCCGAAAAGGTATTGACCGGACAAGCTTTCAAAATTAAACTCCCTGGGAAATTTTTCAAATGAGCGCAAAAACAAGCGACATGCTGTCGCTGAAAGTGATCGTCGGAATGAGTCTGCAACTCGGATTTTCGGTCGTCACGACCACGATTTTATTTGTCTTCGGCGGCCACTGGCTCGATGAAAAATACGGTAAAAGTTATTTCCTCTGGTTCGGCCTCGTGCTTGGATTGGTCGTCTCGCTTTACTTCGTCTGGCAAATCGTCAAGCCATTACAGAAGATCGCCCGAGGAGAAAATTCTAAAAAATAACTACTATGCATGTTTCCCTGACTGCCGAAAAACTTTTTGACCTCGGTCCCTTGCCAGTTACGAATTCGCTCCTGACTTCTTGGCTCGTTTTGTTTTTAGTCGCAGTCTTTGCTGTGATTTTCCGAGCACGACTGAAAAAAATTCCGTCCGGCGTGCAAAATGTAGTCGAATTGGCAGTCGAAGGCTTTCACGGCTTGATCGAGAGCGTGACAAATAATTTCAAGCAGGCACGCAAATTTTTTCCGGTTATCTTCACAATCTTTCTTTTTGTGCTTTTGAATAACTGGGCTGGACTCATTCCGGGGGTCGGCTCAATCGGATTCTTTGAAGCCGAAAAGGCTAGTGAAGAATTAAAGATTCCTGAAACACCGATTGCACATGACTTCACAGAGGCAGTCGATTCCGAGCTGGGAACGGGAAATGTAGTCGATCTTGGTGAAGACAGCGAGAAACCCGAGGCCGCCGTAAGCCATACAAAAAGCTCAGCTGAGGAAAGTCACCAAGGCGTCTTCGTCCCGATTTTCCGGGCAGGTTCGGCCGATTTATCATTCACTCTCGCCCTCGCGGTCATCGCAGTTCTGATCGTCCAAATCATGGGCATCAGCGCTTTGGGTGGCTGGGGTTATTTCAAAAAGTTTTTAAACTTCACCAATCCGATTCACTTTTTTGTCGGTATTTTGGAGATCGTCTCGGAATTTTCGAAAATGGTTTCCTTTTCGTTTCGGCTCTTTGGCAATGTTTTCGCAGGCGAAGTTCTACTGACTGTGATCATCGCACTCGTGCCATTCATCATACCGATGCCTTTTTACGCCTTGGAAATTTTTGTTGGCTTGATCCAAGCCCTAGTTTTCTCGGTCTTAACCTTGGTTTTTTTCAAAATGGCCGCAACCGAAGCGCACTAAAATTGTTCGCCGGACTTGCTTATCAGCCAGTTTGACTTAAAATCTTGCGGCAAAATTTAATCTTTTAACCCCTTTAAAATGGATATCCAATCAATCGCTGTCGCCGCTGCCATCGGTCTAGGCGCCATCGGACCGGCTATCGCTATCGGTATGATCGGCGGCAAAGGCGTCGAAGCCATCGGCCGCAATCCAGAAGCAGCCGGAAAAGTGCAAGCCGCCATGATCTTGGCAATCGCGTTTGCCGAAGCTGTTGCGATTTATGCCTTGGTCGTCGCCTTGATTTTGAAATTCGTCTAATTATTGTTCGAGCTGTTCCAAATGTTCAAATTGTTCAAATGCGCCATTGACTGATTTCAGCACTGCGCCTCGCTTGAACAATTCGAACAAGCGAGTGCAGCGAGCAGTTGAACATTTCTAACAATTATTTATGGAAATTCTCTCGAGCCTCGGGATCGATCCAGCCGTAATGCTTGCGCAGGCAGTCAATTTTTTCATTCTCCTCGCGCTGCTCACTTATTTGGTTTACAAGCCAGTTTTGAAGTTATTGGATGACCGTAAGGAACAAGCCAAAAAGGCCGACGAGCACGCCCAGTTGGTCGAAGACAAGCTCGCCCGGGCCGAAGAATTGACGCAAAAAGAATTGCACAAAGCCCAGCAAAAAGCGAGTGAAATCATCGCAGCCGCCAAGGAGTCGGCAAGCGCCCAGAGCGAAGAGATCGTCAGCAATGCTAAGGCTAAGGTCAGCAAGATCGTTGAAGAGGGACGAGCTGTGATCGCCAAAGAGCGCGATGATGCGGCCCGCCAGATTCAGGATGAAGTCGGCAAAATTGTGATTCTTGCGACTGAGAAACTTTTGCAGCGCGAAATCGGAGCCAAAGATCAGGCCAAATTTGTTGAAGATGCAGTCGCTGAAATCTCCACTTTGAAATGAGTAAAATCTCTCTGCGTTATGCTCGCGCTCTCGCGCTCGCGCTCGGCGAGAGAGCTGCGGTCGCCGATTTGAAAAATACAGCCGACGAGCTGGATCTCGCGGCAGAGGTTTTGACGAATCAGGAAGCGCAAAGATTTTTCGCCAACCCCAAGATCAATCTGGATTCAAAAACGAGAGTGACAGAAACGACCTTCCGTAAAATGAGCGGTCCGGTCAAAAATCTTTTGAGTTTAATCGTGCGTTTCGAAAAAATGCGCGAAATCGGCGCAATCGCCCAAAGTTTTCGTGTCGTAATAGCCGAGCAGACTGGGCTCGCGACTGCAAAAATCGAAAGTGCGCAGCCGCTCGAAAAAAAGCAGCTTGAGTCGCTCACTGCCGCACTGCGCAAAATGACCGGCCAAGAAGTCACCATCGAGACAAGCCAAAACCCCGCTCTGCTCAGCGGCCTCAAGGTTTTCGTCGGAGACGAACTCATCGATCTCTCGCTCGCCGGGAAACTCCATCAACTGCAAAAAGCCCTCAACTAAAACTTGCTTCTTAATCCTTATTTCTTAATTCTTCAAAAATGAAACTCTCTGCCTCAGAAATCTCATCGGTATTATCGCAGCAAATTCGCGATTTCAAGTCCTCGGCTGAGAAGGCCAATCTCGGCACAGTCGTCGAGGTCGGCGATGGGATTTGCAAAATTCACGGCCTGTCCGGCGCGGCGATGGCCGAGATTTTAGAATTCCCCGGCGGCAAGAGCGGAGTCGTTTTAAATCTGGAGGAAGATTCCGTCGGCGTGATGTTGCTGGAGGATAACCCAGAATTGAAGGAAGGCGATGAAGTCAAGACGACTGGCAAAATTATGGAAGTTCCGGTCGGCGACGCTGTCATCGGCCGAGTCGTGAATACTCTGGGTCAGCCTGTCGATGGTAAGGGAAAAATCGCAACGAAAAAAACTCGGCTGGTCGAGGTAAAGGCGCCTGGCATTATCGAACGGCAAGGCGTCGACACACCGTTGCAAACCGGGATTAAGGCGATTGACTCGATGATCCCGGTCGGACGTGGACAAAGAGAATTAATCATCGGCGATCGCCAGACTGGCAAAACAGCCATCGCAATCGATACGATCATCAACCAAAAAGGCAAGAATTGCCTATGCTTCTACGTCGCGATCGGGCAAAAAGCTTCGACTGTCGCAAAAATTTTAGGCAAATTGGAAGAACGAGGGGCCATGGAATACACGACCGTCGTCGCAGCAAACGCTTCCGATCCTGCCGCCCAGCAATTTCTTGCGCCTTTCGCGGCGGTCACGATGGCCGAGGAATTCATGCACGCTGGCAAAGATGTTTTGATCGTTTACGATGATCTTTCGAAACATGCCGCGGCGTATCGCCAAATTTCTTTGCTCTTGCGCCGTCCGCCCGGACGCGAAGCTTACCCGGGAGATATTTTCTATCTCCACTCTCGCCTGCTCGAACGCGCGGCGCGCATGAGCGACAAACTCGGCGGCGGCTCGATCACGGCTTTGCCGATTATTGAGACACAGGCGAATGACGTTTCGGCGTACATCCCGACGAACGTTATTTCGATCACAGACGGCCAGATTTATCTCGAGGCCGATCTTTTTTACAAAGGCATCCGCCCGGCTGTGAACGCTGGTCTCTCAGTCAGCCGCGTCGGCGGCGATGCACAGACCAAGGCGATGAAAAAGGTTTCAGGCAACATTCGTCTCTCGCTTGCCCAATTCCGCGAGCTGGAAGCCTTTTCGCAAATTGGCTCCGATCTCGATGCTGCGACCAAAAAGCAGATCGAGCGTGGCCGCCGCGTCGTCGAGATTTTGAAGCAAGGACAATATTCTCCCCTCTCGGTCGTCAATCAAATTGAGATTATTTTCGCGACAAACGAAGGCTATCTCGATGACATCCCGGTCGAGAAAATTGCTAAGTTTGAAAGCGACTTGTTTGAATTTATGCACGCGAATTACGCTAAGGTCGAAAAAGAAATCGCCACAAGCGGAAAATTGGAAGACCAAACCACCAAGGATTTGAAAGCCGCTATCGCCGATTTCAAAAAGGGCTGGGAATAAAAAATTCTGACCACTAAAGATTAGGAACTAAAAACTAATGAGTTTGCTTGACCTCCGCCGCCGCCTGAAATCAATTCACTCCACGCAAAAAATTACCCGCGCGATGGAGATGGTCGCTGCGTCAAGGATGAAAAAGGCTCAGGATGCAGCCTTGGCTGGTCGACCATATGCCAATGAGCTCGCGCGCCTGATCGAAGGTTTGACCGTCCGATCAAACGGCCAACTCGACCATCCTTATTTTCTCAAACGCGAAAATCCGAAAAAAATTCTCTTTCTGCTTTTTACTGCTGATCGGGGGCTTTGTGGCGCGTTCAATTCGAATATTATTCGTTACCTGAATTCGAAAAAACTGGAAGGTCAAGAAAAACACATTGTTTGCGTCGGCCGCAAAGGTTTGCAGTTTTTCAAACACGTTGGCAGTAGTGTCGTCGCCGAATTTGAAGGCCTGTCCGACAAAGCCGAATTTACCAAAACCGCACCAATTACCCGCCTCGCGATTGACAGCTTTTTGTCAGGCGAATTCGATGAAGTGCGGTTGGTCTACAATCACTTTGTAAATACGATCCAGCAGAAAATTACTGAAAAGGTCCTGTTGCCCTTTACCGCCCCGAAAATCGAACAAGCCGTCGCGGCTGAGTTTAAAAAAGTCGAATACGTTTTCGAACCGAATGGTCAGGACGTTTTCGCGAGAATTTTACCGCGCTACCTCGAGACGATTGTTTATCAGGCCTTACTTGAGTCGAATGCGAGCGAGCAGTCAGCGCGTATGGTCGCGATGAAGTCAGCCAGTGAAAACGCCGGCGAGCTGATTTCGACTCTCACTCTAGAAATGAATAAGGCCCGTCAGTCTTCGATCACGACTGAGATTTTGGAGATCGTCGGCGGAGCAGAAGCACTGGCAGAAGGCTAATACGGACAGCAAAGCAAGGAGCTGCTAAAACTAGCAGCTGATTCAGGATTGTATAACTGCAGACTGAATTAAGCTTCTGTTTTCTGGGGCTCGGTTTCGGCTTGCTCCTCGGCCGGTTTTGCGGCCTCGGCTTTCGCAGCCGCAGCCGCTTCCTCTTTCTTTTTCGATTCCGCAGCCGCTTTTTTGTCAGCCTCTTCATCGTGCACGACTTCATTGATATAAGTCTCGGTCATGCGCGCTGCTTTACCGCGCAAATCACGCGCGTAATAAAGCTTGCTGCGGCGCACTTTGGCTTTCTTGATAATCTCGATTTTAAGAACGTTTTTGGAGTGTAAAGGAAAAATCTTCTCGACCCCCACTCCTCCGACGATTTTGCGGACAGTGAAAGTCGCGGCAATGCCCTTGCCGCCATTCGTCGCGATCACCAGGCCCTCGAAATTTTGGATACGCTCCTTCTCGCCTTCACGGATTTTCTGAGAAACTTTGACGCTCATCCCGGTCGCAATCTCAGGAATCTTGTCGCGCAGGCTCTTGGCGGAAACGTGTTTGAGTAAAGCTTGATTCATTGTAATTTTGAAAAATAGCCGCGTGATTTTAGCAGCCGGATAGAATTTTGCAACCTAACTGCGTGCCTTGACCCTCACCTCGATATATTTTTTTAGGTTGTTGATCGGGACACTTTTCTCACTTTTGTTGAGTAAGTCGAGAACGAATTTATCCTTGCAATCAAGTCGGTAGAGAAAGTCCGCACGACTCATGACAGCAAATTTGACCTTCGCAGCCGCCAGTTCTTCTTCCAAATATTTCTTCAAACCGTTTTTGTCGATCTCGCCGACTACCAGCATATCAACTTCGTCTTTTTGCCCGACGAACTGACCGGCGAAAAGCAGAAAATCAACTTTCCCAAATTCATTAATTGCCTTGATAATCTCGTCCTGCGGATTGGCGACTTTAACAAAAATATTTTTGAATTCATCTAGAAGCGCGAAATTCGGATTGATGTAATAGTATTTTTTACGATTTTTGGAAGATGTCCTCAGCATCCCGACTTTTTTCAAATTGTTAAGCTCGCGCCTTACTGAATTAATCTGCTCGCTGAGCTTGCGGGTAATCTCGCGAATGAAGAATTCGCTCTTGGGGTGCATCAAAAAAAGACCCATCAGCTTAACCCGGGTGCGGGAGCCGAAAAACGATTTGAGGAGCATGGGAGGAAATTAATTTAAATCTGGCCGGGAGGATAAGAGTAAAGGATTTATACAAGAATGCAAGACCTAAGAAAGTTTTTTGGATAGCTCTAGCTAAATTCGCATTTTTAAGCCATAAAGCCACATTGACAAAAAAAGGAAGAAATTTTATTTCAAATAAAAATAAAAAGCAAGCTTCTGCCAAACTATTCCGGAATCGAGCAATTGGATTAATACAAAGTTTGTGTTAGATTGGAAGAGATGCAGTTTTCCAAAGCAGCCGAATACGGACTACTCGGGCTCACCCACCTCGCACGAACTGAAAGTTTTTCTGCCAGCGTGAGCGAGATCGCGCGCACCGAAAATTTATCGCTCTACTTTTTGCGCAATGTTTTTCAAAAATTGCGCGATGCTGGCTTGGTCAGGTCGAGCCGTGGCAGTGGCTATGCACTCGCCCGGCCGCCGGAAAAAATTTCACTCCAGGACGTACTGGAAGCAGTCGAGCGCAGACTGGAAATCCATGCCTGCCTGCAAAAAAAATCAGCTGGCTGCGCACGCGCCGCGAAATGCAAGATCGTCCTGCATCTCGCCGTGATCCAAAAAAGACTACTCTCCGACCTAGCGAAAATTAAAATCAGCGACTTAATCTAAAAAAATGAATGACTGGCTCTATTCCGCAATCGTGAAAAAACATTTTTTACACCCGCAAAATTTTTTGCGCGAAGGAGAAAAATTCACAGCCGATGGCATCGGTGAAGTCGGTTCGCCTGCCTGCGGCGACGTGATGAAAATGTGGATTAAGGTCGAGAAAGATCGGATCGTCGATTTACGCTGGAAAACTTTCGGCTGCGCGAGTGCGCTCGCCTCGACCTCTGTTTTGTCTGAAATGGTTTTGGCCAAAGGCGGGATGAAGATCGCAGCTGCTCTCAAAATCAAACCGGAAGATATTTTAAAAAAACTGGGCGGACTGCCGACCAACAAAATTCACTGCTCTGTCTTGGGTGACAAAGCTCTGTGCGCCGCGATCGAAGATTACCGCGCGAAACAAGGCAAGCCGAAAAAAGCCGTACCAAAAATAATTTGTAGCTGTCTCGGCGTGAGCGAGCGCGAGCTTGATCTCGCCATCGCGGCCGGTGATCGAACTTTCGCGGAATTTCAACAGCGCACCAAAGCGGGAACTGGTTGTGGTCGTTGCATTGAAAAGATTGAGAAAATGTTAGCCGATAAAATCGACCAATTCTCTGACAAAAGTTGCTGCGATTTCTGCCAAAAAAATTGTTCTCAAAAAAAGATCCAACCAGCTGACTAATGACTCATAATTCGAAACCCTCGACTCAAAAACCTCAAATCTACCTAGACCACGCCGCGACGACTCCGCTCGCACCGGAAGTTTTGATGAGTATGTTGCCCTATCTGAAAAGTGAATTCGGTAATCCTGGCTCGATTCATGCCAGGGGCCAAACTGCCAAAAATGCTACCGAGACAGCACGGGAAACAATCGCGAAAATTTTGCATTGTGAGCCGCGCGAAATTATTTTCACGAGCGGCGGCAGTGAATCGGACAACCTCGCCCTGAGGGGAATTCTGAAACCGGGAGACCATTTGATAATTTCGGAGATCGAACATCCCGCGATTTTGCGGACGGCTGAAATTTTGGAGGCGAACGGAATCGAACTGACCAAAATTCCGGTCGACCCAAATGGAATTTTGCGGGTTGAAAAAGTCGTGAGAGCGTTGCGTAAAAATACCAAGCTGATTTCGATCATGCTCGCTAACAATGAAATCGGAACACTGCAACCGATTCGCGAACTGGGTAAATTTTTGCAGAAAAATCGGCCCGAAATTTTGCTGCACACTGACGCAGTTCAGGCTGGCGGGATTCTCGAACTCGACATCCGCCATCTCAAAGTCGATCTGCTCTCGCTCTCGGCGCACAAATTTTATGGTCCGAAAGGTGTCGGGGTTTTATTCGCCAAAAAAGGAATCAAGCTCGTCCCTCAGGTTTCAGGTGGACATCAGGAAAATGGTGTTCGGGCCGGAACGGAAAACGTGGCTGGTATCGTCGGCGCGGCCGCGGCTTTGGAGTCAGCCGAACAAAAACGAGGAAAAGAATTTCTACGTTTGGAAAAATTGAGAGATTATTTCGTCGCGAAAGTTCTGCGCGAAATTCCTCAAACGCGTCTGAACGGCGATCCGAAAGATCGTTTGCCTGGCAACGCCAATTTTTCTTTTTTTGGTATCGAGGGCGAAAGCATTTTGCTCCGACTCGATTTCGCCGGCATTGCCGCCTCGACCGGATCGGCCTGCAGCTCAGCTAGCCTCGAGCCAAGTCATGTTTTGCGCGCCTTGAAAATTCCACACGCTTGGCTACATGGCAGTATTCGGTTTTCACTCGGCAAATCAACAAGCCGCCAAGAGTTAAATCATGTCGTGAGCGAATTGAAAAAAATCGTAAGTGATTTACGCGAGCTCTCCCCGCTCTTCGAATGAAAATTATTCTTGCCTCGTCTTCGCCGCGGCGCAGCGCGCTTTTGCGAAAAATCGTTTCTGATTTTGCAATCAAGACTCCCGAGATCGAGGAACAAATTGATTTAAAAAAATCGGCGGCTGAAAATTGCGAACGGCTCGCGCTCGAAAAGACACGCGCTGTCTTCGAGCCACACTCACTCACGATCGGGGGCGATACGCTAGGCGAGCTGGAAGGAAAAATTCTGGGTAAACCGAAATCAAAAAAAGAAGCGGCTGAATTTTTGCGCGCGCTGTCAAAACGCAAACATCTGGTCGTTTCCGGTTTTTGCGTAAAAAACGATCAAGCAGAAATCACCGGGCACGCAAAAACCTGGGTCACGTTCCGTGAACTAACAAATTCGGAAATTGAAAAATATGTTTGGGAAAATCCAGTCGAAAATTTCGCAGTAGGATATGCAATCCAAGACTTACCGAAAAATTTTATTGCAAAAATCGAAGGACCAATCGAAAACGTGATCGGCTTACCGGTCGCAGAGATTCAGAAAATTCTCACGGCTAAAGAATATTCTTGAGGTCTTTCTTGCTAAGTTTTTTGGTGAGCGGAATAACAATCTGCCAAACCATCAGGCCGACTGCCAAGGTAAACATACCGAGCAGGATCAGCATAAATTCCAGCATCGAGAGCTGGAATTGCGCTAAGCGCAACCTATCGGCGACCAAAACAAAAAGCGTGATCGCCAAAACCGCGAAGATAATAACGCGCCGCCTCTGATTTAATTTTTTTGGCATGGAATCAGGCTAACTTCGCGTCGATCAAATCAACCTCGGTAACGTCTTTAACTTTTTCGTTGCGCGCCGTAAGCGGATTGTAAATGCCGTAAAAAAGCTCAATCAGCTCACCAGTCGAGAGCCGCTTAGTTTTGAGGCCACAATTTTCGAGGCCGCCTTCGATTTGCTCGACATTCTGTTCTAGTTTTTTATTGAGATCCAAGAAATCTTTCTTGCGTTTTTCAAAGGCGGACATCGTATCGCCAGGATGAATGAAATTCCAAAAGTTTTGGAAAAGGCTTACTGACATCGCGCTGACCGGATCATAAGGTACAACCACATAGAAACTCTTTTCCATGATGTCGGCAAACTCGACCAGTCGGCGCACATACTCGGAATATTCCCCAATCTGATTCTTGAGGATTTCATTAGTTTGTTTTTTACCGGCCGTCTTGAGTTTGGAGAGATAATTGGATATATCGAGCTTCTTCGAACGCACCACAATCTGAATCGGAAACTCGAGCGAGTTGAGAAAATTTTGATAGGAATAGGCCAAAGAGTTTTGCTCATCTTCCGATTTGAGACTTACGTTGACGCTGTCGACCTCGAGGACAGCGCGGAGACCACCGTTTTTGAGGACGACTACATCGTCGTGAATCTCGGCAATCCTAAGGTAGAGCTGAGTGCTGCCAGCCGGATCTTTGTGCGTACTTTGATGAACTGAATCCATAAAAAAATAAATTAAATTTTTTGGCCACGATCAAGCATTTGGGTCAGTTTGGCAATTTCTTCAGCTGAATATTTTCTGCGCTTTTTAGTTTTAATTTTCTGAGTCGCCGCTTTTTGGAAATTTGCAGACATTTTCGGAAAGATGTCAGCCGATGACTTGATCCAGACGCGCTTGTTGGCATTGAGATAACGCTCGACCAATAAAAGCACAAACTGGATGAATTGAATTCCTTGAATTTTGAGAAAAGCAATCGCGGCCGTCAGAATTCCCAAAAATAAAACTGGAGGAGCCCAAATCGCGAAGGGCTGTGTTTCGAGCGAAAGATAAATGATATAAGTAAAGCCGCCCCCGACGCCGCAAATAATGAGCTGGCGCAGAGTCATGAAGGGCAAGATTTTGTCCTCGATTTGCACGTTCTGGGGAACTTTGAATTGCAATTTTTATGGGTTTTTATCGGGTTATTCTAACATTTTTCGACCTGGGAATCAATCGGTCAAACCGATCTTTTGGAGCAGCGAAGCGAAAAACTCGCTCGGCTCGAAGCTCGAACTAGTCTCTGCGGCGGCAAAATGATTAGTCTCAAAAAAATGGGCATAGCGGCGCTCGATCGGATATTTATCAATCAGAATCGCGATCATCCTGACGACTTCGGCCCGCGAGACCGAAGCGGCCGGATTGAATTTGTGATCGGAAATCGTAAGTAAATTTTCCGCGACCGCTGTCTCCGCAAAGCGCGCATACCAAGCCGATTCAGGAACGTCAGCCAGCTGAACTGAATTTAATTCGGCTATCTTGGGATACAGAGCCGAAATCACGACTTTGGCTGCTTCAGCCCGATTGACCAGACCATCCGGCTGCCAAGCAAAATTCTGCCGTGGGGAGATCCAACCGCGCACGCTGGCAGCCGCAATATAGCGGGAATTTTGATCACTGGTCGGAACATCTGTGAATTGCTGTGTACGCGGCACACTAGCCGAAATCTTGGCTGCCCTGACGACAAGCTGAGCCAACTCGGCACGAGTAATCAGAGCTTCGGGATCGCCATCCTCGGCCAAGAGACCTTTTTGGCGTAAAAACTGGAAGGCCAGACTGTCAGAATGGATTTTAATTTTGGTAAAAAAATCAGACTGCTGTCCGATCGAATTTTTTACGACAAGATGAATTTGGTGATCCCCGATCTCGGTAAAGCGGTGCCGGTAAATCGGGCTGCTGCTCCAACCAGTCGAGAAGTCGACGTCACTCGCCCCGTGATAGTCGAAGTCCCAGCGATAGCTCAAAGGACCACCCACTCCGGTCGGATCGGTCGTCGCCGAAGCATTGAATTCGAAATTGGTGCCGAAAGTGCCGACGCGCGGCACGACTACGAAAGCCGCCCCCGGCGCGACTGGCTGAGCGACCTCGAAAACCGCAGTCGCAACCGCAACCGCATTGGCATGGTCACGTACCTCTACCTTGGCGGCCAGTTTGCCGAGCTGGGAAATTTTTTTGGAATAAGACCGGCTACTGCTGAACTTGGTATCGAAAATACCGTCTCCATCAAAATCAAAACGGTAAGTCAGATTACTCGTCCCAGTCTGGTCATCCCGCGAATCAGACGCGTCAAAACGAAAAGTCGTTTCGGGATTTCCGAGTGCTGGCGAAATTTTGAGAACCGCACGCGGCGCGGTATTGGCTACGACCTCAATCTCGGCTTTCGCACTGGCCAGACCACCGCGCTCATCCCGGACTTGGAGAATCGGCTTTTGCAAACCAGTCTCGGTATAGCGGTGCGTCGCAACTTTGTCAGTCGAAAAAGTCGTATCAAAAATTCCGTCGCCTTCGAAATCCCAGCGCACCGAGAGCTTACTGATTGAGCCGTCTTCATCCCGACTACCACCCGCATTGAAACGAACTTCGTCGCGCAAGACAGCCGTACGCGAGCCAAGAACTGAGTTGGTTAGATTGCGTACTGTGAAATTCGCTTCGGGCAGAATATTTTTGGAATCAGTAACGGAAATCATTCGAGTCGTCCGATCAACCTCGCCCAGAGAATTACGCGCCTCCAAGATAACTTCAAACGCGCCGACATTGGGGAAAACATGCTGCACTTTTCTATTGCCGGAACTCCAAGAATTATCGAAGCGGCCGTTGCCGTCGAAATCCCAACGAAATTCAGCCGCCCGAATCGAATCGGAAGCGTCGAAATGGACTAAAGTATTTTGATCAATCTCAACCGGCCAAGTCTCGAAACTCGCAAGCGGAGCAGTCGCCTCCTGGACTAGAATTCGACCAATCTCTTTGGTACGAACAGAATCATTTTCTCTGTCATCAAGGTAAAAACCTTTTTCGATCGAGCTTGAACCGTCGGTATCGCGAACTTCGAGCCAAACTTCTTGCCAGAGCGCCTCGGGGAAAGTATGAAAAAACTCGCGAGCGCGCGACCAAGTCGTATCCCACTTACCATCATGATTCCAATCCCAGCGCACTTCGAGCTGGTCAGTCGGAGTGTGCAAATTGGAAAAAACTTCAACCGTGAAATGGAAGTTCGTCGAGGTATCTCCGACCTCGGGTGAGACATGGATCTCGGCAAAGGGCGCTGAGCTGACCCTTTTGGTCGCGACTGAAATCGAGGCGGCGGTCTCATCGACCAAGCCATCGGCGTCCTTGACCTGCAAGCGCGCCGCAAAATTACCCTCGTTGGGAAAAGCGTAAGTCGCCCGAGGTGAACTCGACCAGCTCGTCCAATTGTATCTACCTTCGAAATCCCAGCGATATTTGAGGTTGGTCGAACCGCGTGCGTCGCGCGAAATCGAGGCGTCAAAAGAGACCGGATTACCAGTGACTGTTGCAGTCGGGCTAGCCGTAAAACTGGCATTTGGACCAAGATGGCTATCCGAACTCAATTCAGCCAAAACTGGCTGCCAGAAAAAAACTAAAGCAAGCGCCAAAACACCGATTTTTGTTTTGATTTTCACACGCATATTTTAGCAAAAAATCGCTTTTTTCGCAAGCTCAAATTGCAAAACCAGCTGGTTTCTGATCCCAGCCCCCCAGCAGATGTAAATGCAGATGAAACACGATTTGACCGCCCTTTTGACCGACGTTGAAAATCAATTTGTAGCCTTCTAATTGCCGATTTTCGGCCAGTTTTTTCGCGACGGAAACGAGATGACCGACGATCGGCTCGTCCTCGGCATTTAAATCAGCAATCGAGGCAATGTGCTTTTTCGGGACGACGAGAATGTGCACTGGCGCCGCCGGATTGATGTCTGCGAACGCAATCGCTTTTTCGTCCTCGTATTCGACCGCCGCCGGGCTCCGTCCCGCCGCGATTTCGCAAAAAATACAATCTGACATCTCGGAAAGGTTATTGCGAACAAATTTTTACACTTTCACCGAAAATTGAAAAGAATTAAAATCGACAAAACTTAATTCTTATTTCTTACTTCTTAATCCTTTTGAAATGAAAATCGCTATCAATGGTTTCGGTCGAATCGGTCGCCAAACTCTCCGCGCTGCGCTCGCGCGCAAATCGAAACTCGAGGTCGTCGCGATCAACGATCTCGTCCCGGCGGAGACGCTCGCGCACCTTTTCGAGTTCGACTCAGTGTACGGAAAATTCGATGGCAAAGTCGAATTCGGCGCAGATTTTTTGAAAATCGATGGCAAAGAAATCAAAATTTTCGCGGAGAAAGATCCGGCAAATTTACCGTGGAAAAAACTCGGCGTGAATGTCGTAATCGAGTCGACTGGATTTTTTACCGACAAAACTGGCGCGAGCAAACATCTCGCCGCCGGCGCGCAATGTGTGATTATCTCCGCGCCCGGAAAAGAAGTCGACGGCACTTTCGTCCGCGGCGTGAACTGCGACTCATTCGATCCGAAAAAAATGGCTGTCGTCTCGAATGCGAGCTGCACGACGAATTGTCTCGCGCCCGTCGCGAAAGTGTTGCAGGAAAATTTTGGAATCGTGAAAGGTTTGATGACGACGACGCACGCGTACACGAGCGACCAAAGATTGATCGACGCGCCGCACAAAGACCCGCGGAGAGCCCGTGCTGCCGCATTATCAATAATTCCAACTTCGACTGGAGCGGCGAAAGCCGTCGGTGAAGTTTTGCCGGAACTCAAAGGTAAGCTAACGGGAATTTCGCTACGCGTCCCGACCCCGACTGTTTCGATTGTCGACTTCGTCGCGGAGCTCGCGAAACCCGCGACTGTCGAAGAAATCAATGCGGCACTGAAAAAAGCAAGTGAAAACGAATTGGAAAATATTCTCGGCTTCGAAACGCGTCCGCTCGTCTCGATGGATTTCAAAGGCAATCCGCTCTCCTCGATCGTCGATGCCGCAAACACGATGGTCGTCGGCGGCAACATGGTAAAAGTCGTCGCGTGGTACGACAACGAGTGGGGCTACTCCAATCGCTTGGTCGAACTATCTGAACTGGCCGTCCAAAGATTGGGGTAATTATTGGTTGGGCGGAATAGCGAAATAATTTTCGAGCAGCTGCTCGGTTATTTTTTTGAAAACCGGAGCAGCTGAAGTCGTTCCCCATTCTTCGATGCGCGGACGGTCAACTTTCACGATCACGATAAATTTAGGATCGGTCGCCGGAGCATACCCGCCATAAGTCGCGATCGTCGTTCCGACATCGCTCAGTGCCCTACCATTGAAATAAGTTTGACTCGTACCAGTCTTACCAGCTACGAAGTAGCCCGGCACCCCACCCGACTTGGCATAACCATTGCGCACCGAGCTAACGAGCATCTCGGTAATAGTTTTCGAGGTCTCAGGATTGATGACTCGGCGAATCGTCTGCGGTTCAGTCTTGATTACTTTACCATCAGGCAAAATCTCCTCATCGATGACATAGGGCTTCATCAAGAGACCGCCGTTCGCGAGCGCGGAATAAGCCGCCGCCATTTGAAAAAGGTTGGCGGTGAGACCCTGACCGAAACCTTTGGTGACCAATTCGGATTTACTCCACTTCGTGTAATTCTCGACTTGGCCATTGTCCTCGCCTTCGAATTCAATCTCTGTCCGCTCACCGAAACCGAACTTCTTGATGTAGTCGTAAAACGTCGCCGGTCCGAGTTTCTGCGCGACAAAAGTCATACCAATGTTGGAGGAATTTTCCAAAACTTGAGTCATGGTTTCCTGACCGTGATACAAATTCTGAGAGTTCTTGATCACGATCGGTTTCTTCGTCAGGTAATTAATCTCGTCCAAAGTGACCGGCCCGTTGTAAGGCGAACGCGTATTAGGAGTGACCTCACCAGCGTCAAGCGCTGAAGCCATCACGATTGATTTAAAAACCGAACCGGGCTCATAGGGATCGGTCGCAGCCTTCATGCCAAAAGCCCCTTCGCCGACCCGATTTTTGTAAATAATTTTACCGATGATCTCGCCATCACGGTATTCGCTGAAAACCGGATAGCGGTAGCCCTTGCGGACGATCGATTCAACTCCCCATTCACTAACTGTCTTTTCGCCATCCACCGTCTCCCACCAAACGTCTTTATCGTCATGCACGTTGCCAGCCTCATCAACCCACTTTTTGGGAATTTCTTTTTTGACCAATTCTTCAGACTGGTAAACCTCGCCGTAGGCATTGGGATTGAAAGTCGGGTAATGCGCCAGAGCCAGAATCGCACCGGTGCGCGGATCCATCACAATCACCTGACCACCATCCGCGCGCTGCTGATCGACAACCTTGGCCAGCTCTTCTTCGGCGATTTTTTGAATCGCACGATCAATCGTTAGCACGATGGAATCACCATCCTCGGCGTTTTGAATTGTCACATCGCCGACGGTAATTTGACGGTTAAAAGGATCGACTTGGGTTTTGCGCAGGCCATTTTTACCGCGCAATTTTTGGTCAAAAGCTCCCTCAATACCGTACTCGCCCTTCTCGTCATGATCGAGAAAACCGACGACTTGAGCCGCCAAAGATTCCTCCGGGTAAACGCGTCGGTACTCTGGAATCGTCCCGACACCCCGAATGCCTAGGGCTTCAATCTTTTCCTTAATGTCAGCCGAAATACGCGAAGCCAATTTCGCATAGCGCACTTTCTTGCGCAGCATGGCCGGGTAAATCTCATCATAATTGGTCGCCAAGATGGTCGCCAGTTTGGTCGCTGTATCTTCCGGATTTTCAATCAGAGTCGGATTGATGATGACCATCTTGCCCTCCAGAGAAACACCGGGAAGGTGCGAGTCATTTACAATCTTGGCTTCATCGTCGGTGATCTCGGTCAGCTCGCGCCGCACGACATTTTTTGTGAGCAACCTGTCGATCAACTTGTTTTTGAATTCCGTTTTGGGGTCGATCTGGACGACTGGCGCAACAGCATTTTGTGAGTCTATCGGCGCGGGACTAGCTGCAGCCGGGGGAACTTCTTCGGCAACCGGCTTGGATTCCTCCTCAGCCGGCGGCGAATACAGAAACGGCAAAAGCATATTGGCGACTGGCTCCTCGCTACCCGTATCAATCAAAAGAGGATCGGCGAAAACCGTGTAAGTGGTCGAATTTTGCGCGAGCGGAAAAAGCTCATTCGTCCGGTAATCTTTGGCGTAGATGTTGCCGCGCTTGGCTGGCAAGACTACGCCGCGCGAATTTTGCTCTTCGGCCAGAGCGCGATAATCGCCGGCATGCAAAATTTGCAACCAGACTAGTTTGGCAATCGCCAAGGCAAAGAAAAAAACGGCCGCGTAAAAAAGGACGTTGAAGCGATTGGAATTGCGATAATTGCGCGGCGAATACGAGTGCATCGGCGCGGGAAGTGTAGCGAATTATTGCTCGCGCTTCAAAAGAAATTCAGCTAGACCGACAAGTCGTTCTGATCCCAGTTTTCGGGCGATCCGGATCGCAGCCTGAGTTAGCTTAGTCAGCTCGGCCTGAGATTTGGGAATGCCTATGATTTTGACGAAACCTTTTTGGTTTAGGTCCTTTTTAGTTTGCTTGCCAAGTTTTTTGACATCACCCAAGGCATCAAGTAAATCATCTTTGATTTGGAAAGCTAGGCCGATTTTTCGAGCAAATTTTTCGAGCAGTTTTGTTTTGACTAGATCGGCTGATCCCAGCAGCGCGCCGATCCGAACAGCCGCAAGGATCAGCTCACCTGTTTTTTGGCGGTGCGTCTCGAGTAAGTCATCCAACCGCGAACTTTGCAAATTGAGATCGCGAAACTGACCCGCGATCATACCCTGACTGGCTCGGCCTAAAATTTTGGTCAGCTGTGGCAATAATTCGCGCGGCGCGTTTTCGGTCAAATTTTGGAAGGCGAGAAAAATCAGCGCATCGCCGACCAAAATCGCATTCGCCTCGCCAAATTTTTTCCAAACCGTCGGCTGACCGCGCCGCAATACGTCGTCGTCTAGTGCGGGCAGGTCGTCGTGAACCAAAGAGAAAGCGTGAATCAACTCCAGCGAAAGCAAAACTCGCAGCGCTTCGGCTCGCGAAATTTTTGTGCGCGAATTTTTGGAAATTTCGAAAGCGAGCAAGCCTAGAATCGGCCGGATTCTTTTGCCGCCGAGCAAAACAGCATGGCGTAGCGCGCAAGCAAAACGCCTTTCGGGAAATTTTTGTCTAGTAAAGAACCTATTCAAAGCGTGGTCGAACTCGGCGCGATATTTGGCTAGGAAATCCACGACGAAATTATCCCATAATTTCAGAATTCCGCTAAAATCCCGGCGTGAAAAACATTCGGAATTTCTGCATTATCGCGCACATCGACCACGGCAAATCCACGCTCGCCGACCGGCTTTTGGAATTGACGAATACCGTCGAGAAGCGCGAAATGCGCGCGCAGCATCTCGACACGATGGAGCTGGAGCAGGAACGCGGCATCACAATCAAATTGCAACCAGTACGAATGGAGTGGGAAGGCGTGGAGTTGAATTTGATCGACACTCCCGGCCATGCTGATTTTGCCTATGAAGTCTCGAGGAGCTTGAAGGCTGTGGATGGCGCGCTGCTGGTAGTCGATGCGACACAAGGCATCGAGGCGCAAACCTTGGCCAATGTTTATGCCGCAATCGAGGCCGACCTCACCATCATTCCAGTCGTGAATAAGATTGATCTTCCGGCCGCTGATCCCGAGCGCATCAAAACCGAGATTGAGAATGTTTTGTCGATTCCGAGAGAAGAAGTCATCGAAATTTCAGCCAAGACCGGGATCGGCGTCGAAAAAGTTTTAGCTGCGGTAATCGCGAAAATTCCCGCGCCCCAAAACTTGGAAGAGGGCGATCAGACCAAGGCTTTAATTTTTGACTCGATTTTTGACACCTATCGCGGCGTCGTGATTTATGTGAGAAATTTTGCAGGCGAAATTCGGAAAGGCGACAAACTGAAATTATTGCGCGCCGGGGCGGAATTCGAGGCACTCGAAGTCGGCTGCCTAAAACCGAAATATTTTCCGACTGAGAAAATCGGAGCGGGCGAAATCGGCTACATCGTGACCGGATTGAAATCGGTGCGCGACGCGCGCGTCGGCGAAACGGTCTGGCGCGGCAAAAACGAAAAACCCGAACCGCTGCCCGGCTACAAAAAAGTTTCGCCTTTTGTCTTCGCCGGAATTTTTGCGAGCGAGGCGGACGATTATCCCGAGCTACGCGACGCACTCGAAAAATTGAGCTTGAATGATTCGAGCCTGAGCTACGAGCCGGAGCGCTCGACCGCGCTCGGTTTCGGTTTTCGCGTCGGCTTCCTCGGACTTTTGCATTTGGAAATCGTGCAGGAGCGGCTCGAGCGCGAATACAATCTCGATTTGATCGTAACTGCGCCGAGTGTGAAATATGAGGTTCTGCGGAATGGAAAAATCGAACAGCTAGCGAATCCGAGC
>JAZDPN010000016.1:0-9533 GCA_043797545.1 Patescibacteria group bacterium | reverse complement strand
TAAAATCAAGCCGCGCGACGCGACGGAAAAAAACATTGCGAATTTCACCAGACAATTGAAATCGCTCGGCTTCAGTTTCGACTGGAAGCGCGTCGTCGACACGACCGATCCGCAATATTTCAAATGGACGCAGTGGATTTTCCTCAAATTTTTCGAAAAAGGACTCGCCTACCAAGCCGAAATTCCGATCAATTGGTGCGTCGATTGCAAAATTGGACTCGCGAATGAAGAAGTCGTCGACGGAAAATGCGAACGCTGCGGCGGACGAATCGAGCGTCGGGTGAAAAAACAGTGGATGCTCGCGATCACGAAATACGCCCAAAAATTGCTCGACGGACTCGAGACGGTCGACTTTTTGCCGCGAATAAAAGCGCAGCAGCAAAACTGGATCGGACGGTCGGAGGGCGCGGAAGTCGATTTCGCGATCACGAATTCCGCCGAAAAAATGCGCGTTTTTACGACGCGCCCGGATACTTTATTCGGTGCAACTTACACTGTGCTCGCGCCCGAAGCCGAGCTTTTGCAAAAATTGAAACCGCAAATCACGAATTGGTCGGAAGTCGAAAAATATTTGGCGCAAGCCGCGGCGAAATCCGATCTCGAGCGGACGGAATTGGCGAAAGAAAAAACGGGCGTCGAATTGAAAGGCGTGCGCGCGATCAATCCGGTGAACGGCGAGGAAATCCCGATTTTCGTGGCGGATTATGTTTTGGGCGGATACGGGACGGGCGCGATCATGGCTGTCCCCGCGCACGACGAACGCGATTTCGAATTCGCGACGAAGTTCGGTGTTGCGATTCGCGAAGTTGTTGAACAGCCGAAAGGTTCGACGGAAAAATGTTTCACTGGAGACGGAATTGCGATTAATTCCGGCGAGTTCGACGGACTTCCGACCGCGGAATTCAAAAAGAAAATTACGGGATTTCTCGAGAAAAATAAGCTCGGGAAAAAGGCGGTGAATTTCAAATTGCGCGATTGGGTTTTTTCGCGACAAAGATATTGGGGCGAGCCGATCCCGATCGTGCACTGCGCGAAATGTGGCGTCGTCCCGATCCCGGAAAAAGATCTTCCGCTCGAACTTCCCGACGTCGAGAAATACGAGCCGACGGACACGGGCGAATCCCCGCTCGCCGCGATCGATTCGTGGGTGAACTGCAAATGTCCGCAGTGCGGCGGCGCCGCGAAACGCGAGACCGACACGATGCCGAATTGGGCGGGTTCGAGTTGGTATTTCCTCCGTTACATCGATCCGCAGAATTCGCAACAATTTGCTGCGCCGGAAAAATTGAAATACTGGTTGCCGGTCGATCTGTACAACGGCGGAATGGAACACACGGTTTTGCATCTGCTTTACTCGCGTTTTTGGCACCAATTTCTTTTCGATCAAAAACTCGTCCCGACGCCCGAGCCGTACGCGAAGCGCATTTCGCACGGGATGATTCTCGGGCCGGACGGCGAAAAAATGTCGAAGTCGCGCGGGAATGTCGTGAATCCGGATGAGATCGTCGCGAATTTCGGCGCGGACACGCTGCGACTTTACGAAATGTTTATCGGGCCATTCGATCAGGCGGCGGCGTGGAGCACGGGCGGAGTCGCGGGCGTGCGCAAATTTCTCGAAAAAGTTTGGCGTTTATTTGAAAAAATTAAGGACAAAGAAAATCCGGATTTGGAAAAAACTTTGCACAAAACGATTCAAAAAGTTTCAAGCGATATCGCGCAAAAGCATTTCAATACTGCGATTTCCGCGTTGATGATTTTCGTGAATGAAGCGACTGCGGTCGGTCTTGCGCAAAAATTGGCGGAGGATTTTCTGCGAATACTTGCGCCTTTCGCGCCGCATCTCGCCGAGGAGCTTTGGGAAAAACTAGGCCACAAAAATTCGATTCATCTCGAAACTTGGCCGACTTTCGATCCGGCTTTGGTGAAAGACGAGACGATCACTTTGGCGGTCTCGGTGAATGGAAAATTGCGCGATACGATCTCCGTTCCGGCGGAAATTTCCAAAGACGACGCGATCGCCGTGGCGAAAAGTTCCGAAAAAATTCAGAAATGGCTCGAAGGCAAAGCGATTCGCAAAGAAATCTTCGTGCCGGGGAAGATGGTGAATTTTGTGGTTTAAGAGCGTAAGAAATAGATTTAAATTTCGCTTAAAGAAAACCGGAAAATGTTGCAAGTTAATTAAGTTTTTGCTTAAACTTCTCGAACATCGCGGCTTCCCGGCGGTGTGGAGGAAGGTGCGGGGTAAGAAATAAGTTTAATTAATTCTAGGCAATGACCGATTTTATTTCAGCCTTTTCTAGGCTGCACGCTCTTCAAGAGATATTGGATCAACAAAAAAGTGAATATTGGTGTGGGGAAGAATTTTCCGATGAACTTAATTCAGTAATCAGCACACTTCAGGAGGAACAGCCCAATATAAATTTAGATAATTTTAAAATAAGAGAAGAAGATAAACATCGACAGCAGGTAGGTATGCATAGCTTCTCTAGTGAGAGGAGAGCGAAGAAGGATTTCGTTTTAATGAAGGTAAAAGGATGTTTAGGATATTTAGTCAGTATTATGTCGCCAGAAGACAAAAAGAAAATTGGTTTCTCGACGGAAGAAAGTGAATATTCTTAAATTTATCATACTACTTTTTTGACAGCAAAAAAGTAGTACAAAAAACTGCCCGCCGATCTCAAAAATTCGGCGAGCTTGGTTGCTCGCTCGCTAAAAAATCCAATTGCCGCCCGCGGCTGGATTTTTCTTCACACTCGCTCGCAAGTCGCCGCTCGAATTTTTGACAATGGCGGGATACTTTTTATTTCTTTTCCTTCTTCGGCGCTTCAATTTTCTTCGCCTCTTTTTTCTCGGGACGGGCATGCCCGTCCCCTACTTTCTTCGTCTCTTTTTCCTTCTCCTCCACCGCACTCCACCGCACAATTTTTTCTTCGACGGTCGCGCGCGGTTGCGACAATTTTTAACTCGGACCGAGCAAAATCGTGAACTCCCCTCTCGGTTTATTGCTTTCTAGGAACTGCACTGCCTCGCTCAAGTTTCCGCGAAAAAATTCCTCGTGAATCTTGGTCAGTTCCCGCGCCAAAACGACTAATCGATTTTCACCCAAAATTTCCGCCAGCTGGGAAATCGTTTTCTGAATTCGATGCGGCGATTCGTAAAAAATAATCGTTTCACTTTTATCCTTCAGGCTCGCGATCAATTTTTGCCGACCTTTTTTGAGTGGCAAAAAGCCAAGGAAAAGAAACTTGTCCATCCGCAGTCCGCTCGCGGAGAGTGCGGCGATCGCGGCACACGCGCCCGGAATCGGGATCACCTCGATGCCAGCGGCGACTGCTTTTTTGACTAAAACAAAACCCGGATCGGAAATGCCCGGCGTGCCAGCTTCCGAAATCAGCGCGACCGATTTACCGTCCTGTAATTTCGCCAAAATTTTCTCGACTTCCCGCTCGGTCGAGTGTGCGTGAAAGGCGACGAGCGGCGAGTGAATGTCGAATTTCGTAAATAATTTTTGCGCGGTGCGCGTATCTTCCGCCGCGACGAAGTCAGCTTTTTGCAAAGTTTCAACCGCGCGAAATGTCAGGTCTCCCAAGTTTCCAATCGGCGTGGCAACGATATACAGAGTCATTTTTTCAAAAAGATTTTATGCTTAATGACGCGTCGAAATTTGCGGGCATACCACTTTCTTTTCAAAGTTTTCCAAAGCTCTTTGAGCCGCCAAACGATGCGACGGCCGTGATAAGGCGAGATTAAAAAAATCCCAGCCACGATTGCCAGGATTCCCTGACCGGGAGTGAAGAGCATGATAATTCCCGCCAAAATCAGGATTACCCCTAGTGCGATTTCGCCAAAACGTTTTAGTTTCTTCATCGCTTAGCGAGAGTAATTTGCGGTTCGCTCGCGTAAAAAGGCCGCAAAGAACCGACTTTTTGAAATTGGTTCTCATCGGCGCGTTTGGCCCAGAGCTGGCACTTGGTCAAAAAATGGACCGCATTGGCGATCAGACAAGCTGTCCGGATTGCCGTGAAATTACCTGGTCCGACGATGACCGCAAGCTCATCTTGGGCTGAAATTTTGAGCTTGCTGAGCTGTCGAATAATTGCCGCGCCGCAATCTTTTTTCGCTTGGGCGAATCGGAAAACTCGGCCAGCGATTTCGAGGCGAGTAAATTCGGTCGAAGTGGGATCAAGCAAGATATGCACTCGCTCGATTTTATCTGAAATTTAAGCTTTTTTCACGATTTTGTGGCGCGCGTTTTTTCGCAGCTTCGCCAATAATTTCTTTTGTTTCATTTTTTGGACGATGATCGCCGAGCGATGCAGTGCATTGACCAGATCGCCCATCTCGCTGATTAGCATGTCCTCACCTTCGTCTTCGAATTTAGTCAGCAAGTTTTGGGCGGCCGTGATCAGATTTGAGTCGCCACTGGTTCTGATTTTACGACAGATAAAATGGGCTTTGCTGCCATCGCTTTCGTCCGGGATGAGTTTAAAAAAACGCATTTTTAGGAATTTTGGGGAGTTGGGATAAAGACCTTTTCAGTATCTTGCTCGATTTGGGCGACTGTCTTGGCCTTGATTGCGGGCTCGGTTTTTGTTGCGACATTTGCCGCAGCATTAACCTCGGCATTAGCTTCCGCTTTTTCTTTTTCGATTTGGTCGAGTTTGGCCAAGAAGCGTGCATCCTTGGCTAATAGATCCGAGCTGGCATCATCAACCCGCAAAGTCTGAATCGGGTAAGGAATATCGATGCCGGCTTCACAGAACGCGTTAAAGACGTCGCGAGTGAGCTCGGATTTGACGATCCACCATTTACTGCGAGTCTCTGTCCAGAAACGTGCCTGCAAAACAATATCGCTGTCAGCAACCTCGGTGATCAAAACAATCACTTTCGGTTCGGGTTGGACGCTAGGATGGGCCATTACGACTTTACGCATCAATTCGCTGGCCTGATTAATGTCTGCGCCGTAGCCCATGCTCATTTCGATCGTGTGTCGCCGAATCGGATTATGGGTGTAGCACTTGACGGCTGATTCGATCATTTTGAGATTAGGGATCGTAATCTCACCACCATCGATCGCGCGAATCGAGGTTGCCCGGGACTGAATATCTACAATCCGACCAGTGATGCTGCTTTTGCCATTATCGCCCGGATTTACGATCACCCAGTCTCCCAGGTTAAATTTGTTATTCGAAAGTAAGACTACGCCAGCAAAAAAATTGGCAATGAAACTTCTCAAAGCGAAAGCGACACCCAAACCGACGCCTCCCGAAAACCACTCGAGCGGCACACCCATGATGATTAAGCTGATTGTGATTCCGACGAAGAGTGTGATCGTAAAAACCATCCGGCCATACAGGACGCGCGCCTCTTCATGGCCTTCGCCCTGTTTCGCTCGAATTATGCGCTGCACCCAAGAGCGCAAAAAAGTCGCCAAAAAATAAGTGACAACCAAGACAACCAGTCCAACCGCAATATTCGAAAGGAAAGTCGGGACGACTGGATCTTCTGCTTTGGTAGCGGCGAGAGCGACCGGAATCAGGTTCATGGATTGGTTTTTGTTTGTAAGGAAATTAGGGCAGTTTATCACTTTCCCAAGCGAAAAGCAAGAGTCTGCTAAAATTAGCAAAATGATTGCTGGGGTTCAGATTTTCGAGGTAAAAAAAAATGCGGACGACCGCGGTTTTTTGTCCGAGCTTTGGCGGCAATCGAATTTGTTGAATTTCGAGCCGAAGCAAATGAATTTCACTATCGCGCATCCCGGCGTGATCAAAGCGTTTCATTTTCACAAACAACAGTCCGATCTTTGGTTTTGCACAAGCGGAAATCTCGAAGCTGTTTTATTTGACCGGCGCAAAGACTCGAAAACTTTTGGTGCAACGATGAAAATTCCGCTCGGCGAATTCAGCTCGAAAGCAGTTTTGATTCCGCCGGAAGTCGCGCACGGCTACCGAGTTTTGGGCAATGTCCCCGCCGGGCTGATTTATCTCGTCGACGCGGAATACGATGCGCAAAATCCGGATGAGGGTCGGATCGCGCACGACGACCCAGAAATTAATTTCAATTGGGAAACTCTTCCGAGGTAGTGCTAGAGAATAGTGTTAGTGTTTTTATGATTAAAAAATTTGAAGACTTAACGGTTTACCAAAAAGCCTTTACTCTATCGCTCGAGCTTTATCGAATCACAAAAAATTTTCCGGACGAAGAGAAATTTGGTTTAACCAATCAAATTCGAAGGGCAGCTGTTTCTGTCGTTTCTAATATCGCTGAAGGCAGCATGCGCTTAAATAGCTTGGAATTCAGACAATTTGTCGGGATCGCGCGTGGCTCGGTCGGAGAATTGCGCAGTCAAATTAGCATTGCTCAAGCATTAGGATTTGTCGAAGTGGAAAAAGCCGACCAGCTTTTCGTGTTATTGGATGAAATCGGCAAAATGTTAACTGTTTTGGCTCGTTCTCTGAAAGCGAAAGCTGCAGCCTCTAACACTAACACTAATGACTAAAACTATTCTCGTCACCGGCGGCTGCGGATTCATCGGCTCGCATTTTTTGCGGCAGATTTTGGCGGAAACGGAAAATTCGGTCATCAATCTCGACGCGCTGACTTACGCCGGCAAGCCGGAAAATTGCGCCGATTTCGCGAAAAATCCGCGTTACGAATTCGTCCACGGTTCGATTTGCGACCAAAAATTAGTCGAAAAATTAGCCCAAAAAGTTGATGCGATCGTGAATTTCGCCGCCGAGTCGCACGTCGATAATTCAATCAAAAATCCACAAACTTTCGTCGCGACAAATGTGCTCGGGACGCAAATTTTGCTCGATGCTGCGCGCAAATTCGCGCTGCAAAAATTCATCCAAGTTTCGACCGACGAAGTTTACGGCGACTTGCCACTCGACTCCGCCGAAAAATTTACCGAGCACAACGAGCTGAAACCGAGCTCGCCGTACTCCGCGTCGAAAGCCGCGGCCGATATGCTTTGTCTCGCCGCGCACCGGACTTTCGGCCAGCCGATCTGCATTTCGCGTTGCTCGAATAATTTCGGGACGCATCAATTGCCTGAAAAATTAATGCCTTTGACAATCAGCCGCGCGCTCAAAAATGAAAAAATTCCAGTTTACGGCGATGGCAAAAATGTCCGCGACTGGATCCAAGTCAACGATCACTGCGCCGCGATTCGGAGAATTATCGAGCAAGGTCGCCCGGGCGAAATTTACAATGTCGGCGCAAATAACGAAGTCGCGAATATTGACCTCGTCAAAATGTTGCTGCGAATTCTCGGCAAACCGGAAAGTTTGATCGAATTCGTGAAAGATCGACCGGGGCACGATCGCCGCTACGCGATTGATTCGAGTAAAATTCAGCGCGAGCTCGGATGGATGCCGCGACGAACTAATTTCGAAGCTGAGCTCACGGAAGTTGTAAAATGGCACAAAGCATAAAGCATGAAACATAAAACATGGAACAATTTTTTTTTGTTTCATGTTCCATGCTTCAAGTTTCATGAAACTCGCCACCCACACCGTCGTCGGATTTCCGAATCTCAAAACTTCCGAAAAAATAGTCGAATTGCTCGCGGCGCATTCGCAAATCGTCGAGCTGCAAATTCCTTTTTCCGATCCGGTCGCGGACGGTCCGGTCATCACTTCCGCGAATGCGGTCGCGCTCGGCCAAAAAGTCACGCCGCAAAAATGTCTCGATTTCGCCACGCAATTCACCCGAAAATTTCCCGCGACGGAATTTTTCCTGATGTCGTATTTCAATCCACTGTTACGATTCGGACTCGCGAGATTCGCGGCTGCCGCGCAAAAAGCCGGCGTGCGCGGACTCATCATCCCCGATTTGCCGATCGAAGAAGCCGGAGAATTACTCAAAATTTGCCGCAAAAATAAGCTCGAACTAGTTTTCGTCGTCGCGCCGAACACGCCGGATGAGCGGATTCGCAAAATCGCCGCGGCAAAATCCGGCTGGATTTACGCGACCGCGCGGCTCGGCATCACTGGCGCGAAAACCGAAATCGGCGCGGATTTGAAAAAATTTTTGCAGCGAATCCGCAAATTTTCCCAAGCGGCAATCGGCGTCGGTTTCGGCGTGAAAAACTCAGCTGACATCCAAAAAATCGAAACTGCCGGCGGCGACATCGGCATCGTCGGCAGCGAACTTTTTCGCCAATTCGAAACCGGCGGACTCAAGAATTTAGCGAAATTCCTAGTCAGCCTGAGTTAATTTCGTAGTATTAGGATTGTGCAGGATACGGGTATTTGTCAGCGAAAAATGCTTTTGACCACCTTCTTCCCAGAGTCGGGCGAAAGTCAGGACTGCTCGACCCTCGATCGCTTTTTGGCTGAGAAAATGGGCCGAATCAGCCACCTCGCAATTCATCTCGAAGCAGCTGCGCGAATCGCGACTGGCCAGCCGATTGTCCCCCATGACAAAATATTCTCCGTTCGGAATTTTGAAATCGACTGCGCGCGCTTTTTCCTCATCAGAGCAGAAACTACTAGCCAGACAGGTATTTCCATAATTGGCAGCCGAAAGGAAGCTCTCATTCAGTTTTTCGAATTCTCCCTCGGAATCCTCAACCCAGACAAAGCCATCGAAAATTCGCAGTGTCTCGCCTGGTAGGCCGACCACCCTTTTAATTAAGTAATTTTCTGAGCTGGGCGGGCGAAAAACCACAATATCGCCGCGGCTATATTCCGCTCCCAAGATGTAGGGAGTTTTCCAGACTATGATAAATTCACCGTCCAAAACATTCGGAGTCATGGATTGCTGCTGCACGCGAAAAGGCGCAAAAAATAGAGGTTTAATGATTACCAAGACCAGGACGAAAATCACAACTACGTCGGAAATAAAATCGACCATGGCCGACTGCCAGGGCGCCAGGTTTTTTCTTTTCGAAAACTTGAACTCGCGGAAAATTTTCACCCGGGGAGTTTAGCACGCTCGCAAAATTTTCGGCTAAAATAGCGGCGTGATACTCGACAGAATCCTCTTCGGCAGCCACTTACAAGAAGGCGAAAGACTTCTTTACGTCGTGCATGCGCATTGGTTCACGGCTTATCGCCCAGTCTGCAAAGTTTCTTTTTTTGGTATGCTTATCCCGGTTTTGTTTTACGCCATGTTTCCGATTGTTCCGGCGCTGTGGATTTTTGGTTTTTGGTTCGCGATCGGAGCATTGCGTTTTTTTCGCGAGGTGGCGGATTGGTATTTCGACGTTTTTCTCGTGACTGACCAGGGCGTGATTGATCTTGACTGGAATGGCATTTTCGACAAATCGTCGACTCGAATTGGTTTTGATGACATTTCCGGGACGGGTTTTGAGAAAAAAGGTTTCTTGGCGAACTTACTCAATTTCGGCGATTTCAGCGTGAAAAGTGATGCTAATACCGAGATGGTTTTGCCGCAGGCGGCCGCGCCCCAGCGTGCCGAGAAAGAAATTATGGATGCCAAGGAAAAGTATTCTCAGGCGCGCGGACTCGAAGATGAAAAAGTCTTGCGCGAAATCTTGACTGGGATGGTCAAGCGGCAAGTCAAAG
>JAZDPN010000006.1:0-23246 GCA_043797545.1 Patescibacteria group bacterium | reverse complement strand
GTTTCCAAAACCAAGAGCAAAAAGTTTGTTCATTTCATTTTCTGATCTCGCACTTCACGCCGAGATCCGCGCCGATTTCCTCGAGATTCGCCAAAACTTTTTCCTGCATCGGAATGCCGTTTTTCTGCCGGTCGACGTAGCGCGCAAAACTTTTTTCGCCGTGAATGTAAATCTGTTTTTCGCCTTTTGCCTTCTTCGAATTTTTCAAAAGCGCGATATATTTGTCGAGTCGCTGACGAAATTTTTCTGGATCGATGAAGCGCGCGATGTCGATCGCCGCGAAAAAATGACCAACATTCGCCGGTTTACTTTTGTCCGCGCCGACGAAAGTTGCGTACGCCGCGCCGGAAAGCACGCCGGTCAAAATGTCGACCGCGAAAGACAAACCGAAACCTTTGTGTCCGCCGAAAAGTTCGCCGACGCCGCCGAGCGGGGTGAGTCCGCCGCCGATGCGATTCAAAAGATTGTCGAGCACGAGCCCGGCATCCTCAGTCGATTCGCCTTCCTCGTCGACCGCCCAACCGAGCGGCATTTTCAATTCTTTGCGGTGATAAACTTCCAATTTTCCACGGGGGACGGTCGAGGTCGCCATGTCGAGCACAAAAGGTTTTTCTTTTGCCGCGGGCGCTGCGATCGAGATCGGATTCGTTCCGAAAATGAGATCGCGGCCGAAAGTCGGAATCACGAGCGGATTCGCATTCGTGAGACAAACACCAATAAAGTTTTTCTCCAGCGCGAGCATCGAATAAAAAGCCGCGATGCCGAAGTGATTCGAATTTTTCACCGTCACCATTCCGACGCCAGATTCCTCGGCTTTTCGGATCGCGAGTTGCATCGCAAAAAGACTGGCGGGTTGGCCGAGTCCGTCGTGCGCGTCGACCGCGGCGGTCGCGACCGATTCACGCTCGATCGTCGGGCGTGCTTGCGCATCGATAGTTTTCTTTTTCAAGCCGTCAACATAGCGCCAAAGTCGCGCTGTACCGTGGCTGTCCACGCCGCGCAAATCAGCTTCCAACAAAACTTTGCTCGTGATTTTCGCGTCGGCGGGTGAGACGCCGAGTCGCTCAAAAACTTTGTCGCAGAACGCGGCGAGTCTTCTATGATCGACGGGAATGGGCATGTTGCGAAAATTAGCTGCGGCTGGCTTTTTCAAGGGATGATATCACGCCGCGAACTTTTTTCTCAACTTCCCCGAATTCATTCCGCGGGACTGAGTCGGCGACGATCCCGGCTGAAGCCTGCACAGTCGCGCGATTTTTCGCCGCGAAAAGACTGCGCAAATTCGCCGCGAAAACACAATCGCCGGTGAGCGAGAAAAATCCGACCGCGCCGGCGTACGGACCGCGCGGTTCTTTTTCCAGTCGCTCGATAATTTTCATAGTCTCGATTTTCGGTGCGCCGCTGACTGTCCCGACCGGCGTATTCGTCGCGAGCGCGTCGAACGCGGTGAGTCCTTTCCGCAATTTTCCGACAATTTCACTCCCGATGTGCTGGACATGCGAAAACTTTTTGATCTGCATCAGCTTCGGTACTTTCACGCTGCCGAATTCGCTCACGCGACCGACATCATTGCGTCCGAGGTCGACGAGCATCATGTGTTCCGCGCGCTCTTTTTCATCTGCCAAAAGTTCGCGCGCGATCTCGGCATCGCGTTTCGCATCGCCCGTAATTTTGCGCGTACCCGCGAGCGGATAATTTTCGACTTTTCCGTTTTCGACGCGGACGATGAGTTCCGGCGAACTGCCGATCAATTCTCTTTCTCCAAACTTCAAAAAGAACATGTGCGGGCTTGGATTCACTTCGCGGAGTGTCGCGTAAAAATCCATCCGATTGCCCGACAATTCAAAATAACTTTTGCGCCCGAATTGAAATTGGAAAGTGTTGCCCGCGAAAATTTCTTGCTGGCCGATTCGCACTTTCGCCTCGAAATCTTTTTGCGCGATATTGTGGCCGAGAAATTTCGCGTGGAATTTTCGCTCCGGTTTCAGTTTCCGCGCCAAAATTTTCTCGAGCAGTTTCGACCGATCTTCCGACAAATAAAAATATTTCAACTCGCCAGTTTTTTTGTCGAAAATCAGTCCGTCGAAATACAAACCGAATTCGAAATCCGGCCAGGCCGGATCTTTTTTAAACTCGACGCTCGGCTCGAAATAGCGCGTCGCCTCGTAAGTCAAATAGCCGAAGAGTCCGCCGCGGAAGCCGCGCCCGCGCGGTAATTTCGGCAGGAAATTTTTGAGCGCGGAATACGGATTCGGCGCAGCGAAAACTTTTCCGTCGACGATCAATTTTCCCGGCTCAGCTTTGATCACTGCGTGCGGCGCGAAGCCGACAAAACTTTGCCGCGAAAAATTCGCATCTTCGCCGAGCGATTCGAGGAGAAAACAAGTTGCAAAATTCTGGCGCAGTCGCGCGAAAATCTCGAGCAAACTCAAATTCGTTTTAATTTTTCTTTCGCGATAAACAATTTTCTGTGGCGTCAGTTTCCGCGCCAATTCAAAATAACTCGACTGCGCGGAGCGGCTCGTCGCGAAGAGCGCGCGAAAAACTTGCTCGACTTTCTCGGCCGGGATGCCGAGCTCCGCCGCCAACTTTTTTTTCTCCGCCAATAATTTTTTCTCTCGCGTCGGATCGAAAACTTTTTTGCCGGTCGCCTTTTTCTCCGCCGCGATTTCCGCCGCGAGATTCTGCCGCCGCGCGATCAATTTCAAAATTTCGGCGTCCGTCGCATCGATTTTCGCTCTCAGTTCAGCTAAATTCATCTCTTACATTTTACGCTAAAATTTCCCCATGCTCACGAAACGTATCATTCCATGTCTCGATGTCGATGCCGGTCGCGTCGTCAAAGGCGTCGAATTCGTCAATCTCCGCGACGCGGGCGATCCGGTCACACTCGCGAAATTTTACGACGGCGAGTCCGCCGACGAACTTTGTTTCCTCGATATCACTGCGAGCTCGGACTCGCGCGATACCGTCATCGAAATGGTTGAAAAAGTCGCGCGCCAAGTTTTCATCCCTTTCGCGGTCGGCGGGGGAATCCGCTCGGTCGCCGACGCGCAAAAAATTCTCAAAGCCGGCGCGGACAAAGTCGCGATCAATTCCGCGGCGGTAGCGAATCCGAATTTGATTTCCGAAATTTCACAAGCGATCGGCGCGCAGAATTTGATTCTCGCGATTGATTCAAAGTCAGGATTAAGGACTAAGGACAAAGGACTAAGCTTCGAAGTGGTGACGCACGGAGGGAGAAAAAAATCAGGTATTGATGTTGTCGAATGGGCGCGCCGCGGCGAAAAATTGGGCGCGGGCGAAATTCTCCTGACTTCGATGGATGCGGACGGGACGAAAAACGGTTTCGATATTCCGCTGACCAAAAAAGTTGCCGACGCGGTCAAAATTCCAGTCATCGCTTCGGGCGGGGCTGGCTCGGCGAAAGATTTTCTCGAAGTATTTCAGCAAACCGCAGCCGAGGCCGCGCTCGCCGCTTCGATTTTTCATTTCAAAGAAACTTCGATCGCGGAGATCAAAAAGTTTCTCGCGGAAAACGGAATTCCAGTTAGAATTACAGCATGACCGAACCGAAAATCGATTTCGCAAAAATGGGCGGGCTGATTCCCGCGATTGTCCAAGACTCCGCAACTGGAGAAATTTTGATGGTCGCATTTCAAAATCAGGAAGCTTTCGCCAAAACTCTCGCAACAAAAGAAGTTTATTTTTTCTCGCGCTCGCGTAACGAGCTGTGGAAAAAAGGCGCGACGAGCGGGAATGTTTTGAAAGTGGTCGAAATTTTCGCGGACTGTGACGACGATTCCGTGCTTATCAAAGTCGCACACGACGAAAATTTAAAAGCGTGCCACACTGGTGCGCGGAGTTGTTTCTTTAAAAAGATTTTGTGAACGAGTCCGAGCGAATTTTGGCGGAAAAACTTTTTGGCGTTTTCGATATGCTCCGCGATTCCGACAGATTTCCCGAGTCGGGGACAGCGAAAATGCTGCGTGAAAAAGATTCAACTTTTTTTCTCCGCCGCGCCGAAGAAGAGTTCGCCGAGCTCGCCGGTGTTGTCGATGGATCGCACCAACATTCCGATGATTTCGAACAAGATTTTTTGCTTGAGTCGTCCCAAGTTTTTTATTGGCTCGCGCTTGCGTCAATCGTGCAAAAAAAATCTTTCGCCGAGTTTCTCGAAAATTCTGCAACTGCAATTTCACGACTCGAAGCAATTCACTCCGAAAACAAAATTCCACTCAGCAAAATCTTCGAAAAAGATTTGCAGGAATGTCGAGAGAAAGGTTATCTCGACTAAAATCAATAAGGCTCCAGTTCGTAAACTGTGACGACACTTTCCCGGGTAAATTCTCTATTCGGATATTTTTCACACAAATATTCAATTAGTGTTTCTGCACTTTGGATATCTGATCCAAATCCGGAAAAATCTTCAATCTCTAAAATTTTATTGACCAAAATTCGGACTATTGCCACAGGAAAAGTTTTTAGAAATTCCGGAGGAGTTTGCGTTTCATGAGAGCCATTTTTTTGAATAATTCCCAGAAAAACCGGCTTGTTTGTATCCAATCCCGTACTTCCAGGTTCTGTTCGATCACCGGGACGGACAATTTTGGTCGGATGTTCTGACTCAATGATCATTCTTCGATTCAAGTTTTCACCCAGCGCTTGCTTAGCTTCTTCGCTCAAGTACGATGTGTCGACCCCCATGATTAAAAATTAAAGGGACCGATTATATCAGAGTAATCGCTTGCAGCAAGAGAATTACTTGTGAGCTTCCCAAAGATTCGAAACGCTGCGACCGAGGTGCACACCCTCGATCGTTTTCGCGAGCAAATCCGCGATCGAGAGAATTTTTACGTTTTTCAGCGTTTCGAAATTTTGCGGGACGGAATCAGTGAAAACGATTTCGGCAAAATCACCAGCTGCTAATTTCGTCTTGGCGCCACCCGAGAGGACAGCGTGCGTTGCTGCGAGGAAGATCTTCTCCGCGCCGTTGCGGCGCAGTGCATCCGCAGCTGCTACGACTGACCCTCCGGTATCTACCATGTCGTCAAAGATAATCGCAGTTTTGCCTTTCACTTCGCCGATGATGTGCTGTACCTCGGCTTGATTGTGCGCTGGGCGTGATTTGTGAAAAATCGCGAGTGAAGCATTCAGTAGCTTGGCGAATTTCTCAGCTTTTTTCGCGCCGCCTGCATCGGGCGAGACGATTGCCAAGTTCGACAGTCTCTTTTTCGCAAAGTAATCCAAAAATAATTTTTGTGCAGTGAGGTTGTCGAGCGGCTTTTCGAAAAAAGCTTGCGTCTGATCGGAGTGCAAGTCGAGCGTGATGACGTGTTTCGCGCCAGCCGTCTCGATCAAATTCGCGACGAGCTTTGCCGAGATTGGTTCGCGCGGATCAGCGATCCTGTCCTGTCGCGCGTAGCCGAAATGCGGAATCACGACGTGAATGTATTTCGCGAGACTGCGTTTCAGTGCGTCGGTCGTCAAAAATAATTCCATCAAATCAGAATCGACATTCTGCGTCGCGGTCGAAATTACGAAGCAGTTGCAGCCGCGTACCGACTCGCCGATCTGGACATAGCGCTCACCACAGGCGAATTTTTTCGAAATCAATTTTCCTGCCGGGACGCCGACTTTTTGACAAATTTTCTTCCCGAGCTCGGTTGCCGAACTGGTCGCGAAGATTTTGAGAAATTTGAGGTCGGATTTCATCGTGTCGAAATTTTAGCAAATCCGCTTTTGCTTTTACATGGAAGCCGCGAAAGAAAATAAAAAAAGCCCTCCACAGAGTGGAAGGCTTTTTGAGTGCGCAATGAAACGAATTAGGCCCCCGTCGTATTGTCGGCTCGGCCAGTTGCCACGATGTCGACCAAAGCGTTGACAAGGACAGCCGCCAAGACGATTACCAAAATACCAACCGCCGCGTAAATAATAATCTTCTTAGCTTGCTTGATATTCTCATCGCTGCCAGCCGAAGTGATGTAGAGAAAACCTCCGTAGACCAAGAAGCCAGTCGCAATCAAGCCAAGGAAGAAGAGAAACCAGTTTACGATTTTCAAAACCAAACTTCTCAAGCCGGCCGTGCAAAGACCTTGATCGATTTGCCACTGGGTGCAGGTCTGGCTGATGTCGTCGACCGCCGAGACGCTCGGAGCAGTGACCGTCGTGAAAGTCGAGACTCCGACTAGGGCGGCCAAACCAAGGACGAGAGCTTTAATTTTTTGGGACATTTTGGGGAGGGTTAATTCACAGAAAATTTTAATCAAAAGAAATCTGAATGCAAAATTTTTGTTCACTACTCGCGACTCATTGCTGTCATGAAGCGCAGAATGTATTCAAAAAGTAAAATGAAATCGAGAAAAAGCGATATTGCGGCTTGAATTGGCGATATACTCATATCGCGATTACGGATTTTCTGAAAGTCATAAGCTGTAAAACCAGCGAAGATTAGAATACCAAATCCAGAAAAAATCAATTCAATTCCATTACCCCAAACGGAAATTCCGAAAAATTGCAGAATAAAAGTAAGTAATGTGACTACAATCATTCCAATCAAACTGGCCATCAGAAAGCCACCAATTCCAGTCAGATCTTTGTGAGTCGTTGCACCGAAAATTGCCATCCCGGCGAACATCGAAACGGCGGCGAAAAGCGCCTTGACTAGGACTGCGGATCCGGCAGTCAGCGCCGCCAAAGCCAAAAGCGGGACCAAGGTGATTCCCAAAATCCCAGCGAACAAAATCAAAAACAAATAGCCGAAACGGCCTAGACTCCACTTGCGTGAGGTCAAGACCAAGATCAAAGTCAGAGCGAACATACCAAACATGAAAGCGCGGCTAGCCAAAAGGTTGCCCGGCAACCAAAACATCCCAGTCATCGTCCCGCCAGCTGCGGCTGCGAGCGCTAGTGCGAAATAACCCATAGTACGCGCAAAAAAAGTTGGCGAACTAGCTGAGCGCGCTTCGGCCTGAATAATTTGATTCATGGCTCGATTTTGGAGGAGAGCGATTATTTTTGCAAATCACGGCAAATGCCTTTAATGCCGCGATTTTATTGAACACAAAAATTTTCCAAAAAAGTTAAATTGAACTCAAAAGTTGTTCGATGGAATTTGCGCTTCGATTTAGCAAAATTTAAACTGGCTTCAATTTAAAAAAATACGCCTTGCCTAAAGACAGCATGGTAGTCGGTCTCGACATCGGTAGCAGCAAGATTCGGACTGTGATTGCGAATATCGGTGAGCGGGATGTTTTGCCGAATGTAGTTGGGGCGGGTGTTTCGCCTTCAGCTGGCCTACGTAAGGGTGCGATCGTCGATGTCAACGAGACGATTTCGGCGATCACAGCATCGCTTGAGGATGCCGAGCGGATGAGCGGAGCGCCGATTCACCATGCCGTGATTGCGGTTGGCGGGGCACATCTCACTTCGATCAACTCCAAAGGCGTGATCGCTGTTCCACACGGTGGCGAAATTAGCGCGGCGGATGTTGAGCGTGTGCTTGAGGCGGCCCAGGCAGTTAACATTTCTTCCAACCGCCAAATTCTCCGGGTCATCCCGCAGAATTACACTATCGATGATCAGACCGGGATTCGCAATCCGCTTGGCATGAAGGGTGTCCGACTTGAAGTTGAGGCGCACATCATCACCGGCCTGTCTCCGGCTCTCAAAAACTTAGAAAATTCAGTCCACCAATCAGGAGTCGACGTGGATGATTTCATCCCGGCGCCTTTGGCAGCCGCCGAGGCAGTACTCTCCAAACGCCAAAAAGAACTTGGCGTAGTTGCGATCGATATCGGTGCGAGCTCGACTGGCATTTCAGTTTTCGAAGAGGGAGTCGTGATTGCGAGCTTTGTTTTGCCGGTCGGCGGCGATTCAGTCACCAATGATATTGCGATCGGTTTGCGTACGAGCGTCGATGCGGCCGAGAAATTAAAAATCGAATACGGTACTGCCAAGCCGGCTGATGTTTCCGATCGCGAGACGATTGATCTAGCGGCGATTTCCAAAGCGGATTCCCAAGTGGTCGAACGCCGCCAATTGGCCGAGATTATTCACGCCCGCTATCACGAGATTCTCTCGATGGTAAATGAAAAACTGGCCTCGATCGAACGAGATGGTCAATTACCAGCCGGTGCGGTGATTACTGGCGGCGGAGCGAAAATTCCCGAGCTGATTGAGCTGGCCCGCGAGACACTTTCCTTACCTGTTCAGATCGGTTTCCCGATTGAAGTCGATGGTATCGTCGACAAGATTGATGATCCAGCTTACGCGACCGCAATCGGTTTAATCCTTTTCGGTGCCAAGGGTTCCTCGCGCAATTATTCACTCGCGAATGTCGACTTCGGGCGGACTTTTGAGGGAATAAAAAATTTCTTCAAGAAGCTTTTGCCGTAAACAAAATTTATTCAAGCGATTCTCGCTTCCCAAAAATTTAATTTATAATTCCAACCTAACCCCCCAAACATGTCTGCAGACAGCTTCAAAAACCTTTTCGGTGGCGCTCCGAAGAGAGCAAGTTCGGTCCAAGAAATTCATCCTGGTATCTCGCCAGTCGCCAAGATCAAAGTAATTGGGATCGGTGGATCGGGTTGCAACGCGCTGAACAGAATGATTAAAGCCCAAGTTTCCGGGGTTGAGTTTATCGCGGTCAATACCGATGCGCAGGCGCTCTATCACAACAACGCGCCGACCAAAATCAATATCGGCAAAGGCACGACTCGCGGCTTGGGGGCTGGGTCAGATTCCAATGTCGGCAAGAAGGCGGCGGAGGAATCTTCCGAGGAAATTCGCGCGCACCTAGAAAATACCGATATGGTTTTTATCACCTGCGGCATGGGCGGCGGCACAGGGACGGGTGCTTCGTCAGTTGTAGCCGAGATGGCCAAAGAGGCCGGTGCTTTGACTGTCGCGGTCGTCACCAAGCCTTTCACTTTCGAGGGTGAGAAACGTGGCGAACGCGCAGTTAGCGGGATTGATTCGCTCAAAGAGAAAGTCGATACGCTGATTACGATTCCGAATGACAAAATTCTTTCGATCATTGATAAAAAAACTCCGATTCAAGATGCCTTCATTGTTGTCGACGACGTGCTGCGTCAAGGTGTGCAGGGGATTTCTGATCTCATCACTGTCCATGGCATGATCAATGTCGACTTCGCGGACGTCAAAAACATTATGCAAAATGCCGGCTCGGCTTTGATGGGAATCGGATATGGCACTGGTGAGAATCGTGCCGTCGAAGCGGCTCGCGCTGCGATCGATTCGCCGCTGCTCGAGCAGCAGATTGACGGTGCGAAGGGCTTACTCTTCAACGTCACTGGCGGCAACGACCTCTCCATGTTCGAAGTCGACGAAGCAGCCAAGGTCATCACGGCGGCGGCTGATCCGAGTGCGAATATCATCTTCGGTGCGGTCATTGACGATAGCTACACCGGCGAAATCAAGATTACAGTCATCGCGACGGGTTTCGAGGATAAGCCGAAGGCGGCTGCCGCGAAGCGAGTCGTCTCAGCACGTTCGTTCGGCGCTCCGATGGCTCGTCCGGCCCAAGCTGAGGACGATCTCGAGGTGCCGGCTTTCATTCGCAAAAAGATGAAACATTAATTTGTTCCCAAATTCAAAAAACAAAGCCCCGCCTCGGCGGGGTTTTTTGTTAGAATTTCGCCATGCTGCGCTTCGATGTTATTTCGCTTTTTCCCGAGAGCTTTGAGTCAATTCTGAATTCGAGTATTCTGGCGCGCGCGATTAAATTAAAAAAGATTGAAGTGCGGTTGCACCAGTTGCGCGACTTCGCGAAAAATAAATGGCGGAAAGTCGATGATCGTCCATTCGGTGGTGGAGCGGGGATGGTGATGGCGTGCCAACCACTTTTCGATGCAGTTCAGAAAATTCGCGGTCGTTCCAAAAAGAAAATTCCAGTCATTTACTTCACGCCGCGCGGCCAGAAATTTACCCAGCCAATGGCTGAAAAATTCTCCCAAAATTCAGAACGGCTTATTTTGGTTTGCGGCCATTACGAAGGTGTCGACCAAAGATTTATCGAAGCGCTAGTCGACTTCGAAATTTCCTTGGGCGACTTTGTTCTGACCGGTGGCGAATTACCCGCCTTGGTTTTCATTGACGCGGTTTCCCGGCTGATTCCCGGCGTCGTCGGTAAAAATGAATCAGTCGAAGAAGAAAGCTTCTCTGCGAAGCTGGCTGGCAAGAAAGAGTATCCGCATTTCACCCGACCGGAAAATTTTCGCGGACTAAAAGTCCCCAAAATTTTACTGACTGGTGACCACCAAAAGATTCAAAAGTGGCGACTGAGGCGAACAAAAAAATAGTTTTTTATTTTCAGCCAAAGTCGGCTAAGCTCGCGGCGTGAAAACCTTAAACGAGCTTTTTGCCGAATTTGAAAAATCGGGTCGCCTGGCTTTGCGTGTCAAAGTCATTCCGAAATCCGCGATGAATGCGATTGTCGGTTTCCTCGATGAGGAGACGCTCAAGATTCGCATCGCGGCTGTGCCCGAAAAAGGCAAGGCCAATCTCGAGCTGTCCAAGTTTTTGGCTGAGGAATTCGGAATTCCAAAAGAGAATGTCAAAATCTTGTCTGGCGCGGGCGATTCGCTCAAGCTCGTCCGACTCGAAAAATGAAATTAATCGATTCGCTCAAGCTCGCGCAATTTTTACAAAAAAACGGCTTGCATGCTGATCACGCTCTCGGCCAAAATTTTTTGGTTGATGCTGAAGTTTTGGAAAAAATTCTAGAGGCTGGTGAATTGCGTAGTTCGGATGAAGTTGTCGAGATCGGGGCAGGTTTAGGTAGTCTGACTCAAGCCTTGGCTTCCCAGGTTCAAAAAGTGATTGCGTTGGAATTCGACCGCAAAATTTTTCCGACGCTGCAAAAAAATTTAGCCGAGCACTCAAATGTCGAGCTGCACAACTTGGACGTTCGTCGGTTTAGCCCGCCCAAGCGAAATTTCAAACTGATCGCCAACATCCCTTATTATCTGACTTCGCCGATTTTGCGAAAATTTTTTCTGGAAAATTCTCCACCTGAGCTTGCGGTTTTGTTGGTTCAAAAAGAAGTTGCTGAGAAAATTTGCGACTCGAAAAAATTATCTTTGCTCGCGCTAGAAGTTCGGATTTTCGGCGCGCCGGAAATCGTCGCGATCGTCAAACCACAAAGTTTTCTGCCGCCGCCCAAAGTCGATTCAGCGGTTCTCAAAATCCGTTTGAAAAAAAAATCAGAAATTCAGCGCACCGATTTGGAAGATTTTTTCAAAATCGTTCAAGCTGGTTTTCGTGCGCCACGTAAAAAAATCCGGGGGAGTTTCGTCGCGGGTTTTCCAGCGAAAAAAGCGGTTGCGGAAGAAATTCTCGCGCGCGCCAAAATCGATCTCGATCTGCGGCCCGAAGATCTTCAAATCGCCGACTGGCAAAAAATACTGGCAGCGAGTCGGGCGGCTTAAAACTGAGGATGGGATTTATTTGCGACTTGACCTTTTTGCAACGTGCTTCTCGACCAGCTCGGAAATAGTCTTAGCTTTCGTAAAGAGGAAAGCCAGCAACTTGGCCGGCTGGATCAAAATGTCATTTGCTTTACTGGCGACTTTTTTCAGGGCGCGAGTCGTCTCACTGAGATCACGCAAAACGAAAATCGCGTAAAAGAGCGCGATCGAGAGAAAGAGCGCGACGAGACCGATCGAGACGGCAAGGACGACATTCAGAATGTCGGCAGAGGTGGCAAACATCGAACACAAATTTAGCTCAGAAAATTCCGCGACGCAAATTTATCGCCCAAGCTTCTTTTGCAAAATCGCATTCACTTTTGCGGGGTTGGCCTGACCTTTCGAGAGCTTCATCACCGTGCCGACGATTGCGCCGAGCGCACGATCTTTCCCATTCTTGAAATCTTCGATCGCGGAAGGATTCGCGGCGATCGCCTCATCGACGAATTTTTCCAGCGCGCCGTCATCCGAAATTTGCTCGATACCTTTTTCTTTCAAAATGTCGTCGACTAATTTTCCCGACTCCCACATTTCCGGGAAAACTTCTTTGCCGATTTTTCCCGAAATTTCTCCACTCGCAATTTTCTTCACGAGTGTACCGAGATTCTCCGCGGAAATTTTTTGCGCGTCGATTTTCAAATCGGCTTCATTCATCCGCGCGAGTAATTCACTCAAAATCCACGCCGCGGATTTTTTCGCGTCGCCGGAAATTTCACAAACTTTTTCAAAATAATCCGCGAGATTTTTGCTCGAAGTCAGCGTGCGTGCATCGTCCTCCGAAACGCCAAATTGCTGCACAAATCTTTCGCGGCGGGCGAGTGGAAGCTCGGGCAATTCACCGCGCAATTTCTCAACGAACTTTTTTTCGAGCACGAGCGGCGGGATGTCCGGCTCGGGAAAATAGCGGTAGTCCGCGGCCGACTCTTTTTCGCGCATCAAAAATGTTTCGCCTTTTTCATCGTCCCAGCCGATCGTCGTATCGCCGTGCGGTGGTTTGCCATCTGCCCACAATTTTTTCTGTCGGGCGATTTCGAATTCGATCGCGGATTCGAGTGCCTTGAAAGAATTCAAATTTTTGATCTCAGCGCGCGGATTCAATTTCGCCGTCCCGACTTCACGCAGGCTCACCGAGGCGTCGAAACGCATTTCGCCTTTGAAAAGATCGGCGCCGGAGCTGCCGACGAATTGCAAAATTTTCTGGATTTCCTCGGCATAAATTTTTGCCTCCGCGGCGGAACGAATGTCTGGTTCACTCACGATTTCCATCAGCGGCGTACCCGCGCGGTTGTAATCGCAAAGTGAAAAATTACCGACGTGTGTCAATTTTCCGGCGTCGTTCTCCAGATGAAGTCGGGTGATCCCGATTTCTTTTTTTGCGCCGTCGATTTCGATCGCGACTTTTCCGTTCATCGAAATCGGCTCGTCGAATTGCGAGATCTGGTAGCCATAGGGCAGGTCGGGGTAAAAATAATTTTTGCGATCAAACTTCGATTTCTCCGGGATCGAACAGCCGAGCGCGAGCGCGGATTTGATCCCGAGTTCGAGTGCTTTTTTATTCGGCGCGGGCAAAGTCCCGGGCTGGCCTGTGCAGATCGGGCAAATCCTAGAATTCGGTTCTGCGCCAAAAGCGTCGTTATCGCAACTGCAAAACATTTTCGTTTTCGTCGCGACCTGCGCGTGAATTTCGAGACCGATAATCGCTTCGAGTTTCATTGCGGCATTTTATCACCGTGCCGCTTTTTTGCAGAATTCCACGATCTTCTTCGGAATGTCGATGTCGGTCGTCTCGATGAGTCCGTGAAATTCCACGCCCGAATTTACCTCGACGACTTTCAAACCCTCTTTTGTCTCGACCAAATCAACCCCGAGCAAAGCCGGTTTTTCCGCGACGGATTTTGCCGCGGACAAAACCAATTTCTCGAATTTCGAATCGATCTTGTACGGCTCGGTCGTCGCACCCCGCGCGGTATTCGTGATCCAGTGCGCCGATTTTCGCCGCATCGCGGCGATGACTTTGTCGCCGATCACGATCGCGCGAATGTCGCTACTTTTTTTCTTCTCGATAAATTCTTGAATGTAAAAAATCTGCGAATGCGTGATGCCGCCGAGCACGGTTTTGTGTTCGAGCACGGTTTCCGCCGCGTCCCGATCATTAATTTTGCTCAGCATCCGACCCCAGCTGCCGACGACCGGTTTCATCACGACGGGGTAGCCCCATTTTTCAATCGTCGCGAGCGCCGACTCGTCATCGAAACAAACTTTCGTTCGCGGAGTCGGGACTTTATTTTTTGCGAGCTCGATCGAAGTCAAAAATTTGTCGCCGCAAATTTCGATCGTCCGAAAATTATTCACGACCGGGATGTTTTTCGATTCCAAAAATTTCGCGAGATAAAAATTTTTCGTGTGTGAAACACTTCGCAGCAGTACGACATCACATTTCAAAATTGGCGACTTTTCGTGAAGGTCGAGCTCAATTTCATTATCTCGAATTTTGATGAGCTCAATGGACGGATCGTTTTCGGCTGCAGCAAAAAGAGCTTTTTCTTCGAAGCGCGGATGCGAATAAAAAATACCAAGCTGCATTTCATGAAATATAAAGCATGGAACATGAAACAGTTCCAAAGTGGATTTTAAAACATTATTTTGATATTTCAAATTGCCCTATGTTGCGTGCTCCATGTTTCATGCAAAGCTGACGATGAATTTTTCGAGCGCAAGTGCGAACTCGGCGGGATTGGCTGAGGAGTAGCTAAGCTTACCGGTTTTTATCGCGGTATCGATCCTCAAGAGCTTGGTGTGTGCCGCTAGTAATTCAGTCTGAGAAAAATTACGAGCCTGGCGTAAAGAGTTTTGAACTACGAAAGGGTGCAATTTTAAAGCGCGCGCGATTTCACTCGGTGGCAGATGGCGATTTGCCAAGGCGTTGAGGTTTAACAAGATCCTGAATTGGCGGACAACCATGAAAAATATTTGGACGAGGTTCTCGCCGCGCGCGACAATATCGCGGAGATCTGCCAACGCGCTTTCGATGCGGCGTTCGCCGATCGCATCGGTCAAATTAAAAACCGAAGTATGTAGATTCGGATGAGTCAGCAATTTGACATCGCCGCGCGAGATTTGGCGCTCACCGGCAAAAGTTTTCAATTTCACAATTTCGTTTATAGCCGTTTCGCAATCACCCAAGGTGAAAGTTGCTAGGAGCTCAACCGCGGCCGGCTCGGCCGCCAAGTTTTGGCGCGCGAGTTCTGATACGATCCACTTTTTGAATTCAGCTGGTTTGGGCGCCGGAAATTCCTTGATCGTACCAGCGCTGCGAAAAGCTTTGAAAAGTCTCGTGCGCGCATCCGGTTTTTTGGCTGTCAAAAGTAAGGTCGCATGTTCAGGTAAGTTTTCGACGAAAGTCGCCAACTGCTCGGCTGATTTTTTGAAATCAAAATCGCGCACGATGACTAGTCGCGCCTTACCCAAAAAAGGCGGCGTCTCAGCTGCTGCGATGATTGTGTCTTCGCTCGCCTCGCGTGCTTCCAAAATCGCGAGATTCAGATCGCCTTCCTGCTTTTTAAAATCGCTTATTAAAATTTGCAGCTCGCGGCGGAGCAGGTAGGAGTTTTCGCCAAAGAAAAGCAGGGCGGGCATCTTACTTTTGGCTGAGCTTAACCTGGGGTGCGCGGATCCTGCCGCTATGCAGCAGCCTCACAAAAATGCGAACGAGCTGGGGATCAAACTGCTTGCCGCTACCGAGCTCGAGCTCACGGATTGCTTCGGCGCGCGACATTTTTTTGCCGTAACTGCGCCTGGTGATCATCGCGTCGTAAGAGTCGGCAATCGCAAGTACTCGCGACTCAAACGGAATCTTATTTTTGCGCAAACGATCGGGGTAGCCGCTACCATCCCAGCGTTCGTGATGATGGCGAATCGTATGTCCCGCGGCCTCCAGAAATCTAACTCCAGAAACAATTTTCTGGCCAATGATCGGATGCTTTTCGAGTTCTTGAGTTTCGTTTTCGGTCAGCGCTTCGTGTTTATTGAGCACGCTTTGGTCAATCGCGACTTTGCCGACATCGTGCAACAAACTTGCGTAGCGCAAATTCGAAAGTCGCGCTTCGCTCAATCCGGCGACGCGCCCGAGTTTCACAGCGTAGCTCGCGACTCGGACAGAATGACCGCGCGTATAAACATCTTTTTCGTCGAGACTGGTGACCAGCGAAGAAATCAATTCAAAGTGCGTGCGCCTTTCTTTTTCGCGCAGCTCCGCGTTGTCCGCGATTTGCTCTTCGAGCGAGTGTGCATATTTTTGCAATTGGTGAGTTGCGATGCCGATTTCTTTTTTTAGTTTTTGATTAAAATTTTGAATTGATTTCAGCGCACGCATTTTTACAAGCCCAGTCTCGATTTGATCGCCGAGCGTGAGATAAAAATCAAAGTCACTTTTGCGGAAAATTTTATTTGGTTCGCATTCGGCGATGATCACTCCCAAAACAATCGTTCGGCCGATGAGTGGTACGATCAAGACTCGCTTTATATCAAAAAGTTTTCGCACAATTGTTGGCATTTCCCCTCCGCTCAGCTCGACGACTTTGCGTGCCTGCATGATTCTTTTGATCCGAGAGTACAACAAGGAAAGTGTCTTATCGGGAATAATTTTTTCTGCTAAGACAATATCAAAATTAGCCTGAGCCACGAAGTGGATTTTTTGGTCTGCTTCTCCCTGCAGAAACACACCCGCTCTTTTGAATCCTAAATTGGCGCAAAAAAGCCGCGCGATTTTTTTGGCAATTTCTTTTTCAGAAATATTTTTACGCATCAATTCAGCGAGCTGATTCATCATGCGCAGCTGGCGAATGTAATCGATCGCGAAAGTACCTTGTTGTTCGATAGCTTGTAAGTCGGCACGCCGCTCGGTGAGCGGCGCGATGTGTTCAGCATTATCGTCGGCACAGACGAAGCGACTGCGACCAGTGTGTTTCGCGTGATACAGTGCGTCATCAGCGCGCCGAGTCAAATCAATTGTCGACTTGATCATTTGCTGTGGTGCACTCGCACAGCCGATGCTCACGCTGTGGCCAGTCGCTTTTTTAATTTTGGCAATTACATTGGTCAAAATTTGGTTACGTTTGATCTTCGATTTTTTGATTAGCAGGAAAACAAATTCATCTCCGGCGAAGCGTGCGGCGAAATCGATCCCTTTATCCTGACTCAAAATTTCGCCAACCTTTGTGATTAGTCGGTCACCCGCTTCGTGTCCGCGCGTATCATTGAGATGTTTGAGAAAATCAATGTCGATCATCGCGAGCGAAAGTGTGCGTTGAGATCCTGTCTTCCTGAACTCCTCCTCTAATTTTTTTTCAAAAGCGCGGCGATTGGGGAGGCGACTGAGGTCATCGAAATTGGCCAAGTGTTCGAGTTCGGTATTTTTGTTTTTTAGTTCTGTAGTTGCCTCGGTGACTTTTTCTTTAAGGTTGTGATTGGCTTCGCGGATTTTTTCTTCAGCAATGATACGATTAAAGTTCAGCGCAATGTGGTTCACCAGCGGTGAAATTTTGGCGTCGGCTTCAGCAATATCGATTTCCCGTTTTGAAAAAGCATTATCCACTGAAACGATCCCCAAAAGATGCTTGCCTGCGATCAAAGGAAACTCCAATGTAAACGGCATGCCGAAATCATGGAAAAACTTTTTTAAAATCGGATAATTCCGGTTGACATACGGTTTCTTGAGCTTGAGGAAAAAAGAATAATCTCTTGGTAGATTTTCGTCCCTCAGGCTTAGTTGCACTTGTTGGAATTTTTTATCTGGCATGTAGCTGCATCTTGCACCGCTGTAAATTCCTTTTTCCTCATCGATCAGCCAAAACCTGACTCGATCAAAGCCAAATTTTAGGAATGTTGCGATTGTGAAATTGATGATGTCATTTTTGTCTTGCGCAGCACGCAAAATTTTGCCTACGCTAATTAGGTTTTTGGTTGCTTCAGCGACTTTGTTCTTGAGATCCAGACTGGCTTTTTTGATTTTTTCATCGGCGATAATCCGATTCAATGAAAGAGCAACATGGTTTACAAAAATCATGACTCTCGAATCAATATCTTTCAGGCTTACGTTTTTTTTGCTGATTGCTTTATCTAAACTGATTGATCCGATTAATTTTTCTCCTGCCACCATTGGAATCACGACAGTGTCTCGGGCGAGTTTATCTTTCAGTCGATGAACCAAAGTTGGGTTGTAGGTGTTGCGAAAGGGTTTTCTTTTGATGATCTTGGCTAGAGTTTGGTTTGCTGGATTCTTTTTAGAAAGAGTCAGGATAGCTTTTCTGAATTTTTCATCTGGTAAATAACTGCACTTGGCTCCTCGCACTTGATTGCACTGATCATCAGCTAGATAAATTCTCACTCGCTCAAATCCCATTCTTAAGAATATTTGAATAGTCTGATTAAAAACTTCGTTTTTGCTATGTGCGGCGCGTAGCTTTTCGCTAGCCGTCTGAAAACTCTCTAGGGTTCCAGTTTCTTTCTTTAGCTCGTTTTCAGTTTTTGATAATTGCTCGATTAGCAGCGTCCGATCTAGATTAATAGCTATGTTATTTACTAATGGCATTAATCCTTCTGCTTTTTTGAGGTCAAGTGGGTGATTTGTGATAGTGTTGTCCACATTGATTGTCCCGATTAGTTTTGTCCCGACGAACATCGGGAACTCAATTGATTGTCCGATTGCTTGATCGCAAGATTGCGCGATCATGCCTTTTAGAGGTGACGATTCACGATTTAGCGTTGGTTTTTTGATTGCCCTTTTATTTTTAAAATAAGGTGTATTTTTGATTGCTCGAAAACTTTGCGCTTTGCGGAAAATATCTTCAGGAATATGACTGGCTTTTCCGCCGCGGACTTCTTGAGTCCTGTCATCGATTAGCCAAATGCGAACGCGATCAAAACCAAGCCTCAAAAAAGATTGCAGTGCCAAATCAAAAACATCCTCACTACTTTTAGTTCGGCGCAGGTTTTCCTCAAGGCCGTTTTTTTGAGAGGCGATATTTTTAGGTGATCTTGAATTATTCATCTAACTCGTCCATTTTAGGGAATTTATAAAAAACAATAAAATTGAATTGTGATCACAGGTATTGTTTTTACTTAATCTAAGCAGTGGCGGCCATTCCCCCCCTTTCCCTTATGGCAGCCTCGGCAGCTTCGATGGCTTTAACCTCATCTAAAATCTTCATTGCCAAAATATGATGCATTCTTTCGACCATTTCTCCATTACAGCTGAAAGCTCCACCATCCCAATTTTCTGGAACACTATCGACAATTCTTCTAGACCAAGCAACCTCAGAGTCGGACGGCCTGAATGCCCTATTTATGTGTGGAATTTGATTTGGATGTATGGCCAATTTTCCATTTGCACCAATTGCCTTCATTGACTCTGACTGTGCAATTAATGCGAGTGGATTCTCAATATTTTTGTTGACACCATCATAAACGAGAAGGCCGCTAGCTTTTGCTGTTCCGATTACTTTAGTCGCCACACTTTTTAATGCTTCATTGTCGAATATATTTTCCGGTTTACTTGTCATACCTAAACTTATGCTTAAGTCCTCCCAGCCTAAAAGAATAGCGCAAGCTAATCTAGACTCTTTAATAATTTCTTTTCGTTCTTCAATGGCTTGAGCAGTCTCTAGTATCCAGATAAGTCTGAGGCTTTGAGGTATACTCAAATCTTGAAGTTGTTTCTCGATTACTCTTACTTCTGTAGCGTTATTTACCTTTGGTATCATCAACAACCTTAGCCTTTCTCGGTTAACATATTTTGGATTTCCAAGCAGGCCGCCGAGATCGCGCAGATCATCTGCAAAACCCCTACCAACTTCAGGATTCAAAGAATTCAATCTTAAAACTAAAGGTGTGACTATTGGCGAGTCCCCAGTAATTAACTGAATTGCATTTTGTAAAGCAAGACCCTTGTTGTCAGGGCCGACGCTGTCTTCGAGATCTATGACGTGCAGGTGTGCTTGCACTCCGATTCTTTGCCCCTTTCTCAATTTGCCCTCTTGATCACCAGGTGTGATCAAGAGACTTCTCGGAGTTGGCTCGCGATGTTTTTGTCCTTCCAGCATTGGGTTTTTAGATTTGAGGCGGGTGATTTTATATACAAAAATTTATTTTGGCAAGCCCTAAATTAAGACTTTCTAAAATCCCATTCAAATCGGATAATCTCAGCCAATTTAGCTTAAAAAATAACTTTCCTGCTAAAATCACAGTATGTTTTCTGCGATCCAGCAGTTGATCACGAGTGCGCTCACCGAGCCGACCGAGTTCTCGCTCGAGACCCCGCCTGACCCGAAATTCGGCGATCTCGCGACAAACGTGGCGCTCATTCTCGCCAAAAAAATTGGCAAAAATCCAAGAGAACTAGCGACCGAAATTGCGCAAAAAATTTCCGAAAATAAATTCATCGCGAAGACCGAAATCGCTGGTCCGGGTTTCATCAATATTTTTCTCGCGCCGGAATTTTTTCATGCGACTTTGCGCGAGATCGAAAAAGCGGGGAGCGGCTTCGCGCAATCCAAGATCGGCAAAGGTCAAAAAGTTCTCCTCGAATTCATCTCGGCGAATCCGACCGGGCCGCTCACGATCGCGAATGGTCGCGGCGGGTTCGGTGGGGATGTGCTCGCGCGAGTTTTGGCGCGCGCGGGATTCGACGTCGCGCGTGAGTTCTATATCAACGACGCGGGCAATCAAATCGCGACGCTCGGCAAATCGATTCTCGCGGCGGCAGGCAAAATCCCGAAGGAAGACGAATTTTATGCGGGTGAGTACATTCGTGAGCTAGCCGAAAAATATCCCGACAAAATTTCCGCCGATCCGAAAAAAACAGGCGAGGCGTTTCTCGCGATTTTGCTCGAAAAGGAAATTCGTCCGGCGGTCGCAAAAATGGGCGTCGAGTTTGACCATTGGTTTTCCGAAAAGAAATTGCACGACGAAAAATTGATTGAGAAAAATTTGAAAAAGTTCAGCGCGAAAATTTACGAGCAAGACGGTGCAACATTTTTGCGTACTTCGGATTTCGGCGATGACAAAGATCGCGTGCTCTGCAAAGCGGACGGCGAGTGGACGTACTTCGCGGCGGACATCGCGTACCACGCCGACAAATTCGCACGCGCCGACAAATTGATCGACATCTGGGGCGCCGATCATCACGGCTACCTCGGGCGGATGTTCGCGGCAGCGGAAGTGCTCGGTCGCAAAAAAGATTTGCAAATCATCATCACGCAGCTCGTTAAATTATTTCGCGACGGTAAAGAAATTCGGATGTCGAAGCGCGCAGGCAATTTCGAATTGATGGACGATCTTATTTCCGAGGTCGGCGCAGACGCGGCGCGCTGGTTTTTCGTGATGCGCGATTGGAATACGCATCTCAATTTCGATCTCGACTTGGCGAAAAGACAGTCGGCCGACAATCCGGTTTTTTACGTGCAGTACGCGCACACGCGGCTCGCTTCAATTCTTGAAAAGGCCGGAGTTCTCGATTTCAAAAAAGGCAAAATCGATTTGCTCGTCGATCCGAGCGAATTTAATTTGATTAAAAAATTGGCTGAGCTGCCCGAACTAGTAGCTGAGATCGCGCAAAGTTATTCAGTCAACCAGCTGACGAATTTTGCGAGTGAGCTTGCCGCGACTTTCCACAAATTTTATGAAAACTGTCGCGTCGTCGATTCTGCAAATCCGGAGCTCACTGCGGCGCGACTCCGGCTAGTCGCGATCACTAAAGAAGTTTTGCGAATTGTTTTGGAGGATTTGATCGGGGTAAGTGCGCCGGTGAAGATGTGATTAAGTTTTTCGCTGGCGCGGTGCCGCTACTTTTTTGACAGCAAAAAAGTAGCACAAAAAACTGCCCGACGATCCGAAATTTTTGCGGATTGCGTCGACTCACTCGCTAAAAATTCGAAACTCGTCCGCTGCGGCGGACTTCAAACATCGAATTTTTAGCGCTCGCTCGTCGGCAATCCGGTGGACCTGCCTACCGGCAGGCAGGCAAAAATTTCGCAATGTCGGGACACTGTTTTTACTTCGCGCGGCTCGCTTCGCTCGCCGCGCCGACTTCTATATTTTTAAAACTTCAGTTCGAGCAGAATCGGACAGTGATCCGAGCCTTCGATTTCGTCCAAAATTTCCGCGCGGGAAACATTTTTTTTCAGCTCATTCGACACAAAAAAATAATCAATTCTCCAACCGACATTCCGTTCGCGCGCGCGACTGCGCTGACTCCACCACGAAAATTTTTGCTCGGTCGGATGCAAGAAACGAAACGCGTCGAGATAATTTTTCGCGACGACTTTGTCGAGCCACTTTCGTTCGACCTCCAAAAAACCGGAAATCATTTCGTTCTCTTTTGGTCGCGCGAGGTCGATCGGCTCGTGCGCGGTATTTACGTCGCCGCAAAAAACAATCGGTTTTTTCTTCCGTAATTTCTCGATCAATTTCAAAAACTCGTCGTAAAAATTCAGTTTGAACTCGAGCCGATGCGGTCCCATTTTTCCGTTCGGAAAATAAACATTCAAAAAGTAAAACTCGGGGAACTCGGTGAGCAAAATCCGACCTTCGCCATTCAAAACTGGCGCGGAAAAATTTTGCTCGACTTTGAGCGGGGCGACTTTCGCATAAGTCGCGACGCCCGAGTAGCCGGGCCGTTCGGCCGCGTTCCAAAAACTGCGGTAGCCGTCGGGTTCGAGCAAATTCGGACCGAGCTGATTCGCGGCAGCTTTCGTTTCCTGCAGCGCGACGATGTCGGCCGGTCCGCTCGCGAGCCATTCGAGAAAACCTTTTTTCGCGACCGCGCGAATTCCGTTCACATTCCACGAGATGAGTGAGACAGATTTCACGTATTTTGTTTATTGCATTATCTGTGAAATTTCCCAACTGTTAAAATCAGCATTTATATCGACCCTATGTGTTATAGATTGGTCTTTAAAAGAATTTCTAAATTCAGTTACAGAATAAGAATAACCTTTATCGTTAGAAACTAATAGGCCGATGCAAAATACGGCTTCAAAATTATGTTTTCCGAATATACTTTCTCTTATTTTTTTTCTGAAGAATTTACCGGCTCCATCAAAAAATACTACTAGGAGTTTCCCTTGTGCATACTTAGGCCCCCTTTTAATTTTGGAATTTATTGCATCGATAACTCTCTGCTCGCCTTTAGGCAATCTTTTACCTTTAGGAATGTCTAATGCGCAGATGTGTTCTGTCGGAACGACTATCCTTTTATCTTTGTCTACAATAAACCCATCTCCATTATCATCCTCCATGAATGTGATGTCTCTCGTATGCATTTTTCTTAATACAACGCAGATTAACCAATTGGCTCATGCTTCTCTTGGCCGAAGACTAAAATTTTTGATGTCTCTACCATTCCATAAATATTTTGGATTTTTCACCATAGGCTCAAGGTCTTTAAGCACTATACCTAAGTCTTTCACAAGTTTTTTTTCTTGAAGCGCGATAGTTATAGTCATAACTTCCGAAGTATAGTTTTTTGGCGGAGAGAGTGGGATTCGAACCCACGAGACCCTTGCGGGTCTGACGGTTTTCAAGACCGTTGCCTTCAACCACTCGGCCATCTCTCCGTGCGAAGGATTTTAGCAATCTACGCTTTTTTATTAAACTTATTCCAAATGAAAAAGCGCATTGTCGTTCACGACAAAATGCAGAAAAATTACGCGTACTTTTTGGTTGCGCCGATCGGTAAAAATTTTCACCCGGATTTTC